>JAJYNM010000085.1 GCA_021786335.1 archaeon
GAGAGGCTGAGGAAGGCCGGGGTCGAGATAGCGAAAGAGCCCTACTCCCTCGGCCCCGGGTCGAGCGAAATCGCCTTCGTGAAGGACCCCAACGGCATCTGGCTGGAGCTCATCCAGCGCAGGTAGCCCCAAGGGACAGCGAGGAACTCCCTTTACGTCCCCGGGGCCAGGGCAGGGTTGAGCACGGCTCTTTCCCCAAGCGTCCTGGACGGGACGTCGCCGTAATCGTGTCCCGGGTAGATGACGGTATTTTGGGGGGTGCTAGGATGACCTCGGGGGCTGCGGAACAGTTTCTCAGCCGAACCCCCTTCCAGGTCCACTCTCCCGCAGTTCCCGATGAACAGGGTATCCCCGATGGACAGGTGTTTTCCGTCCTACAGGCAGATGCTGTCCTCGACGTGGCCGGGGGTACAGATGACCTTCTTCCTGTCCCCGAAATCCCAGGGGTATCCGTCTTCCACAGACACGTCTTGGCGCACGGGGGGGCGCTCGTGGGCGACGACCTTCGCTCCCATCTTCGCTTCAAGGTCATCAAATGCCGACGTGTGGTAGGAGTGGCTGTGGGTGGACACGACGAACTTAACCCTCAGTCCGTCCACCTCCGCCTGCTTTGCTATGGAGGAGGTCCCCCACCCCGACTCTATCGCCAGGGTTTCCCTGCTTTCTTCGTCCGCCAGGAGGTAGACGAGGTTCTGCGTCGGCCCATGAAATGGTTGACAGGCTGAGGCTGATCCAGGCGCCGACACTTGTCATCACCGGAACCGATGACAGGCTCATCGACCCAGCCTCGTCGGAACATCTCTTCCAAAGAATCAACTAACCCAGTCCTTTAGCCACCATGTGGGGTTGGGCATTCCGCTCTTCACGACGGCGTCTTTCAGATTCCTCTTCCTGTAGCTCCTGCGTATCAGCTCCACATTAAGGTCGCCCCCTGAAGGCGTCAGTAATGCATATTCAGCCCAGATGGGGGTCACTATCTTGCCCTCTGCTCCTCTGAAGTAAGCCAGGCCGACGCTCCCCGGATTGATTATCAGAGACGACCTGAACTTTCGGACCATCTGAGAGTGAGTGTGCCCACCCAAGTAGACCAGGGCACCGTTTCCTTTGAAGATCTTGCCAAGTTCCTCCTCAGGAATAGTCGGGAGTATCTCCTCGGTGTTTGAACGGGGTCATCCGTGGTAGCAGGGCAGGGGAGTGTTTCCCTGCTTTGAGCTCGACCGTGGGCTTGAACGCTGAAAGGAAGCCCCGGTCCGCGCCATCGATTTCAGAATCTGTCCAAGCATCCAGCGAAATCATCTTTTGTCTCTCGCCTTCGGGGAAGCCGTTGAACGGCTCCCGCTCAGATTTCGCCAACCTCTCCTCCGTGTTGCCCAGCACGCACGGCCACCCTGCCTTTCGAATGAACGCTATGGTTTCGTGCGGCTGAGGGCCGCTAACCGCCACGTCTCCGAGGCATATGATGCGGTCGGCCCTCTTGATCTCCGGCAGTATGCTCTCGAGGGCAGTCAGGTTGCCATGGATGTCAGATATAACGGCGGCCTTCAAACGCCATCCAAGGGACAAAAGTTGACGATAGATGTTCTGACATTCGATGTTTCGCCTATGCAGGGGTTACTCATCCTAAACCAGGCCTTACTCCGAGCCGAACCGGTCGAGCAGTCCGAGCTTCGGATCTGCGATTCGCTGCCTTTCGAGTTTCTCCAAAGACTCCCTGATCTCGAGGACCTCCTTGGCGTTTTCGTATCGGGAGTCTTCGACGCGGTCGTCGGGACCGAACCTGACGCCGTGCAGCCTGGAAAGCGTGCATTCTAGGTAGTACTTCGCCTGGTTCGTCAGGTCAGGCCTCCTAAGCCTGGCTACCCTGGATGCCAGTGCGTCAGACATGCTGCGATTGAAATCTGCCCCCGGTGACCATGAAACTATGCATCTGGAAGGTTGGTCGGTAGAGACCAGCAGTGCCGGGACAGGAAGCCAGCGCTCGTCGATTGAGGTTCTCTCTTCGGGTGGCACCGTCACTCCGCCCTTCACTCTCTTACGCCACAACACGACAGCCTCGTTTTCATCCAACATGTCGGAATCGAGAAAGCGCTGGAGCTTCTCAGCAATGCTCCCATCGGGCAGGTTTGCCAGTTGGGACGTGAACGCCTCCCAGAGCTCTGTCGGCCATCCGTCCCCGTGGCAGACGCTCCTCTTGTCGGAACGGACCATGTCCCTGCGGTCCACCCAGTGAAGGACGCACATGATGCCCCCCTCGCCGCGCTGACCGGGCTGGAGCGCGACCACCCTTATCTTGGACGATGTGAGGTTCACTGTGAACCGGCGGAACACGGCGTCCCATTTGCCGAAGTATCTCTGCAAGGGAGGTCCTGACTCTGTGGTCATCACCGCCAGCTGCGACTTGGAAGCGGGAGCGAATTCGTTTCCCGGCCTCAGGATCCCTGCCCAACTCATCCTGCTCCCGTGCGCGACCATAGGTTCCATCGATGACAGTTTGGGGCTCGCTGCCTGTGGGCGAATCATGGTTTGATGTCGGTGTTAAGTGTACCTTTGAGGACCACCCGTTCGCACTAGTACCTCAAAGCGCACTGGAAGGGCCAGCCCGCGACGCTCTCCTCAGCTCAGCTCGTCACCACCTCTCCTCTCAGGGTGACAGAGGGTGCCCGCGCCGACTGATTCAAGGCATGACAATGGAAGGCTGTTCATCCGGTAACAACGACGACTGCCTCGTCGGCAGACAGTCCCCTGTAAGCGGTTCTCCTTTTTCCACATGCGCTTCGGCGATTTCTTTTGCATTGCCCCTTGTAGCTCTGCACACTCTCACTCTCGTCCCCGCGTCGGAAGAAGGTGGCCGCTATAAGCGGACTTCCCAATGGCAAGCGATGGCAGCAGTCAGGAACGGTAAGGGGCTGGTGCTGAGGGTCCCTAAGGCAATTCTAGTTGCGCGAGGTTTCCGTCCCATGGATTCAGGAAGAAGGGAACTGGTCGAGCTGCTCGTGTGCAGGTGCCATGGGGGCACTGCAGAGAGCGTCTTCGCCAACTACTACCCCAATGACAGGCGGGCCGAAGTCTATCTCGGGAGGCTGGGGGGCGGAGGTAGTGACCCGCTGGAAATAATCGAGGCGACGGGTTACTTTCTATCAGACTTTGCGGTCGACTTCAATGGGCGGAAGCCCCTGCAACTTGCCAACGTGATGCTGGGATGCGAGGGCGAATCGGTGTGGGTGGAGGTGGACGGTAGGCACCTTCTTCTTTCCGAACCAGTGATGAACACGTTCGGGTCGATGGTCAATCTTAGAGGAAAGCTGAGGAAGGACGGTCCTCAAATCAAGTTCGAGTACGACGGCAGGTCGGCGGTGGCGAGGTTCAAAGGGCACGCTTTGATCGAGCTAATGCAGTTCCAGGGCGATGAACTGGAGATAAGATACGCCCAGAGCAAAGACGATAAACACTTCTACCGAATGCGCCTGATGAACGGCTAACCGTGCGTATGGTTCATCCTCCCCTCGCCTGGAATGCTTTGACCTGACAGGGAGAGCTTTGTGGTGATCTGACTGTTGGAACAGGGGCTCACCCCTTGAACTCTACAGACAACTCCCGCAGGACTCCCCCGAGATTTTCGACAGCGTGCGTCTCGCCCCTCCCGCCTGCATCCGACCAGCCGACCTCCCCCTTCTTTATGTTGAACACGATGGACTTCCCCTGCTCAGTCGTGATTCTGATCTTACCCCCGTTCAGGGCATAGGAGAGGCCTTTGCAGTGAGAGTGCATGGGGACCTTCTGTCCCTTCCTCATTGTGGTTACGATGACGCGGACCGCGTCATTCTCGAAGACCACCTTGGCAGACTTCGGAGCCGCTTTGAGGATGTGCTCGACCAAGGCTTCGGCATCCACATCCTTCCTCGTCATATTTTAGGATGAACGACTCTTGCACAGCGGCTGTTGCTGCCATGCGCTGTGTTCGTTGCGCCTTCGCCGGGAACACCTCGTCCTAGTGTTGGAGATGGGTGCTGGACAGGCTGCGCTGGTCGCCGAGGCTTGCGAACGTGATTGCCTTGAGAAATCAATATGTTGGGAGAGACCATATCCTCAGTACCCTCTTCCCGAATCTGACTTCTTTGAGCGACAACAGAGACTTGTCCATCGTCACGAAGCCCTTGACTCCCTTGGATGACAGGTAAGAAGCCAAGATGAGCGCGTCTCTGCCTCCCAGCGAATGCCTGAGGGCAAGCTTCAGGCCGCGCTCTACTATATCAGGGCCAATCGGCAGGCAAGTTGCGAGGTCCATGTAGTCTAACAGAGCCTTGACCGTGTCCGCCGGGCTCCTTCTCAGTTTGAAGACGCAGGCGTGGTAGGTCTCGTGAAGAACCGTCGGGTTGACCGCGTGGCTTTCCCGCGCCAGCGCCCTGGTGCGTTCGTGGTCGGGGTGCTCGGGGACTAGATACGCGACCAGGACGTTGGAGTCTATCCCCAGATTGCC
Organism: archaeon; assembly: GCA_021786335.1. The sequence goes on from JAJYNM010000085.1 coordinate 4,478, forward strand.
TTGATCTCTTCCGGGGTTGGCCAACTTGCGACCTCGCCTCCCTTATTCGCCAGAGC
>JAJYNM010000056.1 GCA_021786335.1 archaeon
CACCTACTGCCCCGGGTGCGGCGCAGTCCTGATAAGGCGCTACGGCTACGAGATTCTGGAGTACACCCTAGACAGCCGGAGCAGGTGCATGTCCTGCGGCTACAAGACCCCAATAGTCGGTCCGCTAAGCAAGTCAGCATCCGGGGACAGGTTCGTCCCCGTGATCAGCTAGCGGCTTTGACTTCCAGCTTGTTCTTCAAGAACTTCTCAGCATCCAGGAGAGCCTTGCATCCGTCTGCCGCCGCGGTTATCGCCTGCCTGTACCTGAAGTCGTGGACGTCACCCGCGACGAAGACGCCGAGGACGCTGCTCTCCGTCCCATTGCGGACCGCCAGATATCCCTTGGGGTCAAGCTCCAACTGTCCCCTGAATATCTCCGTGTTCGGCTCATAGCCGATGGCGACGAAGAGGCCATCCACGGGTATCTCGCTCTCGCTCCCGGTCTTCAGGTTCTTGACCCTGGCTCCCTCCACCTTCTTCTCTCCAATCACCTCCGCGACGGCCGAGTCCCAGATGAAACTGATCTTCGGGTTCTCGAACGCTTCCTTCTTCAGGGCTGCGCTAGCCCTGAGTTCGCCCCTCCTGTGGATCACCTGCACCGACGAGGCAAATTTTGTCAAGAACGTCGCCTCCTCCATCGCAGTGTCACCGCCTCCGACCACTGCCACCCTCTTCCCTCTGAAGAAGAACCCGTCGCACACGGCGCAGTTGGATACCCCCTTGCCCATCAGCCTCATCTCGGACTGAAGGTCCAGCCTCCTGGGGTTGGCGCCGGTGGCTATGATGACCGCGAGGGCCTTCGTCACGCCTGCGTCGGTGTAGACTTCAAACGGGTAGCTTCTGAAGTTGACCTTGACGACGTCTTCCTGGACAAGCCTGGCCCCGAGCCTCTCCGCCTGGGACTTCATCTTTGATATCAGGTCAGGCCCGAGGACCGGATCCGGGAACCCGGGGAAGTTCTCCACCTCGCTCGTCAGCATCAGCTGGCCGCCATACCTGGTCCCCATGAATACCAAGGGCTCGAGGTCTGCCCTGCACCCGTAGATGGCCGCTGTGAGGCCAGCGGGTCCAGACCCAATTATCACTAGCTTCTCTGTCTTCTCCATGTCCGAGGCTTCCGGGGCGGCACGGCTTCATAAATCTGCCCCCGGCGGGCGCCGGCGCTAGATCAGCTTCGATTCCCTCTGGACCGTGTGGAGCTCGTCGGAGAGCTGGTTGAGCGCCCTCTCGAGTCTCTTGGTGTACTGCGGGAGCAGCCTGTCGTACACCTCCTTCCTCATCTGGCGGAGGTAGTACTGCTGGTAGAGGTTCAGTTTGTCCTTCGCTGCCCTGTCCACCTCCCTCTCCGTGGTCTGTATCTGGCCCACCACGTCGGCGAACCTCTGGCTGGTGGACTTCTGCTTGACTTCGTTGAGCCTCTGCAGCGCCTTGTTCCGGAAGGAATCAAGGCGGACGCGGACCTCGTCGAAGTATGCCTTGTCCAGTTCGTTCGCTCCCTTGGCCGCGATCTCCGGCCAGAGTCCGTTGATCACGTTGGTCTTTTCGTCGAAGGCAGCTATCATGGCCGATGTGAGGTCGGACGAGGTCTCCTCTTCCTCCTCGGCCTCCTTCCCTGGGAGGGCCGACGACCTGACGACGAACAGGCCGATCAGCAGGAAGAGAAACGTGACCGAGGCGAAAGGTAGCCCCCCGTCCAGGAACCATCCGAGGGAGACGCCGTAGGAGAAGGATGCCGTCCCATTATGCCAGGGCGTGACCGCTCCGAGGTTCACCGGGTTCACTTTGATGCCGTTGGCGCCCTGGCGCAGGGAGAAGTTAATCGAGTAGGAGTCGACGAACGCCTGCACCGGGGGCGTCTCCGGGATGTTGACGGTCACCTTCCCGCCAGAGGTGGAGTAATAGTTCGTCCCCAGCTGATATCTGTAGGTGAGGGTGAAGTCTGTCCCCGTCTGAACGCCGTCGCTCGGATAGCCTACCACGAACGACCTGAGGTCTATGGCCCCGCCCGTCAGAGACATCTGGAACGGGTTCTCCAGGACTGGCTCGTTGGGTGTCCCTGTCAGTATCGTCACTTGAGTCGAGTTAGGCGCGAGGAGCGAGACGTAGAGTCTGGCCAGGGCCACGGTCCCCAGGTTCTCGAACTCAATCTTGTCTGTCACTTCCGGGGTCCCATTTGGCGCGATGGATATCGTCCGCAGGGCGTCGACGACCCTGAGGGGATTGAAGTCCTGGGCCGAGTTGGACGACATTGTCCTTACCGACGTGTTCGCCACGGTGGGGAGGATGTTGGTGAGCACTGAATAGTACGTGTTGTTGGTCCCCAGTATGCTGGCCTTCAGCCCTGCCGGCGCCGACATGAACGAGGCCTGCGTAGGCATCTGGACCACGTTCACCAAGGACGCTACCCTGGTGCTGATCGAAGGCGAAGACAGGACATCCACCGAAAGGCTGCCGTTCTTCGCGGTAGAGACTATGTTGTTCAGTAGCGCTTCAAGGACGTAGCTCGAGTTCCCCCCTGCCGGGATTGGCCTGCCACCGCTCACTGTGAACGGCCCTCCTGCCGACGGGGGCGTTCCCATCGAGAATCCTGCCGTCAGGTTTGCGTCAACGATGTCCGATGACAGGGCCCCGAAACCTATGCTGATGGTCGGCACCTGGACGGCTGACGTCCCATTGTTCGTGAGCGTCACGTTCTCGCTTATCGTTGCGAAACCGTACCTGTTCAGCGAGTAGACGCTCTTCACATCGACCCTCGCGGCGCCTTGAGCGTGGACCGCCCCCTGCAGGGGGATGAAGGCTGCGACGAGCAAGAGCAGAAACACCAGCGATGCGGATTTCCTCAAGGGACCTTCGCCAGCGGCGCTACGTTCTTATTTTAAGCGTTTTTCGGCCTTCAAGGAATGAGCGGCGCCCGCCGGCGGCATCCCTTGCTCCCGAACCTCGACGACGACTTTGTGGGCAGGATGCTCCGGAAGGTGGGTGCAGCAACCGTCGAAGACCTCTTCTCTGACATACCTGAGGGGGTGAAGCTGGGCCGGCCCCTCAGGCTCCCCGAGGGGGGCTCGGAGTACGCGGTAAGGCGCGAAGTCCAAGCCAGGCTCCGCCAGAACAAGACACCGCCGGAGACGCTGTGCTTCCTGGGGGGTGGGGTCTGGCCTCACTATGTCCCCGCCGCCGTGGAGTCCATCACCTCGAGGCAGGAGTTCTACACCAGTTACACCCCATATCAGGCAGAGGTGAGCCAGGGCGTCCTGCAGGCCCTCTTCGAGTACCAGAGCCTCATGTGCGACCTCCTTGGGATGGAGGCGTGCAACGGATCACTCTACGATTGGGCTTCCGCAGCCGGGGAAGCTGTCAGGATGGCCGGGAGGGTGACCGGGCGCAACAAGGTTCTGCTGGGAGGGAACATCGGTCCGCAGAGGAGGGGGGTGATACGGACATACACCGAGCCGATGGGGATGACATTGGAAACTGTGGATTTCGACCGCGCCACGGGGAGGATGGATAGCGAGGACCTGAAGAAGAAGCTCTCTGACGGCGTCGCCTGCCTCTACTTCGAGAACCCCAATTACTTCGGAGTCATCGAAGACGAAGCGCCAGAGGTGACCTCCCTGGTCCATAGCTCCGGTGCACTCGTCGTAGCCGGGGTAGACCCCATCTCACTGTCCCTCATCAGGGAGCCAGGAGCCTACGGAGCCGACATAGCTGTCGGAGAGGGTCAGCCGCTGGGGATACCGATGAACTACGGTGGCCCGCACCTGGGGATTTTCGCGGTCAAGGACATCAAGCTGGCCAGGAACATGCCAGGGAGGCTGATAGGACTCACGACCTCCGTGGCAGACCAGCAAAGGAAGGCGTTCGCCATGGTCCTGCAGGCTCGCGAGCAGCACATAAGGAGGGAAGGGGCCACGTCGAACGTCTGCACCAACCAGTCGCTGATGGCCATAGCGGCGGCCAGCTACCTGTCTCTCCTGGGCAAGGAGGGGTTCCGGACGCTCGGAGAGACCATCATTGCCAACTCGCACTTCGCGGCGAAGAGACTGTCGCGGATAGAGGGAGTGGTCTCGCCTCACTTCAAGGGCGCCTTCTTCAAGGAGTTCGTAGTCTCATATAAGAAGGCGAAGGCGGAGTCAGTCTTCGGCAAGCTCGCGAAGCTGGGGGTCCTGGCGGGTTCGCCTACACACATAGAGGTGGGCTCCCAGTCCGGGTTATACTGCGTAACCGAGGTCCACACCAGGGACGACATAGAAGCGCTCGCAGCGGCCCTAGAGGAGGCAGTCTAGCTTGAAGAAGTACGTCCAGGCCTCCTGGGACGAGCCGCTGCTCAACGAACTGAGCAGGCCAGGCAGGGTCGGAAACAGCGTCCCTTCCGACCCAACCATCAGCTCGAGGTTCAAGGACCCGCAGAGCCTCGTCCCGCAGTCGATGAGGAGGGATTCGCTCAACCTCCCTGAGCTCTCCGAGCTCCAGGTCCTGAGGCACTTCAATCGCCTCTCGCAGATGAACTTCTCTGTGGAGCTCGGCATGTATCCTCTCGGGAGCTGCACCATGAAGTACAACCCCAAGGTCTCCGAGATGATCGCGTCATCCGACGCTATGAAGGGGGCCCACCCGCTCCAGCCCGCCGGTACCGTCCAGGGGATACTGTCGATCTTCTACGACCTTGAACGGGCGCTCTGCGAAATCACAGGCGTGCACCGCTTCTCCCTCTCGACCGCGGCTGGGGCACAGGGGGAGCTGGCGGGGGTCCTGATGATACGCAAGTACCTGGCAGAACACGGAGGAGGCGCCAGGGACGAGATACTGGTGCCTGACTCGGCCCACGGGACGAACCCAGCCAGCGCGGCGATGGCTGGCTTCAAAGTGGTGAAGGTACCGTCAGGAGCCAATGGGCAGGTGAAGGCCAGCAAGGTGCAGGAGCTCTCATCCGAGAGGACAGCCGGGATGATGTTCACCGTCCCCAACACGCTCGGGCTCTTCGAGGGGGAGGTGAAGGAGGTGTGCGACGCGGTCCATGCGGCCGGGGGGTTGATGTACTACGACGGCGCCAACATGAACGCCCTTCTGGGAAGGGCCCGGCCTGGGGACATGGGGTTCGACGTAGTGCACCTGAACCTCCACAAGACCTTCGCGACCCCCCACGGGGGCGGAGGCCCCGGCGCAGGGCCGGTGGGGGTGACGCGGAAGCTGGCGGACTACCTCCCGGTCCCGGTCATCGTGAAGGAGAAGACCGGTTACTCGTTGGACTACGGGCTAAGGCGTTCGATAGGCCCGCTCAAAGGCTTCATCGGTAACTCCGCGGTCCTTCTCCGCGCCTACATCTACATCCGCCTCCTCGGTGCGTCCGGCCTGAAGGACGTATCCTCGATGGCGGTCCTGGCGGCTAACTACCTGTGGAAGAGCCTCGACCCTGAGGCGTTCCCGGCGTCCCACGAGGTGGAGCTCTTGAGGAAGCACGAGGCCGTGGTCTCCGTCAAGGGCGATCTCCCGGGATCTGCCATGACCGTTGCCAAGGCCATCCTCGACCTCGGAATGCACGCGCCTACCGTCTACTTCCCTCTCATAGTGCATGAGGCGCTGATGATCGAGCCTACCGAGTCCGAGCCCGAAGAGATGCTGGACGAGTACGCGGAGGCCTTGAACAGTATCTACGCGAAGATAAAGGATGGCACCCTCGGTCCTGTCCCCAAAAACACCAGCGTAGGCAAGGTAGACGAAGTAAAGGCCTCTCATCCGCTGACCCTTCGAGTCCACTGGTGAGCCAAAGGCCTTATAGTCTCTCTAAACCCGAGTGGTTCTGCTTGCCCAGTGAGCTTTCCAGGCGGGTCGAGGCTAAGCTCAACGAGCTGGTCGATGAAGAGACGAAGCGGAAGTTCGGAGAGCTCAACATCGTCACCGAAGTGTCCGAGATGGCGACGGGGACCGTAAGGATAAGGTTCCAGCCACTTTCCGCCTACAGTCCCATCGCCGTGAACATCGGACGAGACATCAAGGCCGCCGCGCTCTCGGTGGACGGGGTCCAGACGGTGACGGTCGAATGTTCGGGGCACATGATGGACGAGTTGGTCAACAAGTTAGTCAACCAAGACTGATCGTCATCACGTCGCCGGGGCTTCGTGCGTGGGGGTAAACAAAAACTACATTGTCGTCAACTAAATTCAGTGATTGGCTTGTTTATTCGAAGTGCGGTGTAGGTCTGCGCTTCGAGGATGTTTGACCAAAAGACCACGGACGAAGTCGCTGTAATCGGAATAGGTAGCGCAGGGACCAGGATCGTCTCCCTGCTCAGCCGGAAACCTCTGTTCATCGACAGGTACGCCTATGTCTCCTGCGACGCTGAGGACTTCTCGCCAGTTGATCCCAAGGACGCCATTCACATCCAGTCACCCATAGACCAGAAGCTCACCCCGTCTCTTGTGCGCGGGCTCGCTCTGCCCTATCACGGGAGGATCAAGGAGGCGGTCGGGGGCTTCAAGGTGGTCTTCGTGGTAGCGGGCCTCGGCGGAGCGACCGGGAGCGGGCTGGCCCCGATGGTCGCCTCCATAGCCCAGGAGTGTGGTGCAACGACCGTGGGGGTGGCAGTCATGCCGTTCGAGTTTGAGAAGAGGATGAAATTCTATGCCGGTGTCTCTCTGAGGCGCCTCCGAGCCGCATCGAGGGGCGTGGTGGTCGTGGACAACGAGACCCTGATGCACTCTTCCCCGGAGGAGTCGACTCTGGCCAACCTCTACGACTCAGCCAACAAGGCCGCCGTCAAGGCGCTAGGTTCGCTGTTGACGAAGTCGACCGCGGCCTCGAAGTCTGTGGGCCTCAACAAGCTCCTAGGCGCCGTCCTCAGGGACGGGTATTCTTTGCTGGGCGTATCGAGCAACGGGGGCGTGGAGAAAGCAGAGGACGCCCTGGCGGGTGCCGTGGTGTCCCTGGGGAGGATCGCTGACGCTAGGGAAGCGAGCAGGGCGGTAGTGAGCCTCAACGCAGACACCAACCTCTCGGCCCAGGAAGTGGGGCTGGCGGTCAGCAGGTTCGGGTCCCTGATCGACAACCAGTCGGTCGACGTGGAGTACGGCGTCGATTGCTCGGGCTCGTCTCAGCTGCAGGTAAGTGTCTTGGCCTCAGGTTTCGGCGCTACGAAGTACGATGACTACGACCCTCTAGCGAAGATACTGAGGGGCCGGGTCATGGACGACGACATGGACACCTCTCTCCTCTGGGGCCTCGAGGCACTCCCATCCTGCGGCTGAGCAGCTAACGCTGGAAGTAGTCCTTCACAGGCCTGCTCTTCGTAACCAGCTTCTTCGCCGCCTCGAGCTGGTCGTCCTCCAGCTTCCTGAAGGGGACTTCGGGTTTCGCGCTGAGCTGCACACGGGGCCGGTGCTTCCCCAGCCCTGACACCTCCCTGTCATGGGCGCCTAGGAGGTCGAGGATCCTCGCCGAAGAGGCGGGTAGGAACGGCTGAAGCACGATGGCGATCGATTCGCACGCCGTCAGGCACGCATGGATGACACGCCCGCATTCCTCCTTCTCCGTCTTCACCAGCTTCCATGGCTGCTTGCTCTGAAAATACTCGTTGCCGAGGTCCGCCATGGCCAGCAGCTTGCTCATCGCCTCCCTGAACCTGACCTCACCGAGGAGCGCGAGGGACTCCTCACCCAGGCGGGCGACGCCGGCGATGAGCTCTTGTTCGTCTCCAGCCACCACGTCGACGGTCACATCGCCGCCAAAGTTGTTCCAAGCGAAGGTGGTCGTCCTATGGATGAAGTTCCCAAGGTTCGCCACCAGTTCGTTGTTCACTTTGTTCTTGAAGTCGTCCCATTTGAACTCAGTGTCCCGTGTCTCTGGGATGATGCCGATTAGATAGTACCGCCAGATGTCCGGGTCCAGGCCGGCTTGAGGGATGCTCTCGCAGAACACCCCCCAGTTCTTGCTCTTGGAGATCTTGTCTCCTTCGTAGTTGCAGAACTGCAGCCCGACCACGTCGTAGGGGAGGCTGAGTCCTCCGTGGGCGAAGAGCATGCCAGGCCAGAATATGGTGTGGAAGGGTATGTTGTCCTTCCCCAGGAAGTTGTATATCCGCGTCCTCTCATCAGTCCAGAACCTCTCCCAAGCCCCCGGGTCCCCTCTCGCGTCACCCCACTCTTTCGTGGCCGAGATGTATCCGATAGGCGCGTCGAACCATACGTAAAACACCTTGCCTCTGTACCCGTCGAGGGGGACCGGCACCCCCCATCTGAGGTCCCTGGTGATGGACCTCTTCTTGAGCCCTTCCTTCAGCCAGCCAAGGGCGAGCGAGGTGACCTGCCCCTTCCAGACTTGGTTTGAACCAATCCACGCCTGGAGCCTGTCTTGCACCTTTCCCAGCTCCAGGAAGAGCTGTTTGCTGTCTTTGAAGACCGGGACGCTCCCGTCGACCTTGCACCTGGGGTTGATCAGTTGGATAGGGTCGAGGAGGGTGGAGCACTTCTCGCACTGGTCCCCTCTGGCTAGCTCGTAGCCGCAGACAGGACAGGTCCCCTCGACATATCTGTCGGGGAGGAAGAGCTCGTCCTTCTCGCAATAGGGGAGTCTGAGGACTCCTTCGCTGACGTATCCATTCTCATAGATCTTCAGGAAGAACTCCTGGGACGTCTTGTGGTGGGTGGGCGTGGATGTCCTGGAGAAGTTGTCATACGATATCTCGAACCACTTGTAGATCTCCCTGTGAACGTGGTACATGATGTCGGTCAGCTCCTGGGGGGTGACGCCGAGCTCCAGCGCTGCCACCTCCGTCGGCGTCCCGTTCTCGTCGGTCGCCCCTATGAAGAGGGTCTCTATGCCTTTCAGCCTGCAATAGCGGGCGAAGATGTCCGCAGGGAGGTGGGAGCCGACCAGGTTGCCCACATGAGGCACCGCGTTCGTGTATGGGAGCGCACAGAGCACGAGCACCCTTTCCCGTTTGACACCCTTCGACACGGCTCGGAGGCGCGCCCTCGCTTTCAGTTTAAACCTTAGCTCAGATCTCCCAGCTCTGGGCGTACGCCTTCTGCTCCTTCGTCATGGAACCTATCGAGATTCCCATGGACTTCAGCGCAGCCCTCGCAACCTCCTCCTCGAGCTCGACCGGGACCCCGTAGACCTTCTTCTCCATCTTCGAGTGGTCGGCGTGTATCCGTATCGCCGCCATCAACTGGTTCGCAAACGACATCTGCATCACTTCTGGAGGGTGCCCCTCCGCCGCAACCAGGTTCGCTATCCTCCCCTTCGCGACCACGTACACCCTCTTGCCTGACTGGAGCGTCACCTCATCCACATTCGTCCTGACCTCCTTCACCTTCTTCGCCTTGGCCAGCAATGTCTTCACGTCGATTTCAACGTCGAAGTGCCCTGCGTTGGACAGGATTGCCCCCTCCTTCATCTTCTCTATCGCCGTGTAGGGTATCACCCCCTTCATCCCGGTGGCGGTGACGAACAGGTCGCCCCCGGCTGCTGCGTCGTCTATGCTCGAGACGTCGAAGCCGTCCAGATGCGCCTCCAGCGCCTTGATTGGGTCGACCTCCACCACGGTCACTCTGCAGCCCATCCCCCGGGCTCTCATGGCGACCCCCTTGCCGACCCACCCGTAGCCTACCACGACCGTCCTAATCCCGGCGAGGAGGAGGGACGTGGCCCTCATGATGCCGTCCAGGGTGGACTGCCCGGTCCCGTATCTGTTGTCGAACATGAACTTGGTCTTGGCATCGTTGACCGCGATGACCGGATAGGCCAGTCCGCCTTCAGCCTCCAGCGCCTTCAGCCTGACCACCCCTGTCGTGGTCTCCTCGGACCCGCCCACGACCCACCTCGCCTTCGAGCGGTGGGCTGCTACATGCAGGTCAGATCCGTCGTCGATTATCTGCTGCGGCCGGTTCCCCAGAACCTGTTCGATGCACCAGGAGTACTCCTGGGCCGTCTCACCCCTCCATGCCCACACATCGGTCCTGGTGGACAGGTACGCTGCTATGTCGTCCTGGGTCGAGAGCGGGTTGGCCGCCGCCAGCTTCACCTCCGCGCCGGCGGAGAGCAGGGCGTCGATGAGCACAGACGTCTCCTTTGTTATGTGCAGGCAGACCCCTATCCTCACCCCCTCCAGGGGCTTCGACTTCGCGTACTTCTCCTCTAGGCTGGTTAGGGCTCCCATGTGGGCTTTGGCCCAAAGGAAGTTCCTCTCTCCTTCACCGCTCAGCTTTTGGTCTGCGACCTTCATGTCCTTGTCCCCTCAGGCCCCCGATTGCCCCCTCTATCAACTGTTTCACCAGCCTCCCTGTCCTCTCCATCACCCTCGAGACCTCTTCATGGCTCACGCTTGGCTGCAGCCCCGCCGCCCAGTTTGTAGCAACCAGCACAGACGAATACTCCATCTGTTTCTCATTGGCAAGGACGACCTCCGGGACCCCGGTCATCCCCACCACGTCGCCGCCGACCGTCCTGTACATCTTGATCTCAGCGGCGGTCTCGAACCTCGGACCTTCCACGCAGACATACACGAGGCCCTCGTGCACCTCCAGCCTGAGCTTCTTCGCGGCATTGACCAGGGCCTCGTTCACCCTCCTGCTGTAGGGGTAGGTCATGTCCGTGTGGACCGCCACGCTTTCGAAGAAGGTCCCCTCCCTGCGCTTCGTGAAGTCCAAGAACTGCCCCGCCAGGCCGAGGTCCCCAACCTTGAATCCATCGTTCATGGAGCCTACGGCGCTGGTCGCGATAACCTCCTTCACACCCAGGCGCTCCAGGGCCACTATGTTCGCCCTGTAGTTGACGGCGTGGGGCGGCGTCCTGTGGCCTTGCCCGTGCCTCGGGATGACCACGAAATCTCCAGAACGGTCCTCGTACACCGTCACGCGGCCGTACCTTGTCTTCACGCTCCGTGGGCGGCCCAGGTCGAAGTGCTGGGTCACCCCGGTCCCCGCGATTACCCCAGCCGCGGGCCTCCCGTCAGTCATATTTGGAGAGCGCGTAGACCTCATGCCCAGCGAGCTTCTCCCTCCCTTTCAAGGCGCTGAGCTCGGTCACGAACGCGAATCCGACTACCTCCCCTCCAAGCATCTTGGCCAGGTCTGCCGCAGCCTTCGATGTCCCCCCTGTCGCCAGAAGGTCGTCCACGACGAGCACCCTGTCCCCCTTGGAGATGGAGTCTGCGTGCATCTCCAGACCCTGGCGGCCATATTCGAGCTCGTAGTTCACGCTCACCTTCCTAGCGGGGAGCTTCCCCACCTTCCTCGCGGGGACGAACCCTATCCCGAGCCGGTCGGCAAGGGGGGCGCCTACTATGAACCCCCTGGCCTCAATGCCGACTATCTTGTCGAGCTTCGCCCTCTTCCACCTCTTTTCCAGGGCATCTGTGACACGCCTGGTCAGTTTGCCGTCCTCCCAGAGCGTGGTGAGGTCTTTGAAATCCACTCCCTTCTTCGGGTAGTCGGGTATGTTCCTGATCGCTTTCTTGACGTCAGCCTCAAGTTTCCCCATCAGGCGTTCAACCTCGCATGCTCTAGGGCGGAACCGCAGTCGCAGCTGCGCTCCTCAGGCACCCGCCTCACGATCTCTCCGATAAGTCGCGTCAGGTTCCGCAGGTTCTTGTTGAATACCTTGATCACCTCTTCGTGGGACACCGGCTTGACACTAGGGTCTCCCTCCAGGCCCGCGTCGTAGTCGGTCACCAGAGATATGTTGAGGTAGCACATCTCCTGCTCCCGTGCGAGCACAGCTTCAGGGTACTGGGTCATGTTGATTACGTCCCACCCCTGCCGTGAGAAGAACTTGCTCTCTGCCTTGGTCGAGAACCGGGGCCCCTGAATCACGACCACGGTCCCCGCAGGGTGGTACCCGAGTCCCAGGGCCTCAGCGGCCTCGATTGCCGCCTTCCTCATCTGAGGGCAGTAGGGTGACGCGGTACTGACGTGGGTCGTCTCAGGCCCGTCGTAGAAGGTGTCCTTCCTCCCAGAGGTGAAGTTGACGAACTGGTCGCAGAAGACGAGCTCTCCGGGGGCCACGTCGCCCTTCAGGCTTCCGACCGCGTTGGGGCCAATCACCCTTTTCACGCCGAGCTTCTTGAAGGCTAAGACGTTCGCCCTGTAAGGGACCGCGTGAGGAGGGTACTCGTGGTGAACCCCATGTCTGGGTATGAAGGCTACCCTTCTCCCTTCGATTTCCGCCAGGGTCACCCTGCCGCTGGGCTTCCCGTAGCGGGTTGTCGCAGAGAGGCTGCCGGTGCCCTTTGCAAGCTTGTAGAACCCAGAGCCGCCAAAGACGCCGAACTCCGCCCTCGGCTTCACAGTCCGCCCCTTCCGGTTTCCGATTTAATCTTTGGCTCCCGAGGGCTGCTTGGCCCAGAAGACTTGAAATACCTTGGTCTGACGATTCGGAGAGTGCCCAGGTCGTACGAAGAACTCCTCTCCAGGGCCAGGTCTGGCCTGGACAAGGACGCGAAGCGGTCAGGCGCCCTGAGGCTCGAGCTCCCCGAGCCCGACGTCATCTGGGTGGGTAACAAGACGATTTTCCGCAACTACGCCGAGTTCCCCAAGCTTCTGAGGAGGGAATCCAGCCGCGTCCTGATGTACCTCGCAAAAGAGCTCGCCACGGCGGCCTCCCTCGACGGGGACCGCGCCATCTTCATAGGGCGGAAGGACCGCGACTCCTTCACCCAGCTCCTACAGCGCTACCTCAAAGACGGTGTGATATGCCCAGTCTGCGGTAGCCCAGACACGCACCTGGACAAGGAGAAGCGGATGTGGTTCATGGTCTGCGAGGCGTGCGGGGCCAGGTCGGTCGCCAAGGTTGCGTAGAGCTTGGCCGAAAAGGGGTTCTCAGTCAGGACCGCGGAGTACAGGGGTTCGATACTTGTCAACATATGCGACGAAGAGCTGGTGGGGAGGACGGTCTCAGAAGGGGAGCTGACGGTGCATCTCTCCAAGGACTTCTACTCTGGCGAGGTGGTCAGCAGCGGCGAGGCGCTAAGGCTGATCAGGACTTGCTCCATTGTGAACCTCGCCGGCTCCAGGTCTGTATCACTGGCCGTCAGCAACAAGTTCGGCGCACCGGAGGCAATACGGGAAATCCAGGACGTGCCCTTCCTTATGATTTACAAGTTCTCGGGCTAGCTGAGGGTTCCGAGCTCCCGCAGCTGCTCTCTCTGCTTCTCAGTCAGCTTCCTCGGGACTTCGACGCGGACGACCACATACTGGTTCCCATAACCCCCTCTCCATCCCCCGAACTTTGGGAGCCCCTTGTCTTTGATAGTGAACCTCTCGCCGGGCTGGGTGCCGTGAGGTATCGTAAGTTTGACGTCACCATGCAGTGTCGGGACCGTGACCTCGGTCCCGAGCATGGCCTCCACTGCGCCTATCTTCACCTCCATGAAGACGTTGCTGGGGTCATCTTCCCCCCTCCCGAAGACCCTGTGCGGTGCGACGTTCACCACGACGTATAGGTCTCCCGGTGGGCTCCCCCTCTCCCCGGCGTTCCCCTCGCCCCTGAGTCGGAGGGTGTATCCGTCTTCGATCCCACCGGGGATCCTGACGCTGATCCTCCTTGTTCTCTCCGTTGTCCCGCGGCCTCTGCAGTCCCTGCAAGGGCTGTCCACAGTGTATCCTCTCCCTCCGCACTTGCTGCAGGTGGTGACCCTGACTAGGCGCGCGAAGCCTGCCGACTGAACCTTCTGGACCTGGCCCGTCCCGCCGCAGGTAGCGCACTGGCGGGGCGACGTCCCTGGCCTAGCGCCGCTCCCATCGCAGGTAGCACACACTTCGCTTCTGGGGACCTCGATCTCCCTCTCAGTGTCGCTGACTATGTCTTCCATGTTCAGCTCCAGATGATAGGTCAGGTCCTCGCCGCGGCTCGGCTGCCGCGCCGTCCCTCCGCCGAAGAACTGTGCGAAGACGTCATCGAAGCCTCCAAACCCTCCTCCTCGGAAGAACTCCCCGAAGTCGGCCCCCCTGAAGATGTCTTCCTGGCTGTACCTCTGATACACCCCCTCCCGCCCGAAGGAGTCGTACTGCCTGCGCTTCTCGTCGTCCGCGAGTACGGCGTACGCCTCTGAAACCTCTTTGAAGCGCGCTTCTGCGTCGGGGGACTTGTTCCTGTCGGGGTGGAACTGGAGGGCGAGCTTCCTGTAGGCGTCCTTGATCTGGTCCTTGGTCGCCCCCCTCTGGACGCCGAGCACCTCGTAGTAGTCCTTCGTGGCCACGGAGGCTATCCCCTACTTTCCTTCGTCCACAACTCTGTAGTCAGCGTCGCCGACTTTCTGGTCACCGCCCTGGCCACCGGGAGGGGGCCCTTGCGGCTGTTTCTGAGCCTGCTGATAGACCGAGGCGCCTACCTCCTGGAGGACCTTCTTCAGCGCCTCGCTCTTCTCCCTGATCGCTCCGGTATCCTGCCCACCGACCGCCTTCCTGAGGTCCTGAGCGGCTGAGTCTATCCTGTCCATGCTCGCCCTGTCGACCTTGCCTTCCAGGTCCTTCTTCGTCCTCTCTGCCGTGTAGAGCACCGAGTCAGCGTCGTTCCTGACCTCCGCATCTTCCCTCTTCTTCCTGTCCTGGTCGGCGAAGGACTCCGCCTCCTTGATGAGCTTCTCTTTCTCTTCCTTTGACAGCTTGGTCGACGCGGTTATCGTAATCTTGTTCTCCTTCCCCGTCCCGATGTCCTTCGCCCCTACGGTGAGGATGCCGTTGGCGTCGATGTCGAATGTCACCTCAATCTGCGGGACCCCCCTGGGCGCAGGTGGTATCCCTGTCAGGTTGAACATCCCGAGGGAGACGTTGTCTGCCGCCATGCTCCTCTCTCCCTGGACGACGTGGATGGTCACAGCGGTCTGGAAGTCAGCTGCAGTCGTGAACGTCTTGCTCCTCTTGGTCGGGATCGTGGCATTCTTCTCTATCAGGTGCTCGGTGATCCCTCCGAGGGTCTCGACGCCCAGCGAGAGCGGCGTCACGTCCAGCAGAAGCATGTCCTTTATCTCCCCAGCCAGGACCGCCCCTTGTATCGCCGCCCCTATGGCGACGGCTTCCATTGGGTCGACCCCTCTCTCGGCCTGCTTCCTGGCAACGTCCTCGACGAACTTCCGGACCAGCGGCATCCTTGTCATGCCGCCTATCAGTATCACCTTGTCCACCTGCTCGGGGGTGAGCTTGGCGTCGTTGACCACCCTTCGTATTGTATCCTCCGTCTTTGCGACTATAGGCCTGGCGACCTCCTCCAGCTTGGTCCTGGTCAGCGTGTAGTGAATGTTCTTCGGGCCCGAGGAGTCGCTGGCTATGAATGGGAGGTCCACATCGGTCGACATCAGGTTAGAGAGCTGGATCTTCGCCTGCTCTGCTCCCTCCTTCAGCCTGGCCATGGCGGTCTTGTCGGTGGTTAGGTCTATCCCTGTCTTCGAACGGAAGTCGTCGAGGAGGACTTGGATGATGGCCTTGTCCACGTCTGTCCCTCCTGTCTGCGTGTCCCCAGAGGTGGCGAGGACCTGGAACACCCCCTTCCCGAACTCCATTATGGTCGCGTCGTGGGTCCCTCCCCCGAAGCTGAAGACGAGGATCTTCATCTCCTTCTCTGACTTGTCGAGGCCGTAGGCGAGCGACGCGGCAGTAGGCTCGTTGATTATCCTGACGACCTCGAGGCCTGCTATCTCGCCTGCGTCCTTGGTCGCCTGACGCTGGTTATCGTTGAAGTGGGCTGGTACCGTGATCACCACCTTCTTCACGGGGTAGCCCAGGAACACTTCTGTGTCGTGCTTGATCTTCTGGAGTATGTAGGAGCTGAGCTGCTCCGGTGAGTAGTCCTTCCCTGATAGGTTGACCCGGTAGTCTGTCCCCATCTTCCTCTTGATCTCGAAGACGGTCCCGTCGGGGTTGGTAACCACCTGGCGCCTTGCCGGCTCTCCTACCAGGAGTTGCCCGTCCTTTGTGTAGGCTACCACAGAAGGGAACATCTTCCCTGCGGGGGTCGCCCCTTCGGCGCTCGGAATCACCACCGGCCTCCCTGCTTCTACCACCGCTGCCGCGGAGTTCGTTGTCCCCAGGTCTATCCCTATGATCTTCTCTCTGGCGCTACTCATCAGACTTCCTCCTCCCGGGCTGTTTTACGCGCCAATTCAACTTTTACCATACTCGGTCTCAGAAGCTGCCCCCTGAATGTGTACCCCGTCCTCAGTTCCTCGACCACCCGATCGGGCCCTTCCCCCTCGCCCTGGGCCTTCTCCACCGCTTCGTGAACGGCCGGGTCGAAAGGCTTCCCCAGGGCGTCGATGGGCTCGACCCCCACCGACTGAAGGGCGGCGCGGAGGTTCCGCCCGACCATCCTTATCCCTTCAAGCAGCTCATTGTTTGCCGACCCTTCTGCGTGATTCAGAGCAAGTTCCAGCTCGTCGGACACCACGAGGAGCTTCGAGGCCAGCCCCTTCGCGAGCGACTCCCCTGCCTCCTTCATCTCCTTCTCTGCCCTCTTCCTGTAGTTCTCTAGGTCTGCCTGGGAATATCTCAGGTGCGTCATCAGTTCTTCGCTCCGCTTCTTCTCTTCTGCGAGCTGCTTCTTGAGCGCCTCCAGTTGGTCCTCTGCGCCCTTCTCTGTTTCTTCGAACTCCGACAACTTCAGCTCAGCTCTCCAGTGGGAAGTCCGCGCTTTTCGATTCATACGTATAAATTTTGATTGATTCATGGATGGGCGTGGCCGATGAAGACGAAAGCGATAAGATGAGGGAGAGGCTCCTGCGGCTCGAGCGAGAGAACAGGTACCTGAGGAGGGACTCCGACGATAGGAAGGTGCTGGAGGAGGTCTTCGACAGGTCTACCATGCTGGCCGTCGAGGAGCTGATAGCGAGGAAAGACATTCGCGAGCTCCGCGGCGTGGTGAGCGCAGGCAAGGAGGCCAGGGTCTACCTTGGGGAAGACAAGGCGGGCAGGGCAGTCGCGGTGAAAATCTATCTCACCTCTGCCTCTGACTTCAGGAAGCGCATGGGCTACATCGCAGGGGACAGGCGATTCGGCAAACTCCCAGCCGGTTCGAGGGACACCATATACCTCTGGACCAGGAAAGAGTTCAAGAACCTCCAGCTCGCCCAGCGAGCGGGAATCCGTGTCCCCGCGCCCCTTGCGTTCCTGAAGAACATACTCGTGATGGAGTACATCGGGAACCCCCCCCAACCAGCCCCCACCTTCTCGGAGGCGGAGGTCGGTGAAGAGGAGTATACGTGGACGTTCAGGACCATCAGCGCGCTCTGGAACGGCGCCGGCCTGGTCCACGCCGACCTCTCTGAGTTCAACGTGTTCAGGGCTGACGGGGGGCCTGTCCTGTTCGACATGGGGTCCGCGGTCCTCTCGTCGCACCCACAAGCACAGGAGTTTCTGAAGAGAGACGTCTACAACATGGTCAGGTTCTTTAGGAAGAGGGGGATAGGAGGGAAGGAAGTAGAGGAGTGGATGAGGGTGATCTTATCGTGAGCTTTGAGCAGGTGATGCGGATACCTGTCGACAGGGTGGGTGCGGTCATAGGTAAGGAAGGGGCGACGAAGAGGTACCTCGAGAGCGAGATGAGCGTCACCCTACAGGTGGATAGCAAGGAGGGGCTGGTCGTTCTGAAGTCAGGGTCGGCCGTGGGGGCCGACCTTTTCTCGGCGACCAGGGTCATCGAAGCGATAGGGCGCGGGTTCTCGCCTCAGAAGGCGCGCAGGCTGTTAGACGAGGGGACTGCCCTGGAGGTGATAGACCTCCGCGGCTATGCAGGGAGGAGCGCACGGTCCCTCGAGAGGATAAGGGGGAGGGTGATAGGCCTGAAGGGGAAGTCTCGCCGGGTGATCGAAGAGCTGACTTCATGCAGCCTGTCGGTGTACGGCAGGACAGTGGCCATAATCGGCGAAGCCGGCGAGGTCCAGCTGGCGTCAGACGCTGTGAAGTCACTGGCCTCAGGGAGCCAGCACAAGACCGTGTACAACACGCTCCAGAGGGCAAGAACGAGGAAGAAGATGGAGAGGATGTTCCTCTGGGAAGGCACTTCGCCGGAGACCCTGGAGGAAAAACTCCGGAAGCTTGAGCACTAGCATATATCCGGTTCAGGTCGATACCTGCGGGCGGGCCCTTTGGAAAGGGTAGGACCAGCTAGATTGAAACTTTCACTTGTGAATCGACGACTGGAGAAGCAGCAGAGCAGAGACTACGGGGGTGATGACTACTGAGTAGCAAGGCCACATTCGCGGAGATTTCGCCCTCAGAGTTCTTTCTATCGTAACCGTGACCTGGCCGGGTTCACAAACCCCGCGCGCGCCCTCTACATGGCCATCAGGGAGCTCGTCGAGAACTCCCTGGACTCCACTGAGATAATTGGAACTCCGCCGGACATCTACGTCAGGATAACCGCCGAGGATCCTAACCTGTCGCTCCCAGACCCGAAGCCCTACAAACTCACCGTCATCGACAACGGCACGGGGGTGGCGCCACAGCACGTCCCAAGCGCCTTCGGGAAGGTCTTCTACGGGTCCAAGTACGTCCTGAGGCAGTCTCGGGGCATGTTCGGCCTAGGTGGGACCATGGCCATCCTCTACGGCCAGATTACCACCAACAAGCCTGTGACGATTACGACCTCCCCCGACGGGAAGCGCAAGTACGGCTTCCAGATGATGATAGACATAGGGGAGAACAGGCCGACAGTCCTCAAACGATTCAACAGCGAGGCCAATGGCTCAACGGGGACCAGGGTGGACATTGTCCTCGAAGGCGACTACCTCCGAGCGTCCCAGAAGATAAGCGACTACTTCAAACAGACAGCGCTGGTGGCCAGCTACGCGAACCTGACGGTCGTTGACCCCACCGGCCAGATAACCTACTACGAAAGGGCAACCACCTCGATGCCGTCCGCTCCCAAGGAGACGCTGCCGCATCCCTACGGCGTTGATGTCGAGGCGTTCAAGCGGATAGTGAAGGTGTCAGAGGAGCACGACATGAAGACGTTCATGGTCACCCACTTCCACAGGGTGGGAGACAGAATAGCGACGAAGTTCCTTGAGTTCGCGGGGGTGAGCCCGAAACTCCCTCCGAAAAGGCTCAGCACAAACCAGATAGTCGCCGTGGTGGACGCACTACAGCGCTTCCCGGACTTCCTCCAGCCCGACGCGGCGGTGCTCTCGCCAATAGGCGAGGAGATCCTCATGGCGGGGATCGCCAAGGAGCTCCAGCCCGAGTTCTCCACGGTGGTCATGAGACCCCCCTCGTCGTACTCCGGCTTCCCATTCTTGGTCGAGGTCGGGGTCGCATACGGAGGGAAGATATTGCAGCCCGGGGTCAAGCTCTTCAGATTCGCGAACAGGATTCCTCTCCTATACGACGAGAGCTCAGACGTCAGCTTCGAGGTCCTCAACGAGGAGGTGGACTGGAGAAGGTATCATGTCCCGGCCGAAGCCCCTGTCGGGGTGATAACACACATCGCGAGCACCCGGATCCCGTACAAGACAGTCGGCAAGGAGTACATAGCGGACAGGCCGGAGATTCAGAGGGAGATTAGGAACGCGGTGAGGGAGGCGCTGCGGAGGCTCGGGATCTTCCTGTCCCGCAAGGGGAGCATGGAAGCGGTCCAGAAGAAGATGAACATCTACGGGAAATACCTTCCCCTGATCGCCCAGTTCTCAACCGAACTGGCAGGGAAGAAATCGCTCCCGAGGTACAGGCAGCTCATAGGCAGTGAGCCCGGCGCGGATGAGACTAATGAACCAGGCACGCCAGAGGGGGCACTGGCGGGAGAAGTGGAGGGAGAAAATGTCAACCAAGAAGAGAGTAAAGAGGCAGTCGACAGGTTCAGCTGAGACGAGGCAGAACGCCGTCCAAGGGCTCCTCCACGAGCTGGGAGCGAGCATCTACGCCGACCTGGACGAAGGTCGCTTCCCAAGCCTGACCCTGGCCAGCCGGTCTGTACGGAACATAGTCTACGACAAGAAGCTGCAGCAGTTCGTGCTCGGCGCGACCACGGTGAAGAAGTCGTCAGGGAACATCAAACACATCCGTCCGTTCACTCAGCTGGTATGGCTTGCCTATTTCGCCAAGAAGCTGGTGGACGAGAAACGCACCTCCACGCTCAGGGACGTGTTCTATTCTGCCCAGGCGTTCAACGTCGAGTTCCAGGACCAGGCCGAGTCCGACGAGCTGATCACCGACTTGGAGGTCCTGATGCAGATGGCGAGGGAGGGGATGAACATCTATCCCGAAGAGAGGAGTGCGATCTTCGGGAACATGACGATAGAGTATACCGTCCCAGGCTATGAGGGGAAGACCGCTGACCTCTCCGCGAACCCCGATGGGGTGATGATCGGACCGGCGCTCACCACCGCCGAGTTCAGGGACACAGACGCGGAGGTCGTCCTGGCTATAGAGAAGGGCGGCCTTTTCACGAGGTTTATCGAGGAGAGGGTGCACCTAAAGTACAAAGCAATACTCATCAATACGGCAGGGCAGCCCCCAAGGTCCACGCGCTTCCTCATCAGGCGGCTGAACCAGGAGCTCGGCCTCCCCGTCGGAATCCTCTGCGACGCTGACCCTTGGGGGGCCCACATAGCCATGGTGATAAAATCAGGATCGGTGCAAAGAGATGAACCTATCGTGGTGAAGGATTCGAAAGGCAGGGTCCGCATCACCAAAATCGGGGAGTTCGTAGATGAATGCATCGCTAACTACGGATACTACTATGATTCCAATGGGAACGAGGTATGTGGTGCCATCCCGTTCGAAACGCTAAGCGTTGACTCTGACCATGGGGTGCGGTTCAAGCCCATGTCGGCGGCAATCCGCCATCGCCACGCCGGACCGCTTTATCGGCTTTCTACTTCAACCGGTAGGACAGTCGTCGTGACGCCTAACCACAGCGTCTTCGTCTTGAGAGAGGGGCGGCTGAAGGCCGTTCCGACGACCGAATTGACCACAGGGGACCTTTTGGTGATAGAAAGAGGCGATTCTATTCAAAGGAGCCAGCCGGTAGTCATAGACTCCATCAAGGAACTCCTGGCGCTCTCTAAGGAGGTTCCGGTTCCTAGGCTATTCGTCCACATCCAAGATGAGCGTTCAAAATACCGCAGCCGGAGAAGGCTCGAGACCTTCGAGCAAGGGCGAAAGCAGCCTAAACTGAGTAAGCATCTCCGCGGATCATTCGTCAGCACCAGGAGCCGCAGGGCCCCCGACATGTTGCCAGCGCGGATATGGCTCACCAAGGAGCTGGCCTGCCTTTTCGGATACTACATTTCAGAGGGAAGGATAGTGAAGGCGAACGGGGTCCCGAGGGCAGTCGAGCTCATGTTCGGACCGCACGAACCTGAGGTAGTCGACGACGCCGAGGCCTGCATCCGGGCGGTGTTCCCTCGCGCTAACGTCAAAAGGATTGTCGATTCCCTTGGGAACGGGGTAACACTGCGGTTTGGGGGCACCCCCGCCGCATTGCTCTTCCTAAGGCTATGCGGAACTGGTTTCGCACTTAAGCGGATTCCCATGGTGATGCTTTCTGCCAGAAAGGCGCTTGTCCTAGAGTTCCTCAAGGGCTGCTTTGGCGACGGACACATCACAAATTCGGGGGGATTGATCTGGAAGATGAAGAATCCAGAATTGATGTCCGACCTGGCCTACCTCATGACCCAGAACGGCATTGCCTGTTCCATAGGAAGCGACAAGATTTCCCTAATCGTATCGGGGGTTTCTGAGGTGCAAAAGCTGGTTTCAACTGTACTCCATGACGACGATAGGGCTACCATCGTTTCCCACATAGCATCGACCAGCCATAGCTCATACCCCATGCCCAAGGCCTTCCCCGTAGTTTCCAGCGGGGTTGTCAATCTGAAGCGTGAGGTCGGAAAGCATGTACGGCATGACGCCAAGTCCAGGAACCTGTACGGGAGGATATGCGAAGTAACCCAGTCTGGCAAGGAGGGCGGCGCGAACAGGGATAACCTGTCTTCGGTTCTGGCGCATCTACTTTCATGCCGGTCCAGTCCCCTGGGTCCGGAAGCGGGTAAGTTGGTGACAAACGTGCTAGGGCTGGTCAAAGCGGACGTCAGCTTCGACCCCATTGTCAGCATCGAACAGACTCCTCCGGTGGACGAATACGTCTACGACGTCTCAGTCCCGGGAGTGGAACGCTTCATCGGAGGGCATTCTGGAATCCTCCTTCACAACTCGGCTAACGCGGCCCACCTCCGAGAGCTGACCACCCCCAACTCGAAGTGGCTCGGGGTGTACGCGAGCGACATCCAGAAGTACAAACTCCCTTCCGACAAGCTGACAGAAGTCGACATCAAGCGACTCTACGAGCTGAAGTCCGACCCGAGGTACACCGAGAAGATGTGGCACGACGAGCTCGAGACCTTCCTCAAGTACAAGCGGAAGAGCGAGCAAGAGGCTTTCGCCAGGTATGGCCTCAGCTACATCGTGGATACCTATCTCCCTGAGAAGCTGGAGACGATGAAGAGCGCCTGACCTGCTTCAAGAACGAAGAATCGCTAAAATACCCTCCCCCTCCGCCTGAAAAGGCCAATGACGTTCGAAGCAGAACAGTCCAGGGTGGACGCACTGGTAAGGCTCATGGGCGTCATCGTGTTAGTTTTCGGCATCCTCCTGCTTTACTACACCTACGCCAACGCAGGGGTGGCAGGCCAGGCGGCCGAGATAGTCACCATCAACTACTCTCTCGGCCTCGTCCTCTCTGCGGTGGGCGTCATCGTGGCGTTCGCGAAGTTCAAGTGAGATAGTTTGCCCATCAAGGTGGCGCTAGCGGGGATAGGGAACTCCGCTTCCGTGCTGGTCCAGGGCCTGAGGTTCTATTCAGGAGACGAAAAGAAGGGGCTCTGGCACCCGAACGTAGCCGGGTTCAAGCCCAGGGACGTACAGATAGCCGCCGCCTTCGACATCGACGCCAGGAAGGTGGGGCTGGAGCTATCCAAGGCGGTGTTCGCCCCCCCCAGCGTGGCCAAGAAGTACGTCTCGCTCCCTCGGAGCAAAGTCACTGTCAGGGGCGGGATTTCAAGGGGAGACGTCGCACCGCACCTCAGTGGGGTAAAGCTAGAGCGTGCGAGCTCGGACGACGTGTCCAAGGCGCTCGAAGACTCGGGGGCGGACCTCCTGGTCAACATGATATCTTCCGGGTGCGCCGCCTCGACCGAGGAATACGCTAGGGCTGCCATGCGAGCAGGATGCGGGTTCATCAACTGCACACCGGCCCTGGTCCTGAAGAACAACAAACTGGTCGCGGACTTCCAGAAGGCCAAGCTCCCGCTCGTGGGGGACGACCTCTTGAGCCAGTTCGGCGGGACCATATTCCACAAAGGCCTGCTAGGCCTCATGGTGAAGCGGGGCATCAAGATCTCGAAGAGCTACCAGCTCGACGTGGGCGGCGGCTCAGAGACTATGAACACCATAGACGAGGGAATCAAGATGGCCAAGAGGGAGGTGAAGACCTCTTCCGTCGCCGAGGAGGTCCCATACAAATTCGAGACGATCGCAGGCACCACCGACTACGTCGACTACATGGGCAACGACAGGACCAGCTACTTCTGGTTCACAGGGAGCACCTTCTTGGACAGCGGTGTGACAGTCGACGTGTACCTCCGCTCCTCGGACGG
>JAJYNM010000010.1 GCA_021786335.1 archaeon
ACGACTACTGGAAGCGAAAGAAGAAAGGCTTCATCTCCTCCCTTGAAAGGAGCTGGACGCAGCTGCTGCTGACCAACTTCAAGGTCGAGGAGATGTTAAGCCTCGTGGGCAACGGGGACCTGACTCTCTACCGGCTGCTTGAGAGGATGCCCGATGTCCCTACTGCCAAAGTCATTACGAAGCTTGAGGAACTCGTCCCCAAGGCCTGAGGACGAAGACAATCGAACATACTGAGGGCCACATCAACGAGGTCCCAGTTAATCAGCTCTCGAAGTCAGCACGGCGACGAAACCGCATTTCCCGCGCTGCGGGTTCCATACAGGAGGACCTGTGCTCTCGAACATCTAGCTCATACAGCAACTCAGCGCAAAGTGTTAGAGTAGCTCATCTTAATCGGTACCTTCTGAATCCACTCAATCACCTCGCTCTCAATTTATCTCGTCCATTCGGAGAACTCTAACCCGCCTTGAACATCGCTTTCCTTATTTCCCTCGTCCGCCTAAATGCTACGTCATTCACCTCACTCAATTCTTCCTCGTTGAGTGCCCGCCCTTCCTCGCTTTCGAATGCAACCGAGAAACTTCCAACAATGACTCCGACGATAAAGCCGAGAAGGTAGTCATTGGGCTCTCGGATCTGGAGCACCGACGCCTTGGGCCTCAGCGTACGTAAAAGGCTGGGTGCTTCTTTTAGGAACTTGTCAATCATTCGCTCTAGTGCTCCCCTTTCAGTCACACTAACCGGCATTCTCGCCTACCTGCTTCTTGATTTCTGTTATGATTCTGTCAGCGTCAATTTGGCTCATCAAACTCATTACTTGATGGAATGTCTTGCCTTTCACGTCCGGCAGTAACCCAACAATCTCGTCGAAGGTCAGATTCGAGAGGAGAGCCATTCTAAACACGCTATCCATTTCCTTCATACTCATGGCTTTGGGTTCCGGCTTCGAATAATTGACCGGACAGTCTCGGAAGTGCAATCCATCTTCCGTGAAGCTCAGGATTCCGATTTTGTAATACTCATCGGTATAATCGGGCGCGACAATGAACCCTTTGTCGTAGTTTCCTCCCTCAACGTAGCCGTCCTTGTGAGCACCAAGTGCGATTGTCTGCCCCAATAACTGCTGAACCCCGCCGTACGCCCTGGTCCGTGAGGGTTCGACCTCGATGACTACCGACTCGTCGAAGTTGTCGCTGATGTCCTTCTTGGCAGATTTTATCTTCCCGAATGCCCTCAGCATTGTCAGTTCCATCAACGTCGCGCCATTCTCGACCAGCCCACTCTCCCTGAGCTTCCGCAGCAGAGGAGTCTTCCAACACGTTACGTCCGGAATCTTGACTCCGGTGTGCGGAACACCTACCGTTGTGATATAGCCCTGGTTCCTGAAGTAGAAAAGCGAGACGAACTCCCCGATAACCTCCTCGAATTCAAGTATGGGGACGAAGATAACCTGTTCAGGGTCGTAACCCTTCTGTATGATTTCCTGCCTCGCTCTGTTCTTGTACGACGTGGCCATTTGCCAATCCGTGTGAAGGAATCTCACGAGCACCTTCCCGGGCATCTCCTGCTTGTGTTCGTTCCAATGGTCCTGCACCGTCTGCGCCAGAAAGGGGAATTTGAAGGGGTATGAGGCGCCCTCGAACTCGACCTCGGGATAGCCCCAAACCCTGAAGCTATGAGGGTACGCGTAGTTGTACTTGGCAGACGCGTCCTCGTATCCGAGATGGGATAGCACCAGGACCTTGGCGGCTGGCTCCGTTACTTCCAGGTCGATGGTTCCATCGAAGACAGGCCTGATCCCGGGCAGCATCCCCTCGTGAGCCATCTCCGAGAACGTGACTTTGATCAAATTCTCAACGGTCAAAGGTCGAAACTCGCGTGAAACTTGGTTCCGCGAATGCATAAGAATGTTGTTTCTCTCGAAATCGGTCAGACTTGACATCGCCTAATCACACAGACAACCTCGAAAAATGGGCTGAAGAAAAAATGACGGAGATCATTCGAGGAATGAAGGACGACCCTATTTCAGCGCCCGTACTCCGCGACACCTTAGCAAGCCTAGCGACCTACCTGAATTACAAATCGAATCGCAGACTAAATACGTGGCTAACTGTCTTCACAGCAGTGCTCGCGGTGGCTACAACCGTC
Source organism: archaeon (assembly GCA_021786335.1). The sequence continues at coordinate 2,149 of JAJYNM010000010.1, forward strand.
AACGTTCTTGGTTTTCTGCATATGCTTTAGCACTCGCTTCCCTCGTCCTGTCATACCCCTCAGATGGGTATATCCCGAAACGAACCGTTTTTCCCCCAAATCAGCTCAATTCTTCCTCCTTTCCCTCCCCCCTCTGGCGAGCCTGCACCAGCCGACACCCTTCAGGCTCGGACCTCGCTCCGGGCCAAATTCACCCCCCGCGATGCCTGGCGGCACCGCTCGCTGGCGCTCGCTTCGCTCCCCCCTCTTTGCCCCTACGTTCGTCCTTCGCCTTCGCCCCGCCCCGAGGCGGGGCCCTCGGTCGTTCCGCTCGCGCATCCGCGTCAGAAGACCAGGGACTTCGTGTAGACGAGGGCACCCGAGGCCTTGGGCCCGGAGAAGACGTCCACCCCAAGGAGGACGCCACCGTTCCCGGTGACGTTGACGGAGACGAAGTCGCGGAAGGACGCCCCGCTCTGGAGGACGGCAGTCCCCTGTCCCATTATGGCATCAGCGCCGGTCGAATTGGAGTAGACGACATAGGTGTAGGCTCCGTTTCCCGGCCCCGTGTAGTTGATCTGCAGGTAAGCGGTCGGAGGGACCGACCCCGGCAGGTAGGACGAGGGCTCGGGCCAGTAGACCCCGAAGTAGAACCCCCCCTGGCCACTGCCCGCCGACGCCAACATCCCCGAGACGGCGGCGGCCACGACCACCAAGACGACCGCGGGGGGGAGGACCCTTCTCGCCAGGCGGCCCCGGAGGAAGCGACGGCTCATCCCGGCTCCGCTCCTCGACTTCTTGGTCTCCTCGCTCGGGGAGCGAGCCTTGAAACTAAAGTAGACCGAGGCGAGGGGGAGCACCAGGAGCAGGAAACCGGACGGGAGGTCCGGAATGGGACTCCCTGAAGCGATAACGGCGTCGGCGATCACGTTCCATTTGTCACTGGCACCAAGCGTGAAGCTCGCCGTCGCGCCGGGACCGGGAGGAGATGGCGACTTCGTACTCTCAGACCGATTCAGGGTGCTTTTTGTAGCTCCCACCGACGAGGGCGAACGGGCCGCAAAGCCAAGGGGCTGGCGGCCATATCCCAACCTCTAGATGGTCAGCGTCTTGGCGAACACGAGGTTCCGCGGCCCGGGGGCCAATGCGAAGACCTCTGCCTCAAGTGTCATAACGGAAGAAGGGACCTTCACATACACGAAGGCCCGGAACGAGGCTTCCGACGAGACCACCGCCGTGGAGTTCGACAGAAGGATGGTGGAGCCGTTTGACCGTGCGAAGATGACATAGGTGTATTCTCCGACGCCGAAGCCCGTATAGTTGATCTGCAGGTAAGCGGTGGGTGGGACCGTCCCTGGGACGTAGTCGGACGGGACAGGCCAGTACTCCTCGAAGTTGAACGCGCCGTGGCCTCCGCTGACGCTGCTCGTGGCCCCCAAAGCAACCGCGACCAAGACGACGGCCACCACCGCGAAGGGTATCAGCCTGCGGGCTCTCCTTTTGCTGAATGACATCTTCCGTGAGGTCACCCCGCGCTCACCTCCGACCCGCTCCTGCGCTGCCGCTTACTGGCGCAGAAGCGCTCGGTGGCCCCAGGGCTGTGGCTCCGACCTTCCTCCTCAGCAGGATGTAGACCGCCAGAATTGGGATGGCGAGAAGGAGCACCCCTGAGGGGAGGTCCGGTATCGCCCCAGGCGCCACGACCGCGTCCGCGATGATAGTCCACGGGGTGTTGGTGCCGCCGTCGCTTGCGTCGACGGCAAAGTTTGACTCGGCTGAGCTCACGATCTGGTACTCCGCGAGCGACGAAGGGGTCTGCGCTGAGGTGGCCTGGATTGTCGTGAACCCGGAGCCTGGGGTCGCCGTCGGAGAGTTGAACAGCCCTACGATCCCGATGATCATATCGTTGGTCCCGGTCGTGCTGATGGAGACGCTCGGCTCGGGGAGAATGGTGCCTCCGCTGGTGCTGGCAGGGACCGCGGTGTTGGTGTCGAACGGGCTCGACGTGTCGGCGCCAGAGATCCCGAACGCGATGACGGTGAAGTAGTCTGTCCCGCTCACGGTCACGGTGATGGAATCAGACAAGGCGGAGCCTGCGATGGCGTACCACGTGTAGGTGGGTATGTCCCCCGTCGTTATCGACGCACGGGTCTTCCATGTCAGCCCTGCAG
>JAJYNM010000007.1 GCA_021786335.1 archaeon
CCCAACCTCAGCTACCTCCTCGTCAATGTGACTAGCGTCACCATCAAGTACTCAGCGAACGTCACAGCCGTCACCACCTCGGAGTCCTCCTCGAGTTCCTCTGGCTCCGGAGCTTCGAGCACGAACGCCACCAGCGGTGGCGGAACCACAAGCATCGATACGAGCGCCACGTCCTTTACGCCATCCTCCATGGTTTCCATCTCCTCCACAGCCCTGCCTAGATCCGTGGACCGATACGTCTACAATGTGTCAACTAGCGTGGGGGACAACGTGAACCTCACCAAGCTCCAGGGTAGTTCCATCCTTCTGGGGGCCACGAAGGTCCCCTCGGGGAACGTGACGGGCATCGTCCTCCACATCACCGGAGCCAAGGCCTTCTGGACAGACGGGACATCCACCCAGCTCAAAGTGGTGGCGGACGGGAAGCTGTTCATCAACGTGCACTTCACCATCCAGTCCGGCGGTTCCGCGGACCTCATCCTGAACCTCTCGCCTGGGGACATACACGTCAGCCCCGGGAAGGCGTCTGTGCTCAGCCCTGTCGTCCACGTGACCGAGGTCAGCACCGGGGCGAGAGGGACGCAAACCGTAGAGACCACAGTCACCGAGTCAGAGAGTTCTTCCAGCACAACCTAGACGTCGAGGGCCACCCGGTCCTCGACCTCCCACGTTTTGCACGGCCTGAATCTGAGCCCTAGAACCCCGAGGGAATGCCGTCTCCGCGCACGTCGCACACAGCCTTCCTGTAACCTCCTGATACCTCGACCGCCTGACAGACGCCGGTCCGTCCTGGAAGCGGGAGCCTCTGAATGTCATAGTCGGTCTCTGGGGGTAGCTCGTAACCATCCTCTATCAGCAGGCTCCTCCCACCTCCCCAGAGGAACCGGGGGTGAGCCACGTTCTCTTCAGCTGGCATCGAGTAGTCTACCGAGTTCGTCACGAAGAGGGCATGCTGTAGCGGGCGATAATCCGCCCCGCTTGCCCCTATCGCTAGGTAAGGGCGTCCCTGGCGCTCCAGGATGAGCGAAGAGAGGGTGTGCAGAGGCCGTTTGCGGGGCTCTACCTTGTTCGGGCCTTCGGTTCGGAAGGCAGACGCCCTGTTGCTCAGGGCAATTCCGCACTCCTTTACGAACACGCGGGACCCGAAGTGATGGAACAGGCTTTGTATCCCCGACACGATGTTGCCCTCGGCGTCCGCGATGGAGAAGGCTGTGGTGTCACCCTTCCTGACGACCCCGGGCGCAGGAGGCGCGCCCTTCTTGGTTGACATGAACGCCTCCATGTCGATGGGGGCGAAGCGCGGGTCACCGAGCATCTCATCCCTGCGGCCGTAGGCGACTAGGACCGCCTTCATCGTCTTTTCAATCCGGTCCCGAGAAAGAGGGCCTGCGGAGGAGAGGTCGGCATCGGCCAGTTGCTTCAGAATCAGCAGGCTGGTCGCGCCCATGCTGTTTGGAGGGACCTCATAGACGGTGGTCCCCCTGTAGTCGAGCGTCAACGGCTCGACCCACTCGGGCTTGAACTCAGAGAAGTCGCTCTTGGTGCACGGGACCCCGAGGGACTCCAGGGTCGATGCGATCTTCTCTGCGGGCCACCCAGAGTAGAACGCTCCCGGACCGCCTTCGGCCACTTCAGATATCACCCTCCCCAGGGCTTCCTGCCTTATGCGCTCACCCGGGACCGGGAGCTTTCCGTCGGGGGCGAAAACCTTCTTCGCGTCGTCGGAGAAATCCGAATATGCGCCCGCGATGGACCTGCACATTGCGGCGCCGGCGGGGAACCCTTCTGACGCTAGCCTGGCGGCTGGCTCCAGGAGCTCCTTGAACTCCAGGGCGCCGAACTTCCTGTGCATCTCCCACACCCCCGCCGTGAGCCCTGGCACGACGCAGGTCAATGCCCCATACAGGGGGAGCCTGCCGCCGGCTCGCCCCTTGACTAGGTCGAGTGTGAGTCCTGAAGGGGCCCAGCCGCTGGCGTTCAAGCAGTGCACCCGGCCCGTCTTCGATTCGTAGAGCATGCCGAAGAAGTCCCCTCCCATCCCCCCGGCGGGGTGGAAGGTCACGGCAAGGGCGAAGCTCGTCGCGGCCGCCGCGTCGAACGCGTTCCCACCTCTCCGGAGGACGTCGTAGCCGACCATCGAAGCCAACGGTTGTTCGCTCGCCACGGCCGCGCGTTCGCCTATCAGCGTCCTGCTCAATGCCATCGCAAACCCTCCACTTCCTCCAGGGAAACGGCCCAAAGACAGTCCAACGCGCGGGAGCGTTCGGGAACCTATTTATAGAACAAACGGAGTGTATACAACCATTGGGCGATAACCAATGAGCGAAGCTGAACTCGACGCCGTTCTGGGGACCGTAGAGAATGCCACCCGGAGGATGATAATCTCCAGGCTCAGCGAAGAGCCCAACTATCAGCTTCAGCTGTCGAAGGAGCTGAAGATCAGCCAGCAACTCGTAGCGAAACACCTGATGGCCATGGAGAGGGCAGGACTGGTGAGCACCGTATCACAGGACAGTCCGCGGGGCCCCCAGCGGAAAGAATACATGCTGAAGAGCAGCTTCTCCGTTACCGTCGACCTGGCTCCCAACCTCTTCAGGACGAGGATATTCTCGTTCGGTGCCCCTCCCGGGGTCGCGGAGACGGAAGGGCACGCGCAGGCGATGACCCAGATCAGCGAGGCCCTCAGGTACCCAGATGGCGCGTCACGGATTCGCCCGCTCACCCATGTGGTGGCCGAAGTAGACAGGAAGCTGAAGGCGATGGAGGAGGAGAGGGCGGTCCTCCTCTACATCAGGAGCCTTGCTCTGAGGGAGGCCGCACGCATAGGGACATCGCTCCCCATGGCAGACCGCAGGAGGATCCTCAGGTATCTCGTCAGAGAGGAGGGAGACGGCGTAGGAGCTATCTGCGCCTCTTTGGGCCTGAAGAAGCGGGTAGTCGGCGACATCCTGGAAGAGATAGAAAGGGAAATTGGAAGCTCCGAGTAAAAAAGGAAAGAGGAGCACTGAGCTCCTCTATATTCCCAGGTTCGGGAAGCTAGCCTGAGGTACGCCCAGTTGGCCCTGGAGGGTCTTTATGCGCGTGGCATACTCCCTCATCCGGGCGTTGTCGCCCTGGACCTTAGCGATGCGGTAGCCCTTCCACGCCTTGCGGAGGGCGCCCCAGACCTGCCCTTTTTGGTATTCGGCCATTTTGTCTGACCTAATGAGTTCAGGCCTCACTTGGTATTTTGCGAGAGGGGTCTATGTTAATTGAGCCAGTTATCAACGGCGGCTACCGCCGCAGCCGGCCCTAGACCACCGAACGGAGGAGGAGCCAAACGTTGCTTGGGTGCTCGGTTATCCTCCGCTTCGAGTAAGCCCACCATTCGCTCCCATATGGGAGATACTCCGAGACGGCGTACCCCGATTTGACTAAATCGGTCTTCAGCTCGTCTCTGATCCCCTTGAGAAACTCGAACCTGAACTTCGCGTGACTGGACTCGGCGAGAGCCTTCGCGCGCTCTATCAGCGCCCCGTCATGGGTGGCGATGGCGAACCCTTCCCCCCTCTCGAAGAGGGACGCCATAAGACGTTCGTAGCTCCTGCTGATCTCGGCTCTGGTGGGGAAGGCGAAGTCTGGACCCTCTCTGTAAGCGCCTTTGACCAGTCTCACCATCCCCCCCTGGTCCAGAATCAGCTTCATGTCGGTCTCGCTGCGCCTGGCGTAGGCCTGGATCGCCACGCCGAGGCCCGGGTGGCTGCTGTGGGCGTCGAGGTAGGTAGACACGGTCTTTTCTGTGGACAAAGAGCTCTCCATATCGATCCAGAGGAGCTGGGCGAGCCTTTCAGCGCCCTCCAGGATCTTGTCAAGCCTCCGCCGCATCGCTCCATCGTCAGAACCCATCCCCAACTGGGTCAGCTTCACCGACGCGAACCCCCTTACGCCGCCGTCGGAGAGAGCTTGCTGGAGTCCAAGGTACTCGTCCACCTGAGCGTCTGCGGCAACCTGGTCGATGATCTCTTCTCCGAGGAAGTTAACGACGACCCCCATCCCCCTCGAGTTCGCATCCTTCGCGTCCTCCATGGCAGCGTGCAGGTCTGCCCCTGAGATCCATCTTTTCGCCACAGATAGGACGAGCTTTTCTTTGATGCCCAAAGCATCGCTGCGCCGGAACAACTACATATTAACGGTGTATATGCTGGAATCGCCCCTTATGATGATCCACAGAGGACTCCATGCGACGAGGCTCAAGCGGCTGAGAGCAGGGCTCGCAAGTTTGGGGCTGAAAGGGGTAGTCGTAGTGCCTGGGCCGAACATGCGCTACCTGACAGGCGGGACATCGCTGATGCTCGAGCGCCCTTTCATGCTGCTCATCCCCTTGGCAGGCGACCCTCAGCTGGTCGCCCCCGCCCTCGAGTCGGGGCCGTACCGAAGCGCGCCGTTCCCTCTCGGAATCCATGCTTGGACGGACTCGGAGGGGCCTGGCGGGGCGATCAGGAAGGCGGCGAATAGAGCGGGGGCGGAAGGACAGTGGGGCGTCGAAGGGAGGGCGCCTTTCCAGTACACGAACAAACTGGCGAACGGATGCCCCTTGCGGTTCGCCGACGCCGAGCGAATCCTCCAAGGGGTGCGGGAATCGAAGGACGACTATGAAGTCGGGCTGCTGAAGAAGTCGGCACAGGCTCTGAGCAGGGCATTCAGCGAGTTCCCCGGGCTCATCAAAGAGGGGGCCACCGAGCTCGAGCTGGCCAGGGCCATGGCGGATGCGATATACGTCCAGGGCGTCGAAAAGGTCGACGACATGCTCGTCCAGGCCGGACAGATGGCTGCCGACCCGCACCACCTCCCTTCGGCCAGGAAGGTGAGGCGGGGTGAGAGCATAGTGGTAGACGTCGGGTCGACCTACGACGGCTACTACGCCGACATCACAAGGACGTTCTGCATCGGGCGGTCCCCTTCCGTTGAAAAGGTGTACTACAAGGTCCTCGAAGCCCAGGAAGCGGCTGCAGCTGCGTCGAGGGCGGGGGCGAGGGTGGGAGAAGTCGACGCCGCTGCAAGGGGGGTTCTCGAGGGTGCGGGGCTGGGCAGGTATTTCTTCCACAGGACGGGTCATGGGCTGGGGCTGGAGATCCACGAAGCCCCCTACATAGTGGGCGGCGGGGACGAGCTCCTGGGCTCGCACATGTGTTTCACGATAGAACCCGGGGCGTACATCAGAGGGAGGCTCGGGGTTAGAATCGAAGACGACATCCTGATCGAGGGCGGGAAGGGGGTGCAGATTACCGAAGTCCCCAAAGAGTTCGGCTGGTGGAGCTAGCCCTACTTAACCCGGGAGAACTGCGACACCATGGTGTTGGTGTCTTCCACATACTTCACCTTCTGGACCTTGTTCATGACCAGCCTATACACCTTCTCGTCACTTGGGACGAGAACCTCCTTCTGGGCGCTGAGCACAACTAAGACGTCCCAGTCGCCAGGGATAATGTGCGCCTCCACTACCTCGGGGATCTTCATCAGGTTGTCTATCACCCCCTCCTCGTGGCCCGGAGAGACCTTGAGCAAGATGAAGGCCTTTTGATAGACTGGCAAGCGTTTTTAGGCAGTCACACTGCTTTTAAAAACGAATCGCCCCCGTTTCACCGTGTTGAGGAACTCCGAGGTCGCGGACATCCTGGACAGCTTGGGAGACCTCGCGGAAATCAACGGGGAAGACAGGTTCAAGGTGATTGCATACCGTAGGGCGGCCACCAGCATCAGGAACCTGAACGACGACGTGGAAGAGCTCTGGAAGCGGAGGCGGCTGGAAGACATCAGGTATGTAGGCGGCGGCATAGCTCGGAAGATCGACGAGTACTTCAAGACTGGAAGACTCGAAATCCTGGAGAGGATGAAAGCGAAGACGCCTCCGGGCGTGCCGAAGCTCATGGCAGTCCAGGGGATAGGACCAAGGACAGCTTACCGTCTTTCCCACGACCTGGGGATTTCGAGCGTCGACGACCTGAAGTACGCTCTTGGGTCAGGGAGACTGGACTCGGAGTTCGGCCCCAAGGTCAGGGAGGCGTTCTTGGTGGGGATAGAAAGGCTCGCCAGTTTCGGGAAGCGGATGCTTGTCCCAGAGGCAGAGGCGGAGTTCCAGAAGCTGGCGTCTTATTTCTGCGCCCTGGGCATCGAGGTGAGGATCGCGGGTAGCCTGCGGCGCGGCAAGGAGACCGTCGGGGACATCGACCTACTCTCCACCGACCCGAGGGTCATCGACGCCACCTCTGGGTGCCCCGGCGTAGCACAGGTCCTGGAGAGCGGTCCCAGGGGAGCGAGCGTGAAGCTGGGGAGCGGGGTGCAGGTAGACGTCAGGCTGTTCGCGCCGGAAGAGCTCGGGTCGGCACTGATCTATTTCACAGGCTCGAAGGACCACAACATAGCGCTGAGGAACCTGGCCATCGAGAAGGGATGGAAGCTCAACGAATACGGCCTCTTCGGGAAGGGAGGGGAGAGGCTCGCCGGAGCGACCGAAGAGGAGGTCTACCATGTGCTCGGTATGCGGTACATACCCCCTGAGTTGAGGGAGGACAGAGGTGAGGTTGCTGCGTCGCTCAATGGCGATCTCCCCGACCTCGTCACGTTCGACGACATCAAAGGGGATTTGCAGATGCACTCGACGTGGAGCGATGGGGCCTTCGAGCTCGATGAGATGGCAAAAGCAGCCAAGGAGAGAGGATACGAGTACATCGCGTTCACCGACCACTCGGTGTCTGTGAGGGTGGCCAACGGGCTGTCCGAAGAACGGTTCAAACGCCAGTGGAAGGAGATCGACAGGCTGAACGCAGAGCTGGCGCCGTTCAGGGTGCTGAAGGGCGTCGAGGTGGAGATTAAAAGCGACGGAACGCTCGACTTCAGCGAGGATTTCCTCGACGAGTTCGATATCGTCGGAGCGTCCCTTCATCAGAGCTTCAGGCAGAGTCCAGAGAAGCTGACGGATAGGGCGCTGAGCGCACTATCCCACCCCTCCGTGAACTTCCTGTGCCACCCCACCAACAGGTTGATCGGCAGGAGGGAAGGGAACCCCATAGACCTCTCGAAGGTGATCGAGACCGCGAAGAAGAAAGGCAAGATGCTCGAGATTGACGGGGAACCGAAGAGGCTCGACCTCGACGACGTGTGGGCTCGGAAGGCTATGGAAGAAGGGGTGCCCTTGGTGGTAGACTCGGACGCACACTCAGTGGGTGAGCTGGACAACGTCGCCTACGGGGTGACTGTCGCAAGGAGGGCATGGCTGGATGCCAGGGGCATAGCGAACACCAGGGGGCTCCATGACTTCCTGAAACTCCTCGGCTAGCTGCTCTCCAACGTTAATAACGCAAGGCTGATGCGCCGCAACTGCGGGGGTAGCTAAGCCTGGCCAAAAGCGGGGGACTTAAGCGGCCGTTCGCAGAGATCCCCTCCCTTAGGGGTTCATGGGTTCGAATCCCATCCCCCGCATCCCTAGGACTCGTCCTTCATGGGGTTTAAAGCCGTCCCTTAACCCAAGATGGATGGGGCAAGCGCCGCAGCTTGACGTCGCGTCCGGCAGATTCGGAGGGGCTGGTGGCCCTTGGGAGTCTCGCGGCTGGCCCTGTGGTGCCTGAGTGGGGATGCCTCCACAGACTGGCTTCTCTCGTCTGACCACGGGATTTTCTTCTGACTGGAGCTCACTACGAGGGCCACCTTCTACTCGTGCTCGACGCTGCGCGCGGGTCCCAAGCGAAGATGCGCCCACAGACGTAGACGCGAGGTAGGCCGGCCTTGCCTCTCGCGCTGCCCGGGGGCGCCTGCAACAGTCTCTTCTCTTTGCACGCCAGGGTCATCCCCTTCCCACGATTGAAGACGCCGCGTTCCCCCGAGCTACCCACCATCTAGCACAGCCGGCGGGCGAAGGATACGCGTGATACAGAGGCTGGTTGATAGATGAAATGTTGACGTCTGGGTCAGCGAATGGCACAGTGGCGCCCTACGCGTGCTCCGACGGTTCCTGCGTCAAGCTGTCCTCAATACCATCAAACTCGGCTCGGCTTGATACGGGGCTCTCGACCAATCTTAAATCTCCGTAAAGACGAGAAGGTGCAGGATGGACGGGCCAGACTCAGAAGTAGCCGAGACTCAGATAGGGGTACACTGGAAGGAGGAGCCCCTCGTCGGCCTGCCCGCAGCCTTTGTCGCCCAGGCCAACATGTCGGACAGAGGCATCTTCGAGCGCTTCTCTGAAGAGAACTTCCCCGAGTGCTTCAGGGAGTACGCGGACCTCCTTACATGGGATGAGAAATGGCACACTGTCCTCGATACATCGAACCCGCCCTTCTGGAAGTGGTTCGTCGGAGGTAGGCTGAACGCGGCGTACAACTGCGTTGACAGGCATCTAACGAAGTACAGGAACAAGGCCGCCATCATCTGGGTCCCCGAGCCTGAGGACGAGGCCCACGTAGTGATCACCTACCAGGAGCTCTACAGGAGGGTCAACGAGTTCGCCCTTGTACTCCAGGACATGGGGCTGAAGGCAGGGGACAGGGTCACGTTCCACCTCCCTATGACCCCCGAGCTCCCAATCTCCATGCTGGCATGCGCCAGGCTCGGCATCATCCATAACCAGGTCTTCGGCGGGTTCAGCGCCAGGGCTTGCGCCGAACGGATAGAAGACTCGAAGAGTGGCGTGCTAGTGACCATAGACGGATACTACAGGAACGGGAGGGTCATCGACAAGAAGAGGGAGGCCGACGTCGTAGTTGAGGAGGCTGGGAGGCTAGGGGCCCAGGTCGAGAAAGTACTCGTGTGGAAACGCCACCCTGGGAGGTATATTTCGACGGCGCCCATGGTCGAAGGCCGCGACTTCTTCGTAGACGACCTCGGGGCGCCGTTCCGGAACGAGACCGTGGCCCCAGTCTCCATGGACTCGGAAGCGCCTCTCTTCCTGATGTACACCAGCGGATCCACGGGGAAGCCAAAGGGAGCTCAACACCGGACCGGCGGGTACCTGGCCTACGTCGCGGCCACTTCCAAGTACGTCCAGGACATTCACCCGGAAGACGTCTACTGGTGCTTCGCTGACATAGGGTGGATTACTGGACATTCGTACATAGTGTACGGCCCCCTGGCGCTGGCTGCTACCACCGTGATGTACGAGGGGGTCCCCCTCTATCCGGACGCTGGAAGACCTTGGAGGATAGCCGAAAGGCTGGGGGTGAACATATTCCACACCGCTCCCACGACCATCAGGATGCTAAGGAAGTCAGGGCCTGACGAGCCTCTGAAGTACGACTATCACTTCAAAGCAATGACCACTGTGGGCGAACCCATAGAGCCCGAGACCTGGAGGTGGTTCTACGAAGTGGTAGGGAAGAAGGAGGCGGTGATCACCGACACCTGGTGGCAGACTGAGACAGGGGGGTTCCTCTGCTCGACTCTACCTGCAATCAGCCCCATGAAGCCTGGGAGCGCCGGCCCCGGGATGCCTGGCATCTATCCGGTGATATATGACGAGGGCGGCGCCGTGATCTCTGCGGGAGAAAGGAGAGCCGGGAACCTGTGCATAAGGAACCCCTGGCCGGGGATCATGCAGACCATTTGGGGAGACCCCGATAGGTTCGTCAGGACGTATTACTCGAAGTACAACAGGGACAGAGAGAGCAAGGACTGGCACGCCTGGCCGTATTTCTCCGGGGACGGCGCCGTACTGGCTTCGGACGGATACTTCCGTATCCTCGGCAGGATAGACGACGTGATCAAGGTAGCCGGCCACAGGTTGGGGACTAAGGAGCTGGAGAACGCGGTCCTGACCACCCCTGAAGTTGCCGAGGCTGCCGCTATAGCGATGTCTGATGAGGTCCGTGGCCATGTCCCTGTCGTGTACGCAGCACTGAAACCAGGAGTGTCGGACGTTTCCCCGAAGGCTCTGGAGGAGGCCATAAAGGAGAACGTGGTGAAACAGCTGGGCCCCATCGCGAGACCGAGGAGCGTCTACATCGTCCCCGACCTCCCCAAGACGAGATCAGGGAAGATCATGAGGCGCGTCCTCATGGCAATCTCGGACAGGAAAGATGACTACGGAGACATCACCACCCTTGCAAACCCAGACATCGTCCACGCCATTAGGGAGCTGGTACAGTCCTCCTAGCCGACCTCCCGAGCGTGCAGTCTGCGCCGGCGGGCTCCCGGAACCTCCACGTCTGGACCGGGGAATCTGACACGTTCCGGCGGCTATGGCCTCGCTGGGTCGTCGGTCGACATCATGTGCCCTCCAAATCCGAGCGACCAGATTAGAACAGGGTACACCACAATCCTCTCCATCCCTCCGGCGCCGAGACCGAGGTACACCTTCCCGATGAAGAGGACGAGGGCGGCGAGGGTAATCACGCCGAGGGCAATCGAGAAGTACGACATCGGCCTCTTCTGGTAGCGGTAGGTCAGTACCGCCGCCAGCCCCGCAAAGAGGAAGACTATGAGAGAGAACACGCTGTGCCATATCCCCGTCGTCTCTGGGAATAGGCCGACCCCTATCGCGCCGACTCCTGCAAGCGCGACGATGGCGGCTGTGGGAGTCGAATGGAAGGCCCGCTGGAGGTAGTAGGCGCCCAGCAGTATTAACAGCCCAAGGAGGATGATCGACCCGTTGAAGACGTCTGCGGAAGGTTCGATTACGCACGGCCCTGTGGAGGGGCAGAAGGCCCCCAGGTCACTGATGTAGTTAGTTGAGACGTTGTAGTTCGGGAACAGTATTTCTGCGAGCACCAGAAAGATGCTGAACTGGGCGGACCCCAGGAAGATGGATACCCCTGCCTTTGAGGCATTGGACAGTGCCAACGCCCCCAGACCCTTATGGTGTGCTAAAAGGGTAAGCCCTAAGGGCGGATTTCCCCGGTGAAGGCATCTGACTTCCTTTTATCCGTCGCAGCGGCGAGTCCGCCGTGGATTTCCTAGCAGAGGCGAAGAAGATCGAGGCCGGGCTGATCAGGACTAGGAGGACGCTGCACCAGCACCCGGAGCTTTCGTATCACGAGGAGTGGACTTCCAAGTTCGTAGCCGACAGGCTGGAGGCGCTAGGAGTCCAGGTGAAGAGAGGGGTCGGCGGCAACGGCGTGGTTGGCATCCTGAAGGGATCCGCTGAAGGGAATGTCGTAGCTCTGAGGGCGGACATGGACGCCCTACCCGTCGCCGAGGCGGCCGACGTGGACTTCAAGTCGAAGGTCGACGGCGTGATGCACGCGTGCGGGCACGACACCCACATGGCGATGCTGCTGGGAGCCGCTGAAGTCCTGGCCCGGGCCAAGGGGGAGCTGCACGGCACGGTGAAGTTCCTCTTCCAACCTGCCGAAGAGCACGGAGGGAGGGGGGGCGCGCTCCCTATGATAGAGGACGGAGCGATGCTGGATCCGAAGGTCGACTACGTGTTTGGTCTGCACATCGACGGGGACAGGAAGGCAGGCGAGTTCGGGGTGAGGGCAGGGCCCGTGATGGCAGCCCCGGACTCGTTCAGGATTAGAATCGTGGGGAAGGGAGGGCATGGCTCCGCCCCCCACAAGACGGTGGATCCGGTCTATATCGCGGCCAACGTCATCCTAGGATTGCAGGGCATCTCTTCAAGGATGATGGATCCCGTCCGCCCCTTCGTGATCACTGTCGGCTCTGTACATTCCGGGACCAAGGAGAACATCATCCCGGACTACGCCGAGCTCCAGGGGACCATAAGGACCCTCGACGAGGCGACCAGGAAAATCGCCAAAAAGAGGGTGGCGAAGGTCGTCGAAGGGATCTGCAGGTCCTACGGTGGCTCAGCCGAAGTCGAGTTCGAGAGGGACGCCTATCCCGTGACTGTGAACGACCCTGAGGCGACGGAGCAGGCGGTGAAGCTGCTCCGAAAGATCCGCGGCGCCCGGGTGAGGAGGATGGAACCGATCCTAGGAGGGGAGGACTTTTCGAGGTTCTTGCAGATAGCTCCGGGCATGTTCTACTTTCTGGGGGCGGCGAACCCCGCCAAGGGGTGTGTGTATCCCAACCACAGCTCCAGGTTCAAAGTCGACGAAGACGTTTTGAAGTACGGAGTCGCGTCGCTAGCCTTGCTCGCCTTCGAGTTCTGCAAGTATGGCACGGAGGGGCGAACCTGAGTGTACGCGAATAAGGTCTCCGATAAGGTGTACCTGCTTGATACTTACGCCCTGGGAGTCCCTGGGACCGTTGGCGCGTACATTCTGAAGGGGCCAAAGCCGGCCCTAGTCGACTGCGGCTACGCCTCCTCCTACGAGACCGTGCTCAAGGGTCTGGCTGAGGTCGGCATCACGCCCTCGGAAGTGAGATACATCATCCCGACCCACGTCCACCTGGACCACGCGGGGGCCGCAGGTAGGCTCCTGAAGGAAATGCCAAACGCCGAAGTGGTTGCCCATGAGAGGGGGGTCCCGCACCTTGTCGACCCTGCGAAGCTGGTCGAGAGCTCGACGAAGGTCTTCGGAGAGTCGATCATGGCGCTGTACGGCCGTCCTGAACCGATAGCGGCGGAGAGGGCGACAGGGGTCGGGGCGGAGGCCCACCTCGACCTCGGAGAAGGCCTGACCATCACAATGTTGCACACCCCGGGGCACGCCCCCCATCAGATCTCCGTCCTCGTTGACGGCGCAGGGTTGCTGCTGACAGCCGACGCGGTGGGCATCGTCTACCCCGACCTGAAGGCGCTGATCCCCACTACCCCACCCCCAAGCTTCCACCCGTCGCAGCTGGTGTCCACGATTGACATGCTGCGGCAGACCTCTCCTGGAATGTTGCTCCTCCCGCACTTCGCGGCCAGGAGAGACGTCGACTGGGTGTTCGACAGGACAGCTGAGCTGGTGAAGTCATGGGTGGAGCAGGTTAGCCGCATGAAGAAGCGGCACATCGGCCTCGACCTGGCGGCCGCTTCAATGGAGAAGACGGTGGCGGCTGAGGCAGGGGTAGAAGACCTCCCCCTCCATGCGAGGGTGTCTGTGAGGACTTCTGTCATGGGGATCATGCACTATCTCGACAAGAACGCTTGAATAATGCGAAGTGCGTTCTGGAGACGTGCCCCTCGTCTTTGCATGCATAGCCCCCCACGGAGGCGAGATAGTACCGGAGCTCGCAGGCAGGAGGCTCAGGGCGTTCCTGCCTACCAGGGAAGGGATGCGTTCCCTAGCTTCGAGGATGGGACGGGCGAAGCCTGACACGATCGTGGTCGCCAGCCCTCACAGCGTTAGGCTTCACAGGCACATCGGGGTGGTGACGTCGGAGAACTCGTCTGGGTCCGTTGCAGAAGGGAACAAAAGCATCAGGCTCAGGGTCAAGTGCGACGTGGAGTTCGCCCGTGTGCTCGTCGAAGACGCTGATGGGACCGGGCTCCCGGTGGCCGGGGTCAACTACGGGGCAGACAAGGGACCGCTCTCTGACCTGGCGATGGACTGGGGGACGCTGATCCCCCTGTGGTTCTTCTTGAGGGGGACGATGCCGAAGCCCAGGATAGTAGTAGTCGCTCCGTCTAGAGGCGTGCCGCTTCGTCAGAACTTCGAGTTCGGCAAGGTGGTGGCGCGCGCAGCCGAGCGCGGGGCGAAGCGGATAGCATTCGTCGCCAGCGCCGACCAGGCCCATGCTCACAGTAAGAGCGGGCCCTATGGATACAGCCCCAGCGCCGCCAAGTATGACGAATTCGTGGTCAGAGCAGTCAACGAAGGGAGGCTGGGCTCTATTCTAGAACTTGCGCCAGGAGTCATAGACGAGGCAAAGCCAGACAGCCCCTGGCAGATAGCCATGCTCGCTGGGGCCCTGTCGATGGTTCCAATGGAGGGCGAAGTGCTTTCCTATCAGGCCCCCACCTACTACGGGTTGCTCTGCGCGAGCTACTCCAGGAACCCGTAGACATCTCCGAGGCCCCTAATCTTGGGACAGTCGACCTCGCCATACCTGCCATCCCTGTCGATGAGCAAGCCTGCCACGCCAGCGTTCCTCGCGCCCTTCACGTCGGCCTCGTAGAAGTCTCCGACGTGGATCGCCTCGCCCGGTTCGGCCCCCGTTCCACGCAGCGCAATCTTGAATATCTCGGGATTTGGTTTCGAGACACCGGCCACCCCTGAAACCACGATGACTGGGAAATACCTCCCGAGGCCGAGGTCAGACACTGTTTCAGCCACGTCGGGAGGGGCGTTCGAGACGAGGGCGAGCTTGTAGCCGTCGTCACTCAGGCGGCGGAGGGTCGGTTCCACGTCTGGATAGAGCTCCAAGGGTATGGACCGCTGGACTTCAGCCCACATTTTGCGCATCAGGTGGGAGAGCCTTTCAGACTCTGGAGAATCTGGAAAGAGGTGCCTGAAGACCATGGCGTCGAGCACGCGGTAGGACTCCTCGGATTGTTCGGGGGCGAATTTCCTGTTCCCGTAGGCGAGGAGCCAGGGGGGCTCGACGGCGAAGTAAGCCGAACCCACCTCGTCCGGCGTAGCAGGGTAGCCGTTGCCTGTGAGTATCCTGCTTATAATCCGGTCCCGCCTCATGACGAGGAGTGTCCCTCCGAAGTCGAAGAAGACTGCCGTTTTCTTCAATTGGACGGAGGGGGCGCCAGGCGTCTAAATACTTTCAGGAAAATGAGTATACTAGCCACCGAATACGGGGATATAGGGCGTAACAAGCATGCTGAACAGGAGGAGCGTGAGGACTGCCGCCGTGATGTAGACATACGTCCTGTTGCGCTCGACCGCGAAAAGGAAGACCGAGAAGAGGACCCTCGATACAGGGGTGGCGAGGAGGAGCAGCACCCCAAGCTCGATTATAGCAGCAGGCGAACCTGTGGCGAGGCCAGCGGCGAGGCTGCTGAAAGTGACCGGGAACGGGCCGTGGGGGATTTGGTTGGGGTCGTAGTGTAGGAGGGAGGCCGACTGTGAGAACGCGTCGCGTGCTGCGAGGAGGGCGGTCCCGAGCACTATGACCGCCGCGGAGAGCAAGACCCCATACCTGAGGACCTTGCTTATCACGTTGTTCATAGAGTCGGGGTTGCTCAGATTCATGGTCTCAGCTCCCACAAGGAGCCCGGAAGCTCAGATGCCAAGGGCCCTCAACACCATCTCTGCGCCCGCTATGGCGAGGACAATCGCGAATATCTTCCTGACGGTAGGGTTCTTCGCCCTGGGGAGGGCCTTCGCCCCTAAGGATGCACCGATGAGTATCCCTAGTGCGACAGGAGCCACTATGACCGGGTCGACATCCCCCCTGACGAAGTAAATGCCTGCGCTGGCGGCGGCGGTCACGCCTATCATGAAGTTCGAAGTCGTGGTCGACACCTTCATCGGAAGCTTCATCGCCAAGTCCATTGAGAGGACCTTGAACGTCCCGCTCCCTATCCCCAAGAGACCCGATATCAGCCCCGCTACTACCATGCCGGCGAGGCCCTCTGCAGGACGGGTGGCGTTGTAGTTCACAGTCGACCCGTCTGTTTCTACATACGAGCCGGTGAGCTTCAGCTTCTTGGACAACCCAACCAGCTCGGGCGTCACTGGGATGTCTTCGCCTATCTTGCGGACAAGGGGTATGAGTGATGCGAGGAGGATGACGCCGAAGACGAGCTCGAGGGCGATCGAACTGACGTAAGCAGCTATGAGGGCGCCGATGATGGCGCCAGTGGTGGTCGCGAGCTCGAGGAACATGCCGACCCGCAGATTGGTCATCTTGTCCTTGACATAGGTCGCCGCGGCGCCGCTGGAGGTCGCTATAACCGACACGATGCTAGCACCTATGGCGTAGTGGATGTTCACCCCCAGCCCTATGGTCAGCATGGGGATGACGACGACGCCGCCGCCGAGCCCGGCGAGAGAGCCGATCACGCCGGCGACGATGGAAGCCAGGAATATCACTATCATCAGCTCTAGCACGAGCAAGCTTGGCTCTCCCTTTTCGCCAAGGTAGTTACGCGTTTATCTTGTACGCGAAGGCACCGAGATACAGGCTAATGCTCGTCAAGGGCTGCGATGATTCTGTCGTGGCTGGCCTTAACCCCCTCGACCCCGGTGTTGAGGATTATGCACGGGACCATCCAGGTCTCGAACATTAGCCTGAAGAAGCGGGCCTGCCGGTCGTGGTCCTCCTCGAGAAGGTACGGGTTGTACCAGGGCTCATACGACATCGACCCCCATTTCTCTTTCGGCCCGGCGCCTGGGAGTATCATGTATTCTCCTCTTCGGAGTATGTCGATGGCCTCTTCGGGCGCCAGTCTGACTTCAGCCGGACTGTGGTCGTCCCTGCGCAGGAGGACGACGAGGTTGATAGGGACCTCGTCGACTACCTTGCCCGGACCGAGCAGGTCCTCCCTCTTGACCAAGACCCTAGAGTTTCCGAAGGCGTAATAGCACCATTTCTTCCCGTCGTTGAAGACGCAGCGTTGGCGTGTTATAGAGCACACTGTGTCTCCCTCTGGGAACTCGCACTCTTCCTTGCTGGAGGTGATGTTTTCGCCCATCGACCGGTCGAAGATTTCGCGGAGCCACCCCTCTTCCCTTTGCGATTCCGACCTCATGTAGAGGGCCCTCTCAGGCTGCCTCGCCACCAGAGGCCTCGATGGGGCCTTTGGGATTGGGTTAGGGAAGCGCACATATGCCCAGTCGTCGCCGCAAATCTTTCCGACGGCATGCATGAATATTTGGAAAGCCTGGGTCGTTTTCCCGGTCCCAGTGGGCGCGATTATGACCACCCCCCTGTCTTTGTATAGCGCGGTGGCGCCATGGATAGAGAGCGTGTTCGACTCGCGCTCGAGGACGGCCGCTGCGATTCCTAGCGCCCATGACTTGCACTGGCCGTAGTATTCTGTGTTCAAGAACAGGGCCGACTTCAGGTCAGGGCAATAGTAGGCAGAAGGCTCGACTCCTTCGACGCCTATCGCGGAGTAGATTTTCGCTTTCATAGGTGCGGAAGGGTCGGCTCTAGCCCAGTTGCTCTCCCAGAACCTAGCCTGGTGGTGGCTGTTGGTCTCCAGTTGTATCACCACGCCGTTCAGGTCTGCCTTCAGGGACCGGGTGGCGGGTCCGGCAAGGACCGGCCTAGCCAGATCGAGGAGGCGACTGAACTCTGAGGGGCTGGTCTTCTTGTCCCCCTTGACCCTCGCTCGAGACTTGGTGTGGTAGTTGTTCAGTGCTCCGGGCGCCAAACGCCGATCGGAGCCGATCCTGACCGCTTAAAACCGTTGGTCATTGCACCGTTGAGTTATCCGAATGCCGAAGTCCGCCACCACGTGCCGGCCTCACTCGGCCGGGCTCAACCAGAACGCGCCGCCTGTCAGCGTATGACGGCGACGGATGGGATCGGGGGGCGCTCTGAAAGGCCGTACCTGGCAGCTTTCTCAAGGTCCAGCCCCCCCTTTCTGCATATGGACTTCACCTGGTGGAACATGACCCAGCCGCCCAGCCCTACTAGGGCTCCGGTCACGTATCTTGCGGCAATGCTCTTGTCGCTCGACGCGCTGGTCGCATCCCTGGCCGCCATCTTCGCCAGGTGCCTATAGGACGCATAGTAGACCGCCAGCTGCGACTGGTCTAGCTTGAGCGAGGTGAAATCCCTGCTCTTGAGGAGCCCGAGCGGGACGTGCTGCATGGGAGTTACGGTGAACTCGAACGGGAGCCCATTGTCGAGGAACGAGTTGCTCATCCTGTTGATGAGTGCCACCGTGTCCCAGTTGTCTTCGGGCGTCTCCCCCGCCTGTCCCACTTGGACGGTGAAGGCCGGCCTCCAATAGTGTTTGTTCATTACGTAGGTGCCCCTCCAGACGATGTCGGACCAAGACCCGTCTGGGCCCACCTTGAGGGGGAGCGTCTTGTTGGGCATATGAGTTGAAGCAAGGCGGTCGCTCCCCGTCTCTATACCCACCTGCAATCCAATCCAGTTGTTTCGCCCTGCTCTCATAATCGAGGACATCTTGCTCATCAGATCAGGATAGGCCGCCGGGATAGAGATCCTACCATGGGTGGGGTTGGTGTGGGTGATGCCCGGTGTGCTCATGACTGCCTTCAACAGGTCGAGAAGTGCCTCTTCGTTGGGGACATAATTGCGCCCGTGCTGATACGCAAAGACCTCGTCTGTGTGGAGCCAGGCGTCGCTCTGCCCGGACCTGACGTTTACTTCGATCTCATGCCTCACCCTTTCCGGCGAGTAGTACCGTAGGGGCCTGAGCGTTACCTCGCAGAAGTCGCAGCCTATCCCGCACCCACGCATGACCTCCACCATCCCCTTCACAGAAGGGTTAACGATGTCAGGGATTTCTTCGAGGGTCGGAAACTGCTTCGAGAACTGGTAGCGGCTAATGAACTTGGAGTTCGGCTCCCATTCCTTCCTGAAGTTGGCGTTGAATGTCTGATATCCCCTGAAGAACTCGGTCTTCTCCTCAGAGTCGTCTGAGACGTACCGGAAGAGGTCTCCCGCGATGTCGTCGGCTTCGCCCTGGAATGCGAAGTCGATCTCATTCCTGTCGAGCTCCTCCGGCCGGACGGTCAGTTCCCAGACCCCTGGCCCTCCGACAAGGAGCTTCGCCTTCTTCCCCGATCTCGCTTTGTTTATCCGCGCGAGCAGTGACTCGAACTCCTTCCGCACGTACGCGTGTGCTCTGGTCTCGAAGAAGATTGCGTATGACATGGTCAACGGCCCGAGCCCGAGCGGGTCCATGGTCGACACTCCGATCACTTCAGTATCTTCGTCAACGAACTCGGAGATGTGGTCCTCGTGGGCGACCACGACGTCGTCCTTGGAGTAGTGCTTAAGGAGGGACGCTTCCAGCTTCCTGACTGCATACGGGGCTAGCGCTGCCCTCCCTTCTGCTGCAGGCGGGGGGGGACCCTTCAGGAAGGAGTAGATGGCGCCCGGGAGGGCGTCAGTGGGCGCGCTCGCTAGGAAGTCTAGCAGAGGGACGTTTCTGTAGTTGCGGGACAGGGTGGTATCCGACACAAGAACGAATCGGGCCATATCCGCACGTCCGGAATCCGCCCGGCCCGTTGCTTAAAAATACCATAGGTCGTCCAGACCTCGGGCAGGAGTCGGGAGTGAAGTCTCGGGCACGAAACGAGGGCTCCCGGCGGATAGGCCGTATCTGTTCGCGTCTCACCTGGCCCTGGAAAATGTGTCCCTGTTGCTGAGGGGGTGCCCTTTGGTCGCAAGAGTCGAAGGACCATCCAGTTCCTGGACGAGCAGGTCGGACTTCAGAATACCCTTGCTCCCTTGAGACGGCCGCATCGTCCCTGTCCCCGAAGTTGCGACGCGCCCTGAAGGTTTCGATTTCACGGGTGCAGGTATCGGGTCCCAGGTCTCAGGGCGCCCGCATCCGACTTCGCGGGGGCCGCTCAAGGCAGGTCTCCCCGCAGGGTGGTCAGTGGAGAGTCACAAGGGGCGGGGCCGAGATGGCATCTCCCCCCGCGCCTCCCTGGTGAGGTCACTGCGGAGTAACCTGGGCCCACGGTGGCTCACGACGAGGAGTGAGGGCCTTGGTCCGCTGTGTCCTTGCGCCGGTTCAGCCTGGTTGATCTCGCCAGCTATGCTCGGGCTCGTAGCCGAGCACCCTCCTCGCCTTGTCAATGGAGAGCAAGGTCTCGTTCCTGCCGAGCCTCTTCTTCACGGGTACCCGTGAGAAGGCAGAGGCCAGGAGCTCTTCATCGCTCGCAGCCATGACTGTATCTGCGTTTGCTATGATGAAAACCTCCGCCCCCTCGATTTTCACTTCGAGCGCCCTGCGCACCGCCTGGGCCGCGTCCCTGGCGTCGACGTACCCCCACAGGTTCCATTTGCGGATGTTCGGGTCGTCCTGAAACTTCTCGAACGCTTTGTAGTCATCTAGTTCCATGATGTTAGAGAATCGCAACCCCAATATCTTCAGCTCGGGGTACCATCTGCAGTACTGTTCAGCCATCCTCTCCCCGACTAGCTTGCTCAGCGAGTAGGCGCTCTCGGGCCGCCCAGCATGCTCCTCGTCCACAGGGAGGTAAGGGGGCGGGGCGTCAAAGGGGATACCGAGGACGGTCTCGCTTGAGGCCCACACCAGGTTCTTGATTCCGAGGCGGGCGGAGGCCTCGAACACGTTGTAGGTGCTCATGACGTTGTTCTCGAAGGTCGCCGAGTTGGGGAACAGCCTTGAGTCGGGGATCGCTGCCAGGTGCACCACCCCATCGACGCCACGGGGGCCGCGCTCGACCCCTGCCAGGGAGTCTATGGCCTGGCCGTAGTCAGCGAGGTCTGCCTGAATGGTAGGGCAGAGTTCTTCGGCCGGCTTCGCTTTGTCCACGTTGAACACCTCGTAGCCGTGCTCCTTCAGCTCCTTGATGCATGCCCTGCCCGCCTTCCCGCTCCCGCCGGTAACCACCACTCGGGCCATTTTCAACTCGGCCAAGTGGTCTCTGGGCGAGGGGGCGTGGGGCCGGCCCTCCGGTACCTGTATCTTTCAAAGAACAGCTCCACCCCGTGCTGGTCGAACCGGAAGATGACCTCCACCTTGGCGGCCCCCTCGAGGGTGAAGAACCGCGCCTCTTCCCCTTCCTCACCATCCGGAACCAGTACGATGTCGTCGCCTATGTCCTCCCCCGAGAGGATCAGGAAGCTCCCCACCTTCTTCACCTCTGCGACCAGTGTGCCCTTGTAGGCCCCATATTGGCCCTCGACCTTCTTCAGCAGCTTCTCCAGCTTGACTGCCCTCAACTCCTCCGGGTTGCCCCCCGCCAGGAGTGAGACCGCTGACATCCCGAGCAGGCCCATGCTGTAGCCAGTGCCGTTGGATAGCAGGACGACCCCCGACCTGATGTCGCGGACGTACTCCATGTCTGATGTGTAGACGTCCACCGAGCCGCCATGGCGCACGACCTTGTGGCCGCGGAAGTCTGGTATTATCATCATGCCGTATCCATAGGAGTCCCCCCCGTAGTTTTCTACGGGCCACTTCGCGTAGGGCGTCTCCATCTTGGAAAGTATGTCCCCGGAAACCACTTTCTTCCCTTCGAACTCCCCTCCGTCGATGAGCATGACCACGTAGCGTGAAAGGTCTGCGGCGCAGCTCATAATCCCCCCAGCGGCGCCGCTGCCGTAGGGGACGGGGGTGGGCGTCAACTTAGCGCCCCTTATGGCGTAGGGGGTGGCGACGTCTATGTCGGCGGAGACGTCTGTCTTCGCTAGGAAAGTCCTCTTCATGGCCAGGGGCGCCAGGACCTCGGTTCTGAGATAGTCGAACCAGTGGCGGCCGCTCACCTTCGAGACTATCTCTCCAAGGAGGAGGAACCCCTCGTTGAGGTAGTGGAGCCTCGTCCCCGGCTTAGATACGACCCAGTCGTCCACATCGTCCAGGAAGGAGGACATGTCGTCGAGGCTGGCTATGGGGAGCCAGTGGTGGTACTCTCTGAACGCGCTGAACAGGATTACCTCCAGCGAGCCCAGCCCTGGTATCCCGCTCGTGTGAGAGAGCAGGTGGTGTACCTCGACACCTTCGAAGGCCTTCTGCTTGAGAGGGAGGAACTTGGTGACCGGGTCGTGGAAATCCATCTTTCCTGATTCGACGAGTTTGCCGACGGCAAGGGCGACGAAGGATTTCGTGATCGAGCCAATGCCATAGAGTGTCTGCACGGTCGCAGGGCTGGCGCTACTCGCGTCCTTCCAGCCGAAGCCCCTCGCGTGCACCACCCTTCCGCCTTCGATGACTGCAGCCGATACGCTGGGAATCTTGGTCTCACTCATCTTCGCGAAGACCAGGTCGTCGAACCTTTGGATGTCGAAGGCTACCATAGCAGCGGTAGGCGGCACCCTGCTAATAGAGATGCCATGACTGCGTTTTCACCAGCGCGAGGAACGCTCGAGGATGAACCTGTAGGCGTTGCCATGCATGACATCGTCCGCCTGGCCTGCAGGCACGCCAGCGTCGACCATGGCTCGTCGGAACGTCCCCACCTTCGAGACGTCGTCCATCCCTTCGGGGGAGCTCGACATCCCCAAGAAGTCTGTGCCGAGGGCGGGCGCTGCCCCGCCTCCCACTTTGATGAGGTGCTTCGCGTGGGCCGCGAGCCTGGTCGGAGTGAACGGGCTGCCGATGCAGCTCCGGATGAAGGTCAGCCCGACTATGCCTCTCCTCCTCCCCGTCTCGCGGATCAGGTCGTCCGAGACGTTCCTCTGGTTGGGTTGGATGCTGGCGGCGTCCGAATGACTGAAGAAGGGGGGGAGCTCCGAGGAACTCAGGGTCTCCTCCGACGCCCTTGGTGAGGCATGGGAGAGGTCTACCAGAACCCCGAGCTTGTCCGCTGCTGCGATAAGCGCTTCGCCTTCGCCGGTGAGCCCGTAGTCTTTAGTCGAGAGGCATGAAGCCGCGAACTTGTTGTCATAGTTCCAGGTGAGACCGATGGAGCGGACCCCGAGGTTGAAGAAGACTTCGAGGTCTTCAGGTTCCCCTAGCGCTTCACACCCCTCGATGTGTAGGATGATGCCGACCCGACGTCCGAGAGACTCGATGTCATCCAAGGTCCTGATTATCTTGAGGTCCTTCTGGTGCATCTTCTCTAGGGAGTAGTATATCTTGATGAGCTCGATGGCGACGTCTCTGGGGGATACGAGGGAGGACGAAGAAGACCATCGCCCATACATCTTTTCCATGGCGGCCATCTTCCTCTGGTTGAGGCCCCCCAGGAGCGGGAAGACAGAGCCGAGGACCAATGACACCTTGGCCTCCCGCCACTTCGGGATGTCCGCTTGGCGGCCGCGTGCGTCTTCAGAAAACGGCACGGACCCGCCCATCAGGTAGTAGTAGCCGATGTCCTCGTGGAGGTCCACGACCATGCCTCCGACAGGTTTGAGAGTGGATTTAACTTTCTCTGGGGCTCATCTTTCCGGACCTGTCCTCCTGAAGACCTCGCTGCAGGGGCAGGACGAGCCTTGTGGCCACGAGACAAGGCGAAAGCGAGGCAGCTGCCAGAGTGGCGGCCTAGACTTCAAGGACGCCTTGGTCCGACAACTGGGATACAGCGAGTGTTTGTGTGTGCTAGCCAGGCAAGTCCCAGACGGAGAGCAGATACGCTACACAGGCCGGCCTCGTCGAGGTAGGAGCATTTGGCGAAAACGCGAAACTCAAGACCACCGCGGCTTTCCTGAAGGCGTTTATGGCTCCAGAGGCCACCCCGCACTTCGCCGGAAGTTGGAGGAGCCGCGCCTGCCCCCTGGCTTGGCCACCTTCGGG
This sequence comes from archaeon, assembly GCA_021786335.1. The sequence continues at coordinate 23,171 of JAJYNM010000007.1, forward strand.
GCCTTATGCAAGCCCAAGCGACCCTGATGGGACGGGACCAGCCAGAGACGCGCGGGGCGGCCCGTAGGATCAGTTGCTCTACCTCCGGCTGTGGCGGTGCCTTCGACGGGGCAAAGCGACTATGT
>JAJYNM010000015.1 GCA_021786335.1 archaeon
GGAACCTGCACGGGTGGGTGGGATATGCGCTCTACATCGCAGGATACGCCGGGCTGGTGGCCGTCTACGTCAGGGTAAAGGAAGGCGAGTCGATGCGAGGGCTACACGGAAGGGGCAAGCCGAACAAGAACGCAATCGTCTCCAACCTGGACTAGATGGGCCCCGAGACGGTGAAGTTCGCGCGCGGTGTCGCCGGACCTCGAGACGACTCCAGACTACGCACCGACTTCCTCCTCATTACGAGATACATCGCAGCGACTGCAATAAGAAACGGCACAATGCCGACAGGGAGGTCTGGGATTTGAGATGAGGAGACAAAAGCGTCGGCGCCCATTGCCCAGGCATAGGTACCATGTCCCCCACCGCCTCTGCTCGCGAGGCTGAACGACTGAGACTCGCTGGATGAGGCTGAGGTGAACGACTGATATTTGGCAGCGATAAGACACTCACCAGAGCTGTAGCATGAAATAGCGGTACCAATCTGAATAGAGGTCGAACCTGAGCCTGTTGATGCAGTAACGGTGCTTGCCTCCGAGAAGTAGCCCAAGAGCCCAACCACCAGGTCAGCATCGCCGCTTGTGGTAGTCACAGTGGGAGAAGCGGTAAGGGTACTCGTGGACGAAGAAGAGCCGCACGTTGACGCTGGGTCAAAGGGAGAGACCGAGTTGCCTGCCCCCGAAACCGCGAATGCGATGATACCAATGTATTCACCTGCAGTGGAAGTTGACGAACTGACGGTCAACGAACTGATTGAACCCGTAGAGTACGCTACATAGGAATACACGTAAACGTCGTCCGCAGGAGCTATCGCACATCGTGAACTGTATGAAAGCCCGCCGCCCGTTGGTCCGGTAGGCGCCGTCGGCGATGTGGCCGCAGCCACGACCACGAGCACATACACCCAGTCTCCTGCGCTTGTGGCGAAAGAGCCTGTGGTCACTAGGCTGCCCCCGCTTGTGCTGTACGCATCTTTGTAGGTCCCGAATGAGCTTACAGTCGGAGGAGAAGCAGCATACGTCACCCCCGCGTATGGGATGGTGGCGCTGGTAAGGATCAGCAAAAAGATTACTGACTCTTTCGCAGCCCTCCAATATCGCCTCCCTTCACGAGACCTGTGATTGACGCCAGACACTAGAGGGTCACCGAGTTCCTGTATGCTAGGTGCTGCCCTGCGCTTCCGTCGTAGACCTGAGCAGTCACTACCACCGTGCCTCCCCTGGGTATCGGGAGTTGGACGTAGGCGTTGAAAGAAATGGACGGGGAGACCTCAATCGAGTCTTGGGCAGCTACGATTTCCCCGGAGGTTGAGTTGTAAGATATCACATACCTGAAACTGCCTGGGCTGGGACCTGTGTAATTGATCTGGAGGAGAACGTTGGGAGATATCACGTTGGGGGTGTACTGGGACGGGACAGGCCAGTAGACTCCGAAACTGAACGAGCTCTTGGGAGTCGAACTCGCGCCGTATGCGCTGACCACGACGACCAGAAGAACCGCCGCGACCACGATGATTGGCAGGAACTTGCGGACCTGCCTGCGTGCGTTCGCAGTGACCGAGACCTTCATGTCCGTCTCCTTATCCTCCTCTTGCTCACCGCCCCCCAGACCGACTCTGTCGTCCCGTTCCCTTCGAAGTAGTCGTCGAGGATGGCGTTGACTATCTCGCTGCGGTCCACGTTCAGCTCGGAGAGGTTCTGGGCGTGGGCGTCGAGGGCCTCCACCAGCGTGTAGTCGAAGGAGATCCCGGCGCTGACCTTTCTAGAAGACAATCAGCCCGACCCCCGAAGCCCGCCAGGCCTCACTCCGAACGCCGTTTCGCCCGCATCCTGACGGCTGCCTCCCCGACAGTCTCCGCGGCGTCCTTCTCCTCGAGGAAACCCGAGGCTATGGCGCTGACCGCCTCGCCCCTGTCTACCCCCAAGCTCCAGCGCCCCGATGTGATTGTCTAGTGGCCAGACGAGGCCTTCCGCGGAGGGAATCCGAACCCTGACCATCTTCGCGGTAGACATCTGTGCACATCGTGCATGATGTGCACACTTGGACTTCCGTGCCAAAGTCGTGAGACGGATAAGTCAAAATCGGGCCTTTTTTCCTTGGAAAGGCCGCGCCGGATTCCGTATTTATCTGTTTCACGACTTAAACAGAATGATTGCAAATCCATAGATGGATTCCAGTTCGCTTGCACAAAATCAGACGAAAACTAGCCGATTTCGTCGTCTGCCGCCCTGTTTAATGCCTGTTAGGACCCGGCCGTGGGCCCCGCGTCCCCCAGCGCCTGGTTCACGCCGCCCGGAGGTAATCACGCAGATATAGCGCCTGGAGGAGGTACGGTCGCCTTGTGGGACATCCTCTACGCCGTCGACGCCTCCTCCAGCATGGCGGACACCCACAGGTCCCCCCACGGTACCAGCTTCGTCAAGATGAGCCTCGTCGCCAGCGCCATAGTCGGCCTCCTCGACGGCGGCCAGCTCCCCTTCGGGAGCAGGCTGGGGGTGATGACCTTCCAGGCGCCGACCAGGGCGGGGGGGATGTTCCTCAAGGGGGGCGAAGAGATGATGAAGGTGGCGGTCCCCATCAGCCCCATAGGGTCCATGGCCAAGGCACAGATGCAGGCGGCCCTCGCGGGGGTGAAGGTCGGGGGGGCGACCCCCACGGGGATGGCCATCGAGGAAGGGCTCCGCCTCCTCTACGCCTCTGACGACGGGCCCCTCAGGAGGATAAAGAAGCTCGTGATGATCACTGACGAGAAGTCCAACGTCGGCCCCAAGCCGGAGAAGGTGGTCAGCGACGAAGTGGCCCTGAAGTCGATAATCGACGTCATAGCCATCGGGGGGAAGGTCAACAGCGGGACGCTCGAGAAGGTAGCCGCCAAGACAGGCGGGAAGTTCATGATAGTCGAGAGCGCCGAGGAGCTCCTCCAGGCGATGAAGCCGAGGATAGACGTGCGGGGCCTCGGGGTCGACGCCGGGCTGCTGGCGGACGTGGCTAGGTCCGAGCTCGAGCTCGAGAACGCGAAGCGCCTCGGCGCCACCTCCATGGAGTACCGCCAGGCCCTCGAGAGGGCTAGGGGGGTGCGGGCCAGGGCGAACAAGCGGCTGATGGAGGTGATGATGCTGAGGTCCCAGGCGGACTCTGACGTGAAGGTCCTTGCGTCCGAGCTCCAGCGCGGGATGCCCATGGCAGACTACGCCCGCAGGGTGTGGCCCAGGGCTTCGGAGCTGGACCAGGCCGAGAAGGTGGAGAAGGAGCTCAAGGCGGCGATGGAGAGGCTGGCCGCTTAGGGGGCGCCACCCTGAGAAGCGGCCCCGGGTTCGCCCTCCGGTGTCTTACATCAGGGGATTGGCCCCCGGCGGAGAAACGTGCCGGAGCAGCTTCAAACCTAATCTGTTAGGTCTGAGATTTATCTGCGCGTGGGCTTGGCCGCTCATACACAGGGATGCAGAGCGGATAGATGGCCAACAAGTTCCCGATCGGCGTCGACGCCGCGATGATGCTGATAATCTTCGTCTTCTCCGGCTTCATATTCCTCGGCCTCGGGGTACAGTCGCGGCTGCTTGTCTACGGCACCGGGGCCACGCTCATAGCGATAACCATCGCCTTCGCCCTCCGCAACGCGAGGACCGTCCGCGGGGTGGACGGGGGCGCCGACAGCGAGAAGACGCGCGACACGCTCCACCGCCTCTTCCTCCTCCTCTACGTCCAGTATGCCTACTACTGGGGGACGTTCGCCGCCGGGATGTTCACCAACTACTACTTCCTCGTCCCCGGGAGCCTGCAGCCGACCCTGGTGCAGATAGTGACCGAGGTCATCATGGCGCCTGACCTCTTCACCCACGTCCTGATGGCCATACTCAGCACCAGCATGAGCATCCCTGTGATCTACCTGGCGAGGCGGATCAAGCTGAAGGACGTCACGAGGCTGCACGTCGCGGCCATCTGCGTCAGGATCGTCGGCTTCTTCATGGGCCCCCTCTACATCTACTACAATACATCCCCCATATCCATCGTGTTCTCAGGGAGCGTCGCCTCGCTCACCATGGTGTCTGTCTTCGGCGTCGCGGTGTTCCTGACGCTGCTGAGCAGGATATTCATCGTCAGGGAGGACGTACGCCTGAAGTCCATGGCCGTCGGCCGGCCCACGGTCTCGGTCCCCCTGAGGAGCAGCGACAGCTGAAATGGGGACATACCAGTCC
>JAJYNM010000071.1 GCA_021786335.1 archaeon
GGAGAGCCGCCGCATCTTGTCTCTGGTCTCTTTGTCCACCTTGACGCTGACCATTTCCATGGTATGGTAAAATGCCCGTGGTAATCTGAACACTACCGCACGCAGGCGTGCCTGCCCGGACCAGAACGGGGTCGGTCACGCGCGTCCTCCGTCCGCGAGGACCTGAGAATCCTGAACATGGTGAAGAACCACAACCTGACATCGGCAATAATGGATGCCACCTGGGGCCAGCTGCGCCGGATGACTGCCTACAAGGCGGAAAGGCGAGGCGGGCGAGTCGTACTCGTCGAACCCAGGGGGACATCGCAGAAATGCTCCGGATGCGGGACTGCGGTTCCGAAAGGACTGGACGAAAGGACGCATTGGTGCCTGAACTGCGGTCTTGCCCTCGATAGGGACGTGAACGCGGCACGAAACATCTCGGCAACGGGTCTGGGACAGGCCCGTGCGGAGGGGCAGCCTCTACTTGTCCAACGCAGGCGGATAAGCAAGTTCGTCCCCGTGAAGCAAGCCAATGCCTTCAGGCATTGGTAGTTCACCAGCGGACCTATGTGTCGCTTCTACTGTTCTTCACCATCGAAGCGTTTTCAAACCTTCGACTCCTCTGAACGCTTCATCGCGGGTCAGAAGCGCCTCGCTGTTTTCCTTTGCAACGGCTGCGATCAAGACATCGAACTCTCCCATCATCTTCCCCTTCGGAGCGTGCTTGGCGTATATGGAGGACGCGAGCTCCGCCTCCCTTTCCCCGACCGGCAGGACCTCCAGCCTCCTCGAGAGAGCCACGACCTTCGATGTATTTTGCTCGGCGCGAGCCGACATTCGGGCTCCCTTCAGCAGCTCATAGGCGGTTACGGCCGTCGCGGTCAGGGCTTCGCCTCCCGCCTCGAGCGTCTTTAGCCGTTCTGCCGCATCCTTGTCCCCTCTTAGGATGGCCACGAGGAAGTCGGTCTCGCAGCAGACGAATCAGAAGGAAGGCTCCTTTGACCGGACAGACTGCCTCTCCCTCTTCAGAGTCTCCTCGATCCTGCCCAGGTCGTCTCCCTCCCAGGCGCCTATGAACCCTGCAATCGAGCCCCGCTTCCCCCTGCTTATCTTGAGGACGACGGAGAACGACTCCCCCTCCCCTTTGTTCTTCTTCAGCTCCCTGTACGCTTGCTCCGAGAGGGATATGACCTTGACCATGCGCTTGCGTATGCGCATGCGGCATATAAGACCCGTGCCCGCCTGCTGCGCAGAGGCCCCCATGTGCCGTTGGTCATGGCATCAGGTCGGCACCGAGGGGCCCCCAGAAAGGGATGCCTGACCAGTACCGCCCCCGTCCGCAGGCGTTCGTCAGGAGAATGCGTGACCTAGAAGGAGAGGGAGGTTGTTCCCGATGACTATCGCCCCTAGGCCTATGTCGGCGGCCACGAGCACCACGAAAGCCGTGAACTTGAGGAGCCTGATTTGGAAGTCGTCTTTGGGGTCCTCCCTCCTGCACCAGACCATGTAAAAGAGGGGGACCACTGGGACGAACTTCAGCAGGTACGCGAGCATGAACCCGGCGAAGCCTAGCTGGAAGAAGCGGGAGGCGATAGGGTTGAACTCGACGAAGCCCTGCCCGGACGCGGCAGCCAGGAGGGTGGTCAGTGTGTCAGAGAAGCTGAGGAGGACGAACAGGATGAGTAGGGGCCACAGAGCCTTCTGTATCAGACGGAGGTCCAGGCTCTCCATGAACCTCTTTTCCCTGTCGAAGGGGCCGTACCAGGGCACCCGCCGAGATGAAAGGGACCGCGTTTTCAGCGATATGGATTCGGCATCCATAGTTGCCCTACACAACCGTTAATATAATCTGAGAGGACCGAAGCCCAATGAAGATATCAGGACGACAAAGAAAAGGCATCTCTCCAATCATAGCAACAGTCCTCATCATCGCAGCCACCCTCATCGCCTTCGCGGCGGTGGCAGGGTACATATTCGGCCTGTTCGGGTCGAGCACAAAGAGCGCACAGGCACAAGTGGTCGGTTCCAGCCTTGTAGCCTCGACCGGTGACTTGACGCTGACCTTCAGTAACAGTGGTGGTCAATCAGTAACCGTCTCCTCGGTTTCCGTAACCGTTGGTTCAACCACATACACCGAAACTCCCGGCGGAACGACATTTACAGCATCTGCGATACCTCCAGCTGTAACGACAGTCATTACCGTCGATGCTGGAAGTGGCACAGGACAATGGACGTCAAGCACATTCACCGCCGGTACGACCTACACCTTCAGTATAGTCCTCTCCAACGGCATCACCTCGACCATCTCAGTCACAGCCTCATAGAGACGCGCTTTCACCGCGGAGGACGGGGGACGTCCTCCGCCCTCCGATTTTTGTGAAACCTGGGAAACCGCTGGCGCTTATTCTGCGTTCGTGTCGGTCAACGACTTCCCCATGCGAGATGGTTCGGCCAGCGTCAGGAGGGGACCTCAGTCTGCGGTCTTCTGCTCAGCCCGCATCGTAGAACATTCAGAGCACAGGCCGCCTGCGGCTGCTGGGGCGCCTAAGCCAGGGTCACTCACCCGGGGGAGGGGGGTGCCCTTTTTCCTGTAACATCTGTAACTTCTGTAGCATGCCGCCGCAGCGAGGCCTCACCCCAAGTCCCTGCTGGCTGAGCTCCTCCGCCTACCAACCACGCACCAGACGTCGCTCCCGGCCAGTCCCCTGTCGCTGTGCCTTATGTCCAGGGCGAGCCCGGCCACCCTTCCCCCGAGCCGAGCTTCTCTTCTGGCAAGCGTCTTGCAGCATGCTCGCGGCCACTCTCTCCGCGTTCGTCCGCAGGATTTGATTTCCCCTTTCCCGCAAGTCTTTCCCACGGCTGTCGTAACCACCCCAAACGACCTCGAGGAGTGGACGGACGAGCTGATAGAGCCGCCGACCCAGAACGAAAAGGAGCTGATGTTCTGGTGTCAGGCGTGCTCTCTTCACCTGAGCGCCGACGGGGACCAGCCTCGGGAGGAAGGTGAGCTTATGGTTCAGGGTCCGCGTCCAGAAGATGGAACCCGAAACCATATTTTGGTTCCATAACGGGTAATTAAAGACGGCCGGCCCAAGAGCACAATGGCGAGCGTGCGGTATGCCGTTCAGCCGGCTGGCCGCGGTCGGAGGGGCCCTGTCCCAACTCTTGTCGTAGAACAGGTTTCCAAGTCCTCTACGGTGGACATCGGCGTGTTCGCCCACGACGAGGTGAAGAACATCCGCAACGTGCTGCGATCGCTCATGGCGACCCAAGCAGGCTCGGGGGCTCGGCGGAGGATATCTGTCTTCTCTTCTTCAAAGGATGGCACTAACGAGGCTGTCGAAGAGCTTGCCCATGCGGACAGGAGGGTGCGCCTGGTGAGGGAACAGACGAGGCAGGGCAAAGCCGCTTCCATAAACCTCTTCCTCCAGTCATCGGCCGCAGACATCTGCGTGGTGGTCAGCGCCGACGTGGTCCCGGACGAAGAGGCAGTGGATGCGTTGGTGGGGGCGTTGAGCAACCCGACTGTCGGGCTGGCGGGCGCGACTGTCATCCCCACCAACCCGGCAGACACGTTCTTCGGCTTCGTCAGCCACCTCTTGTGGCGGCTACACGGCCGGTTCGGCAAGGTCGGCGAGATGATAGCATTCAAGCGCGGGCTCGTCCCGTCGATAACCGGGACGACGTCGGTGGACGAGGCGTTCGTCCAGGCGGCCGTGGGGAACAAGGGGATGAAGACCGCGTGCGTTCCCGACGCTGTGGTATGGAACGGGGGGCCGGACAACATCGTCGACTTCATGAGGCAGAGGTCGAGGATATTCTCGGGGCATGTGAAGCTGGCGCTCCAATTCGGGGCGAAGATGCCCACCATGGACAGCGGCTTCGTCAAGAACGCCGCCGGGTTCGCCGTGCAGGAGAGCGGCAAGATCAGGAGGCGCGCAGGGTTCTCGGTCTGGAAGGGGGCGGTCTGGCTCGCGCTGGCAGCGACCCTCGAAGTGCTTGCGAGGTTTTACGGGATCGTAAGCCTCGCGTTGAAGGGAGAGGACACAGTCTGGAAACAGGTCCGTTCCGGGAGGGCTCCTCTCGGGACGAATGGCTCGGACCCGGTTGGGGCAGCGTAGGCGGGCATGCTGGTGCGGATAAACTTCGTCCCCTTCGGCTCGCATTCCAACTCAGGAACGGCTACGGCGACCGGGTAGTCACGGGGTGCGGGATACACGGTCAGCGGTTGTAATGAGGTCGAAATTTGAGGCACAAGGCACTGGTTCTGGTCGTCGGCGTTGCTCTGATCGCGAGGCTCGTCACTTCCCTAATCCGAATCACGCATGGACTGGTCCCGGTGCCGTTCGTCGGTCCCACGCCGTGGGCTGACTACAACGTTTACGTTTCCGAGTTGCACTTTGTCGCACAGGGGTATCTCCCCTATAGGGACTTCGGCTTCAGTTACATGCCGCTCTTCCTCTATGCGCTTCTCCCCTTCTACATTCTTCTCGGCACCTATGGCCCTTCTCTGACCATCGTGCTCACAGACGCCCTGACAGCCGGCCTAATTTATTTGATAACTTTGAGGAGGCTTGAAACCAAGTTCGCTCTTGCCGCAGGCCTCTCCTACGCCCTCCTGCCCTTCGCGCTGTACAACGAAGGGTATCTGTGGCTGAGCAGCCAGCCTATGACACTCTTCGCGATCCTCTCGCTGTATCTGCTCTTGGAAGAGAGACCATACCAAGCATTTGTGGCCCTGGCCGTTTCTGTGCTCTTCAAACAAGAAACCATAGTCCTGCTTCCAGTGTTCTTCGCTTGGCAGTTAAGAACGAGCTTCGCAAAGGCTTTGAGGGGCACCGGAGTCTTCATGGCGATGGTCTTGGCCGCTTCAGTCCCGTTTCTCATCACGGCGGCTGACAACTACCTGTATGCGGTTAGCTATACCTTGGTCAAGCTTGGGCCACTCAAGCCCGAAGTTGTGAGTGCCCTCCCAACGGGAATCACAAGCATCCCGAACAAGCTCACATGCGCAAACAGCATTATCCCGGGACAATTCACGGGTCAAGTTTGCAGTGCAGCGAACCTGCTGAGCTTGAGCTGGGTCGTGAGCCAGCCGCTCGCTTACAGGGTAGTTGCTTCTTTCCAGGGCTTATTGGTGGTCCTCGCTCCCGCGTTCGTTCTACTCTTAGGCATCTCGCTATATTCAGCCCGTCGGGCCGACAATTTCCTTCAGTTGGCTTCCGCTGCTTCGGTCGTCAGCATCCTGGTGGTTTTTGGATTCTTCGTCCACGGTGTTCTAGCTTACTATTTCGTACCTGTTTACGCCCTTGCTATTTCTGCGTCCACAAGCAGGACATCAGCTGGCGTTGCGGTCGCAGGGAGCATGCTCTCTTTCCTCGTCCCGGAAGGGGTTTTCCAGACGTTCCTCCCGATTGGAATCTTGTTCGCTCTGGTCATTATTGAGGACCACCGATTATCAAAGAGGGGCGTTAGTGCTGACCCCTCCCATTTAGACACACCACGCAAGCGAATAATACAGAGGGGCGAAGCACATGTGAAGTTCGGCCAGACCTTCGCGCGGGATCAACCAAAAGCTTGGCCAAGTAGGGTTCCAATCAAGCGAAGTCACTGTGGCGGGAGCCTTTGAAGTGGAATTGACCTTTCCCACAGCTCATACGTTTGGTAGTGGAAAGAAGATTCGAGTTGCCGTGGTAGGTTGTGGTCTTATCGCTCGGAGGTCACACATCTCCGCATGGAAAAAATTGGGTGCCGCTATTACGCTGGTCGATACCAGTCAAGCTGCACTCGACTCGACAGGTCGGGAGTTTGGAATCGGAAGCATGTTTCATAGTCTCTCTGACTTGTTCGAACGCACGAATGTTGACATTGTAGACATCGCAACACCCCCTGACAGCCATTGTGACTTGGCGATTGCCGCGTTGGAGAGGGGGTGCCATGTAATCGTCGAAAAGCCCATGTGTCTTACGGTGGAAGAAGCAGATCGCGTTCTTTCGGTTGCAAGGAGCCGCGACTTAAGGGTGGGTGTTTGTCACGATTGCCTCTATCTGCCGGCCATCCAATATGCGAGTGAATATCTCGAAAGCGGGAGAGCGGGAAGGCTGAATGGATTGATATTCAGGTACCTTGAATGGAATGACAATCCGCGGCTTGATGACGGGAGATTCTGGTATCGTAAGCTGAGAGGCGACATTTTCTACCACATAATACCCCATGTAGCTTACTTGTCAATGAAATTTCTCGGTGACCTAACGGTAGTGAGCGTCGATGTGTCCAAGATATCAGGAACAACGCTCCCATTCGATCAACTGAATATACTCATGAAGAACAAGAAGCGACAGTATGCCAATATCGTAATGTCAATCAACTCTCCGGGCGGATGGATGGAGATAGAATTCATAGGCGAAAAGAGGAACGTACGTGCCGGCTTGGCTTTCTACACCTTTAGAGGCGGCACCCGAGAAGGAGGCTTGAGACCGACATTAGACACAATCTCTGAGAATCTCTCAATGTTCTTTACAATCACACTCTCACTCTTCAAAGGGATGGTTCGGAGGCGCAGTGGCAGGTCGACCCACTTCTTGCTCTTCAACGATTTCGTCGCTTCAATAGGCAGAAAGGACTCGGGGAAGTTTCCATTTCTTTGCAGCGGTGAAGGGGGTAGGAGAGTGGTCGCCTTGACGAATGAAATCGTCGAGCGGCTTCAAACCTGACTCCTCACTCCTTGTCATGCATATATCGCATCGGTAAGTTACTCAATCCGCTGGAGGCAAGGACATGCGCGAGTTTTGTTCCGCCTTTGCTATCAGAATTCGACCTCTCGAATCCTCTTGGGAGCACGCACAGGCGTCTGTTCGATGATGGGGGAACCGCAACCTTCGCACCCCATTTTGAGTAGACCAACTTCTGCAAGGCCACATTCCACCATCAGATTTTCAAGGGAAATTGCCTTCGGGCGAATTCAACGTTGGTGAGATAAGAGCCAGACACACGCGAGGCTGTATTGGATTATGTCTGAGAAACAACAGGTGCTAGCGCGAGAGAAACAATCGCACTAACCAACGACCAAGGGAACTGAGTTTAGGTCGAACACGAGAGACACTAGAGTAAAGTAGGTATTTAGGCGCCGAGTCCAGTATAATCAGAATCGAGTCCCGGTTTGGCAAACGACCGACATTTCGCCTTTTTCGCCTTTGGATTCTGAGTTTCGGCCAGGCTCATCCATGACTTACCTTGCGGTCGAAAGTGTCAAAGTGGCGTAAGCAAAGGATTTAGAGGTCACGCACCTGAAACCAATCTGGCACTATGATTCCCGGTCTGGAGCGAGTCGTAAGATGGTCGGCAAGCCTTCTCGGGTACAACGTTGTCCCCTTGCCGGAGCGCAACAAAATGATCGAGAAGGATTTCGTACAAATCTATCGGAAATGCAAAAACTACACAATGACGAGTATTGAAAGGATGTACGCCCTCTACACGTCCGTAGGGTACATTGTTGACAATAACATCCCGGGAGACCTTGTTGAGTGCGGTGTGTGGCGAGGAGGAAGCATCATGGTGATGGCTTACGCTTTGCTCGCGAAAGGGGACACCAGCAGAAAGCTGTACTTGTACGACACCTTCACAGGAATGCCACGACCGGCTGGTACGGATTTGGAACTTCCCGGCGGCTCCAAAGTATTGGAGACTTGGAATGACAAGCGGCAAGAGGATTACAACGAGTGGGCTTTTTCATCTCTATCCGAAGTCAAGAAGAATGTGTTTTCCACTGGTTATCCTCCGGGTCGAATAGAATTCGTCAAGGGAAAAGTCGAAGATACCATCCCGAACGTTATTCCCGAGAAAATTTCCTTGCTAAGATTAGACACTGACTGGTACGAATCAACTAAGCACGAGCTGAAGCATCTTTTCCCTCTACTGCAGCAGAGAGGGGTCATCATAATTGACGATTACGGGAGTTGGGGCGGTTCAAAAGCGGCCGTTGACGAATTCCTGATGAGCAAATGCAACCCGTTGTTCCTCGCTCCCTTGGATTTGGAAGCGAGGATAGCGGTGGTTTGAGGCTGTAGGGGACTTCAACTCCCTCAACTCAACGACCCATAGTGTGGCGTTCCAGGATCACTGCTTTCTCTCACCCTGAGAGACGCAATTTTTGTGGCTAGTCTGGCGAGTGGTTCTGTCGGTGCAAAAGTTTCTAAACTTTCCACATCAGGGAAGTGCTATTCTACGGTGACGACGTGTGACTCCATCATTGCTGGCATTGGGCATTTCATACACGCACCCTTCGCGGCCAATCTTGTCGCACTCCACTTTGGCTAGGAATTGGGTATGTGTTCTCGAGCATTGGCCATCCACTTTGCCCATCCTCTTCACGTTCTCTTGGCGTCGATGAATATGCTCGTCATTAGTCTCTACTGTGACGAATTTGTGATAGCCGATCTACACGGTTCAAGGTGAAACTTTGAACCCAATCACTCTGGTTACGTGCCTGCAGGCAAGGAAACTGCTGAACCCGCATCTGATATTCTTACATCAATTACAATTTGTCCTTCGAATAAATTACTATATGCCGTGTCAGCAAACATCTCCTGCAAATGGCCGATGTCGTCCCCAGTGGCGGTTCGCAACAGATTCGAATCTTGTCGTCATGCAACCAGACGGAGCGCCCGAGTCTTGAGTCAAGCAAGACGAGCCGCTTTTCAATAACATTGCTAAGCGATTGGAAACCTGATTGGCCGCTCAAACCGCTAGGAGGTATAAGATCACCTGGGCAGGTATACAGAACTGCCTTTCCTGAAGAGGGATAATATGAGTAACTTGGGCCAATTCTGGTAACAGCCTACAATCAAGGCGACTTGAGAAACCGTTTCGCGGGGATTTGTTACCAACCTGCCCCACCATCTTCGCGCCCGAGCGAGCTTGTGTCTTCCTTTGCATGAACCATAGTCCCACCCTCGAACCCCCTGATCGCCCCAAGGAATTCTGAGAATGTCCTTGAGTATGTGTACTCGCTTGCGGTTCTCACTCCATTCATCGCTATCCGCTCTCTCAAATGCGGATTATGAAACAAGGACATTACAGCATCCGCAATTGCTTGTGAGTCCTGGACTGGCACGATTAAACCGTTAATGCTGTCGCGTATGTACATGCTAGGTCCACCGGAATCCGTAGCGACAATTGCGCATCCTGCGGCCATTGCTTCAAGAGCTGGTGAGGAGAACCCCTCTGTAACGGACGGTAGTACAAAAATCTCCGCCAACTCGTACAGTTGTGCTAGTTTTTCATCGGTCGGCCTACGAAAGAACTTGACGAATGAGGGAACCGCCCCATGGTAGTCACCAAATGCCACGAATGAAATCGTAGGGTCACGCCTACGCATCAACTGTATTGCGGACACAGCGTATTTCGCCCCTTTGGATGGTGATTTGCGCAATGGGACTAGCACCGTGTTCGCCTTTTTTCTTGCAACGTGTCTCAAACCCGTGTTCCTGTATCCCACATACCAGCAGACATGGATCAATGCTGAACCTTCGGGCTCAAATCTCTCTTGCAGTTTCTGATTATTCACTATTTTGTGAAGGGGGAAACCATAGGTACTTCTGGCCAGCGGAGCGAGACGGCCACTAAACGCAGGTGAGTCTTCCTCAGCCTGGATCAGATAGTATTTGTTTCGTGCCCCTACGAAGCGGTTCACGTAGTAAGCAGTCTCCCAACTTGTCGCGACAAGTCGCTCGACTTGCACCTTCGGGAGGTCAAATAGGATGTCAACCCTCTCCGGCGTTTCTAACCCGCTTGGAATTGACTGTGTGTGCAACAAACGCACAAGGGGGCGCAGGATTCGATACCCAATTCTATTGCACATCATGACGTTGAGCACCGATTCTATCGTGTGCTCTCTCGAACGGATTGATTGCCACAATGCCATGTCACGGTGGACCGAATACACATATCGGCGAGAGTCGGAGAGGAACAAAATGCCCACATCCATGCCTAACCTTGAGAGTTGGTCCGAAAGCAAGTAAATCAGCTTGTATCCTCCTACGTACGAAATTGGGACTGCCGGCAGGACAAATATGTAGTCGTAAGTCTTCAACATTGGTCATTTCTCCTCCAATCTACAGCGCGCCTTAGTGTTCGGCGAGTTTCTCAAGCTTTAAGTTTTGGACGCTGTCCCTCAAATCAACGCGCCAAGCACCTTTCATGAACCATGAACCAAACACCAAGAGGGCCGATAGTGAAACAATCTCGGTTCTCCCGGGTTTTCTCTTGGCTCTCTTGATGCTGGCTTTCAATCCGCGAAGGGCCTACTCTGATGGCCGGGAATGAGTCTGCCTATCGGAGACGTACCCAGAGACTGCCGAAAAATTCGTCGGCCCCACGGCGAACCATCGGGAATGAAATCCTGGCTACGTTAGAGACCGTGGCCGATTCATCGATGTGAAGACACCATATGCCCTGAAGGCATCAATCTGCAACACGTTCGTCGCTGCGATAATCTAGGCATTCAGGCCTGACGGGCTTGGTTCCAATCGCCGTCATAGCAGATTCATGCGACGGACAACCTTTCGTAAGCCACCTGGCAGACCTTCATGTGCCGGTCTTTCGCATGAGCTAAACGGGGTTCAGGAGGGGCGACTCCGCTCCTAGCCGTTCCAGTCCGTTTGGTGCTACCTCAAATAAAGCTCCCGGCCTGCCCCAACCCAATGGAAGAAGTCCCGCTTGTCGCAGTAGTGGTCGTCGCCCACAATGACGACACGTCAATCTTGTCTGCAGCGGAAAGAGTCGTGTCAGGTTCGTCTTATCCTAACCTCACTGTAATAGGTATCAACAACGGAAGCGAGAAAGGAGATTCCACCGTCAAGGTGAGCGACAAGGTGGAACTCGTCCGCACCGGACTCAACGAGGGGTTCGCCAGCGCGTGCAACATTGGGGCCAGGAAAGCGTTTGCCAAAGGCGCCAAGTTCGTCCTCTTGCTCAACGACGATGCTACCCCCGCTAGAGGGTGCATCGAAACGATGGTGGAGAGCCTCAGGGAAGAGCCGAACGTGGGGCTGCTTTGCTCCGCGGTCGCTTCCGACGGGTCTGACTTGGTCGAAAGCGCCGGTGACAGATACAACGCGTGGCTGGGGCTGACCCTCCACAGCGCGAAAGGCAGGAGGCTGAGAGACATAGCAAGAACGCGGCCGAGGGTGGACTTCGCCCCTGCGGTCGCGCTCATGGCCAGGGCTGAAAGGCTCCTAGAACTTGGGCTTCTTGACACAAGGTACTTCATGTACCTCGAGGACCTCGATCTCTCCATCAGGATGAAGCGGGCGGGTTACTCGCTGTCATGCCTCACGGAGTCGTACGTCTCCCACGCTTCGTCGTCCACCTCGAAGCAGTACCCTGGGCTCAAGGAATACTACATGATGAGGAACAGGTTCGTCCTCTGCCTCCTCCTCAAAAGGCGGTTTCAGCTCGTGACGGTGGCCCTCTCGACCCCCTGGGTGCTGCTGTTCCGCGTCCTGCGAAAGTTCCCTAACCCGGACCCTGACGAGCTGAAAGGTCTCTGCTACGGCGTCGTCGACGGGATGAGACTCACCTACGGACCCAGCTCGAGGGAAGCTTATTCCCCCTAACGGGGTAGAGCGACAGAAGTCGTCCCTCAACGGGCAAACTCGCAGCTCCGCCGAGCGTGTTAGACACTCGCAAGGCGACGAGGAGCGAACGAGCCCCCGCCGGGAGTCTTTGTCGGGGTCTTCGACAGAGCCAGACGGCGCGTGGCGCGACATCGGTCGGGGTTGACGGGCGCGCCGATGGTTGGACCGCGAACTCTGAAGCAGCCTGACAGTGCGGCTTTCCCGGTCACAGCTCGACGGTGGACTGGGCGCCGACCACGAGCCGCTTCCCCTTCGGGCGCGCCGCCCCCAGCGAGGAGACCGTCGAGTTCGGCCCTATCAGGCTGTCCACGATCCGCTCGCTCGTGTCTATGGTGCACCCGTCCATTATCATCGAATTCTCCACTTCGCCGCTCTTCAATACCACCCTGTCGCCTATGCTCGTATACGGGCCGACGTAGACCCCCTCGCCCACCACTGAACCTTTCCCTATGATGACAGGGCCGCGGACTTCCGCGCCCCTCTTGATGACGCTGTCCGGGCCGACGGAGACCCTCCCGTGGACGTTGGACTCGTCCTCGACAGAGCCGCTGACCTGGTGTTTCAAGTCGTCCAGCACGAGGCGGTTCGCTTCGACCAGGTCTTCGACCGTCCCGGTGTCCTTCCACCAGCCTGTGACCTCTTGCGCCTCTACCCTCGCCCCGCTGTCGATCAGCCACTGTATCGCGTCCGTTATCTCAAGCTCCCCCCTTGGGCTGGGCGCGATCTTCCTGACCGCCTCGAAGACCGCCGGCCCGAAGACATAGACCCCCACCAGGGCCAGGTTGCTCTTAGGGTTCTTGGGCTTCTCCACGGCCCTGGCGACGCGCCCCCTTTCCATCTCGACTACGCCATACCGCGACGGGTCCCTGACGGCGCACACCCCGATGACGCAATCGGCCCCGCTCCGCCCGAATCGCTCCACGAACGCCCCGGCCCCCTGCTTCAGAAGGTTGTCCCCCAGGTACGTTACGAAGGGCTCCCCCTTCATGCGCCTCTCCGCCAGCTGCACCGCGTGGGCGATCCCCTTCGGCTCAGGCTGCTCGATGTACGAGACCCTGACGCCGAAGTCTGACCCGTCGCCGAGGAGCTCAACTATCCCCTCCCTCGTCGGGCCGAGGACTACCGCCATGTCGGTTATCCCCGCGTTCCTCAGGTGTTCCAGTCCGTAGAGGATCATCGGTTTGTTCGCTATTGTGAGGAGATGCTTGTTCCCGGTGAAGGTCAGGGGTCTCAACCTCGTCCCGTGCCCTCCGGCCAAGAGCAGCCCTTTCAAGTGGTCAGAGCACCATCCACACCGGCTATTCTACTTATCCACCCGGGCGCCGGAGCGCGCCAGCTGACCCTTCAACGAGGGGATGAACTTCCTGAGCGACTCCTCCAGGCTTTCAGGCTTGGCCGCAAGGCACGAGGCAGCCTTGGACACGTCCAGCGACGTGTCCTTCGGCCTAATCGCGCGCCAGCCCACCTGCTCGCGACTGGCGGGCACCAGGAGGCCCTCGTCCAGCCCGAGCTCCTTTGCGACGCGCGCGGCGAATTCGAGCCTGGAGATGCCCGTGGACGAGCTGACATGGAGGGTGCCTTGGAACCTTCTCGCGCCCAGCTCCAGGATCATCATCGAGAGATTCGCCGTGTGCGTGGGGGAGGTGCGCTGGTCTGCCACGACCTTCATTTCTCTGCAGGCGGAGAGCGCTTCGGCCACGACCACAGGGAAGCTCTTACGCCTAGGATGGAGGCCGTAGGGGGTGCTCGTCCGGGCAATGCACCAGCTGTCCGCGAAGCGCTCTACTCCGAACTCCCCCATCAGTTTCGACCTCCCATAGAAGTTGACCGGGTTCGGTTCGTCTCCTTCGCGATACGACCCCTTTGAGCCGTCGAAGACGTAGTCTGTTGAGACATAGACGAGGTGCGAGCCGGCCCTCTTCGCCTCCCTTGCGATGGCTTCCGTGGCTCTCGCGTTGACCGCCAGGGCGAGCTCCCTGTCCGACTCGCACTTTTCTACGTCGGTCAGCGCGGCGGCATGGATGACTACGTCCGGCTTGTTTGCCGCGAGGGCTTTCCTGATGCTGTCTGAAGAGCCCAGGTCCAGCAGGACCGGCATCCCGGCCTCCGGCGGGTAGGCGTGGTGTGCACAAACCAGCTCGGACCCGCCCTTGGCCGCGGCGAAGGCGAGCTCCCTTCCCACCAGCCCCGTCGACCCCGTGAGAAGTATCTTCATCCCCGTTTTCACAGTTTCCAAGGAGCTTCGTGCAGCGCGCTCTTTGTCGCAAGTCGCCCCCACCACGACCTGTTGCCAAGATACCAGTCCACGGTCTCGCGGAGCGCTACGTCGAACCCATGTCTGGGTTTCCAGCCGAGCTCTTGCCGTATCTTCGAAGCGTCAATCGAGTACCGTTTGTCGTGCCCTGGCCTGTCCTCGACGTTTTCGACGAGTCCTCTGTCTTTGCCCATGATGGACAGGACCTTGTCGACGAGGTCCAGGTTCGTCAGCTCGTTCCAGGCCGCTATGTTGTAGACTTCGCCTGGCCTCCCCTTCAACAAGACGCGCTTCAGGGCCTCCACGTGGTCGAGGACGTATATCCAGCTCCGCGACTGTTCCCCCTTGCCGTATATCGGGATCTTCATCCCCTTCAGCGCGCGGATTATCGCCTTCGGAATCAGTTTCTCAGGGAACTGGTAAGGTCCGAAGTTGTTCGAGCACCTTGTGACTATCGTCTTCGTCCCGTACGTCTTGTAGTACGACATGGCCAGGGCCTCTGCTGAGGCCTTGGTGGCGGCGTAGGGGTTGCTCGGGTTCAACCTGCTCTCCTCATCGAAGGACTCTCCCGCCTTCGCGGAGCCGTAAACCTCGTCCGTCGAGACCTGGACGAACATGCTGACGCCGTTCCTGCGGACCGCCTCGAGGACGTTGTACGCTCCTATGATGTTCGACCTTACGAACGGTGCGGGACTCGCAATGCTGCGGTCGACGTGGGACTCCGCAGCGAAGTTCACCACCGCGTCGATCCCGCGTAACTGTTTTTTGACGAACCCGGAGTCGGCGATGTCCCCCTTGACGAACTCGTACCGGCGGTTCTCGCGCAGGTCCTTTAGGTTCCTCGGGTCCGAGCCGTAGCGGAGGGCGTCTATGTTGACTATCTTGGAGAACGAATCGTCGTCGATTGCCTGCCTGATGAAGTTGCTCCCGATGAAGCCCAGACCCCCGGTTACGAGGAGTTTCACGCGGCCACCACGTCCGTCTTTTCCGAGAATCGGAAGTTGTTCTCCGCGTCTCGCAGCGTAGGCAAGGAGGAGTCCCTCTCAGACAGTATGGGCTCCTTGACAGGCCATGCGATGCCGAGCTCCCTGTCGTCCCACCTTATCCCCCGTTCGAGCTCCGGCGCATATTCGCGGGTGACCTTGTAGATCACATCAGCCTTCTCTGACAGGACGCAGAACCCGTGCGCAAACCCTTCAGGGATGTAAAGCCCCCTGCGGTTGCCGGCGGAGAGCGTTTCTCCCACCCATCTCCCATAGGTGGGCGAGTCCCTTCTCAGGTCGACCGCCACATCAAAGACCTCCCCAGCCGTGACGAATACGAACTTCGCTTGTGCGCCGGGGTTCAACTGATAATGAAGGCCTCTCAGGACTCCCCTGACCGAGTGCGAGTGGTTGTCCTGGACGAACCTAGCCCCTATCCCGTTCTCCACGAACTGCGACTCCCTGAAGACCTCTGCGAAGCAACCCCTGTCGTCTTTGAAGTCCTTGGCCCCGACCAGAATCACACCTGGCATCTTCAGCCTTCTGAAGCTCAACGGCACGCGGTCTGTCTCTTTAGGCGGGAATAAAACCCATTGTGGCGCCGCACCCCGCTCGTGCTATTCTACGGGCACCAGTCTGCCCGACGCCCTTTCACGATGCCCGCCCTCCGTCGGCGAGTCGGCCCCATTCCGGGAGACGGAATCCAGACTTCAAGTCCATAACCGATAATTAAAGAGAAAGCCCGTTTCATGTTCGTTTGAGAGTATCAAAGACGAGAAGGCGTGCCATCTCCGAGCTCGTCGCCAGCGTCCTCCTCATCGCCATAACCCTCATCACGGGCTTCGCGGTATGGGGGTATGTCGACAACCAGGCAGGCACGGCTGAGCAGGCGTACGGGCAGAGCGTCGGCGCGACGGCGAACTACCTCCAGGAGAAGTTCGTCGTGGTGAGCATGGACCTGAGCGCAGGTTCGGCCGCCACCGTCTGGCTCTACAACAACGGGAACGTCCCCCTCCAGCTCGTCCAGGTCAGGCTTTATGACTCTGCGAAGAAGATAGACCTCCTCTACAACTATACCGTCAGCGGGTCCACCAAGACAGACAACGTCTACGACCTCCTCAGCACCAGCACCGGGGAGTGCAAGACCGCAGCCTCTACCTATGAAAGTCCTCTTCTCTCGACCGCGGATGCGAAGCCAGGCACCACTCTGGCCCTCAAGCTCACAATCCCTCCCACGCAGACTGGATGCCCGTCATTTGGGCAGACGTTCTCTTCGAACGTCGTCTATTCTGCCGTGATCCTGGCATCCTATGGGAACACCGTGACCTTCTCCCAGAACGATACGCAGTACGGATAGGGTGGACCAAAGACGAAAATCCCCAGGCTGAATAGCAGGAGAAAAGGCGTCGCCGGCATCATCGCGGCCGTGCTCTTGTTCGCGATGCTGTTCACGGTGGGCGCGGGGTACTTCCTCTATGTGAACCAGGCCAACACGGTATACACGAAGGCTCTCCTGGCCAGGGCGGGGGGGATTTCAAGCCAGGCCGAGGAGGCGCTCTCGCTCACCACAGCCCTGACGACCGGAGGCCACATCAGCGTCTACGCGAACAACACGGGCGGGATTGGCGTGAACATCACTTCACTCTACCTTCTGGGCTCGTCCGGGGCCACCCTGAAGTGCATGGGCGTGGGGCTTCCGAGCGGCTGCACCAACGGCACTCCCTTCCCTGTCTGGGTCAACGTGGGCGGGGGGAGCGGGGTGATCGACACAGGCTACACGCCAGTATCAGGTGATGTGTACACGATAAAGCTCGTGACGCAGAGAGGGACGGTTTTCTCTGCCACTTATCCTGCAGCGGCTACGTCTTTGGCTGCGAGGGCGTTGTCCAGCGGAGCGATTGGGGACCTGTACCTGCACTTCCAGTCATACACATACTACTCTGTAGCATCTTGCACGTCCACATTGGCAGGGAACGCAGGATACTGCCTTGACAAGCTAGGACCAGCTTTCACGATTCCGTCGAGCACCATGAAGGCGGGGCCCGTAGCGTTTTCAGTCGAGATTACGAATCTCAACCAGCAACAGCAGAACATCACCCTAGACGAGTACACGCTGATGCTCCAATTCTGGAGTCACAGTAACAGTTTCAGCAACGTCGCATGGTACATAGTCTCCAATGAGACAGATAGCCTCAATCAAAATGTCATAATGACAACATACACCCCACTCCTACTCCCCTACGACAAAGTGGTCACAATCGTATTCGCCTCTCTGAACTACGGAACGTTCGCCCCATTGACCCCTAACAACATAGGGACGATTGAATCAGGCACGACCGCGGCAGTTTTCCTGTCGTCTCATGGATGGCTTGGAATCCCAGACACCCAGACGCAGAACTACGGCCAGAACTCGCCGTACGTCACCACCCTCTACACATAGTGACCAGCAATGAAAATAGGCTTTGGTGGGGGGAAGAAGCGAGGGCAGGCGGGGGAGGTCCAGCAGAAGCGCAGCTTCGTCGTCCGCTTCCCCTTCACCGGCACCCCCGTCCCAGCCGGGGGGAGGCTCCTCGACCGGTACCCCCTCACCAACCCCTACGCCTACGCCGCGATAGTCGAGGACGAGAGCGGGGGGAGGAAGTACTACCTCGACGAGGTCCCGCTCACCCATGGCGAAGCGAACGTCTACAGCTACATCCTCGACAAGCTGGAGACCGAGCTCACCATCCCGCGCACCGACGTCGACCCGAAGAAGTACTTCGCCGAGCAGGCCAAGCGCATCGTCGCGAAGTACGGGATCAAGGTCGCCCCCCTCCCCTGGGCCAAGATACTCTACTTCGCGGAGAGGGACCTCGTCGGCTTCGACGTGCTCGACGCGATGCTGAAGGACCCCAACATCGAGGACATCTCGGTGGACGGCGTCGGCAAGCCAGTCTTCGTCTACCACAGGCGTTTCGAAAGTCTTGCGACGAACGTGGTGTTCGCCAAGGACGCGGAGCTCGACAACCTGATCACCAGGCTCGCCCACATGGCCGGGAAGCACATCTCCACCGCATTTCCCATCCTTCAGGGGACCCTCCCCGGGAGGCACAGGCTGATGGCTACGTTCAGGCGGGAGATATCGCCCTACGGGAGCACCCTCACAGTCAGGAAGTTCAGGGAGGACCCGCTCACCATCATAGACCTCCTGAACGCCAGGGTCATCGACCAGAGGATGGCGGCTTACTTCTGGCTGCTCATGGAGAACAAGGCGACCAGCCTGATTGTTGGCTCGACCGGGTCCGGCAAGACGACCCTCCTCAACGCCCTCCTCACACTCACCAGGACCAACTCGAAGATAGTCACAATCGAGGAGGTCCAGGAGGTCAACATCCCCCACTTCAACTGGTCAGCTCTGCTCGCTCGCGAGAACTATGGTACGAATGTCGACATCTCCAGCCAGGTGAACCTCTTCGACCTCGTGAAGGCGGCCATGAGGATGCGTCCCGACATCATAGTGGTCGGGGAGGTCAGGGGGGAAGAAGCATACGTCCTGTTCCAGGCGATTTCGACCGGTCACGGAGGCGCCTCCACGGTTCACGCCGATGACGTGGAGTCCGCCATCCAGAGGCTCACCTCCAAGCCCATGGACGTCCCTCCCGCCTTCATCCCGTTTCTCGACCTTACCTTCACCGTGCGCAGGATATCCATCCCCAACCCCGGCGGGGGTTTCCGCGCCGTCCGGAGGATAGTGTCGGTCGACGAGATCGTCAAGGTGGGGGACTATTTCAACGCCTTCAAGTGGAACCCGGCCACCGACACCTTCAGGTCGTCTGAGCTCAGAGCGAGCCCCAAGCTCAACAGGCTCGCGAAAGACCTTGGGATGAGCCTCGCCGACATCACAGAGGAACTCAATAGGAGGTCCGTCGTCCTCAGATGGCTCCAGGAGCGGGGGGTCCGCAACTTCCGCGAAGTCTCGGCGGTCCTCGAAGATTACTCCGCAAGGCCCGCGCCGGTATTCCAGAGAGCCGCCAAGGAGCTCGGGATCGCGGGTACTCCGGAGGCGGTCGCTGCGGAAGGGTTCAAGCTTTGAAGCGTACTGGATCACCCGCTGCGGAGCCGAAGCCGAACCTGGATTCGCTTGACCTGGTCTCAGGGTTCTCGTACAAGCTGTTCGGGCGGTACTCCAACGGCATAGCCGAGAACAGCCCCTGGCTCAGAGACGAAATCCTGAGCTCGAACATGCGCATCACCCCGGAGGGCCTCATCTCGCTCGCCTTCTTCGGGAGCGTCCTCTCGGCGCTGATCTTCGCCGCGGAGCTCGGCATCGCCCTCGCGCTGGCCAACCCGTTCCTCCTCCTCATATCAGGCGCCTTCGCCGCCACCCCGCCGCTGGTCTTCCTCCTCATAATGAGGTCGCCCAGGATAAGCCAGGGCTCTAGGTCGGCCGCCCTCGAGAACGAGCTCCCCTTCGTGGTCGGCTTCATAGTCGTCCTGGCGGGAGGGGGGATCTCACCAATCGCCTCCCTTCGTCGGATCGCCAACATGACGGGCATCTTCCCCAACGCCGCCAAGGAAGCGAAGAGGATCCTCCTGGACATCGACGTGTTCGGCCTGGACCCTGTCACGGCCCTCGAGAAGGCGGCCGAGACCAACCCCAACAAGCCCTTCGCTGAGCTCCTCTACGGGTACACGACGATAATCAAGACAGGGGGGGACATGAACTCCTTCCTCAACAACAAGCTCAAGGAGATCTACGAGACGAGGTCCATCAAGGTCAAGAAGGCTTCAGAGACCATCGGCACCCTCGCCGAGGGGTACGTCACCATCACCTCCGTTTTGGGCATAAGCCTCTTCGTCCTGTTCCAGTCCCAGGCGCTGATCAGCCACAGCTCGTCAGGGCTCCAGGGGATCGAGGTCTTCGGGCTCGTGGGGGTCCCAGCGTTCTCCATGCTCTTCATGTACATGTTGAACGCGGTGCAGGCGAGGTACCCGTTCATCGACTACAGGCCGTACAAGGCCTTCGGCCTGTCTGTGCCTGTCGGGATCCTGCTGTTCGCGCTCCCCCTCCCGCTAGACCTCTTCTTCCATACCTCGGTGGCGCTCCTGGGCGCGACGGCCGCGCCGATGGTCGTGGCCATCAGGGCCGCCAGCGAGAAGAACGCGCTGGAGAAGGCCCTCCCGGACTTCATCCGGGACATATCCGAAGGGAGGAAGATAGGGCTCTCCCCGGAGCAGACCATCCAGTCCCTCGCAGACAAGCACTACGGCCTCCTCTCCAAGCACGTCAAGAAGATGAGCGCCCAGGTCACATGGGGGGTGTCGACGGTCCAAGTCATCAAGACCTTCGCCGAGGGGGTCAAGAGCTGGGTGACGCGGGAGGCGGGGATGCTCCTCACCGAGGTGATCGACGTCGGTGGCGGCACCGTGAAGAGCTTCTCTGACCTTGCCGACTTCACAAGGAAGATGAACGACCTGGAGAGCGAGAAGCGCTCGTCGCTCAAGCCCTACCTGTTCATCAACTACTTCGCGGCCATAATGGTCATAGTCACCACCTTCATCATGGCCTACTTCATCTCCACGCCGATCAACCTGGGCCCGACAGGGACACCCGCAGCGTCCGCGCCCGCGGTCGACAAGGGGTCCATCGACGTCCTCCTGACCGTGGCGGTCTTCGAGAGCTGGTTCATCGGGATGGTGGGGGGGAAGATGGGGGAAGGGAGCGTCGCCGACGGGTTCAAGCACGCGTTCGCCCTCGTTGTCATAGCCATGGTAGCGGTGTTCATCGCCCAGGCGGTCATGCACCTGAGCTTGTTGTAGCGGGGGGACATGGATTGCGAATTCTTACCCGGGTTCCTTGTAGCTGAAATATCTTGGAACGTCCGAACCACAAGATGATGCGGAACACCCCAAGCAGAACTGCCATCGCGATGCTGGTCGCGCTCTTCATCCTTAGCATCGTGGCCAGAGGTTACGCCGCAAGCCCGTCGGACACCTACGGATACCTGTCGCTCACCCCGCTCCCATCCGACCTTCCGACCAGCGCGAACGGCACGTCCTCCTTTCCGGCCCTCGTGGTGTCGGTGAACGACGCCCAGGGCAGCCCCGTAGTATTCCCTGTGAATACAGAGGTGTACCTCTCTTCGTCTTCCGCCGTGCTGTTCGTCCAGCCTACGCTGAACATCACGGCAGGGGAGCAGTACGCCATCGCGAACGTCATCACCACCGAGACCCCAGGCAACAGCACGGTCACGGCGGTGGCCCCGGGCTTCCAGGCTGCTTCGGTATCGTTTACCACAAGCCTCCCGCGGGGGTTCCCGACCCAGCTCAGGATCTTCCCGCTTCCTGGCGAACTCCTCGCAGGCACGCCGACCAACGCGAATGTCGCCGTGGAGGTGCTTGACGCGGCCGGCCTCCCCGCCAGGACGACCCAGGACGCAAAGGTGCAGCTGACGTCCTCAGACACATCCATCCTGGAGGCCACAGGCACCACCATCCCGGTGAATCAGACGATAGGATTCGGGTCCATCAGCGTCAACGGACAGCAGAGCGGGGTTGCCTTCATCACCGCCTCCGCTTCAGGCTACGTCAGCGCCACGGCCGCGGTGACGGTCGCCGGCGTCAACGACAACCCGAATACGCTCCAGCTCACTGTCCCGCCTAATCTCCCGGCCGACGGGAAGACCTATGACGTCCTGACCGTTTCGCTCGCATACAACAACACGGACCCTGCAGTCTCGCAGACGGGGACGTCCGTCATCCTCACCTCTTCGAGGCCAGACCTCGTGTCGATAGACGTCTCCGGACCCGTCCTCATCCCCGCCGGCCAGACCTTCGTCACGGTGCCGATAACCACCTCCGCAGCTGCGGGGTCTGCGCTCATCACCGCGTCCTCTGCCAACTTCGTTTCGTCCACTGTGAATGTGACCACCGTGAGCATCCCTCCGACAAAGCTCGGGATCTATCTCGCCGACGGCCACGCGCTCTTCTCTCCTACCGCTGATAGCTTGAGCATAGTCGTCCAACTCCAGGACTCTCGAGGGATCCCTGCCGACGCCAGGACATCCCAGGACGTGATCGTGTCGTTCTCCAACACCACCCTCTCAAAGGCGCTTGTCACCCTGACCATATTGAAGGGGGCGGACCTCGCGTACGCCACCGTCCCGTTGAACGGCGCGACGGAGGGGACGTTCACAGCCATCTCGAACGGGCTTTTCGCCGCTTCGACGAAGTTCTCCTCGACCATCCTGGGAGTGACGTACGGTCTGGGGCCGATACATCAGACCATCTACACCAACGAGACCGACGCGGTCTACTACTCCCTGCAGTATCAGGGCCTTCCTCTCGCGGGGGCCTCCCTCACCTGGTCTGCGACCGGGGGGACGATTTCACCTGCTACATCCACTACCGACTCGACCGGTTCGGCGTCTGCGACGTTCACACCTACCGGGCTCGGTATCGCCCAAATCACAGTCACCGCCAAGGACCCTATCGTGGGCTCCGTCAACTCGACCACCCAGGTCTTCGTCGTGGGCCCCCCGGTGACGCCTCACCCCTCGATCCTGTCCCGCATCCTCTCAGACAAGCTCTACCTGGGCGGCATTGTCGGTGGGGCGATAGCCGCCGTGGTTGTCGCGGTCCTCTTCCTCCGCCGGCGCCGAGGGGAGACCGTGGAGGACGAGGGCTCCTTCGACATGGGCGCGGCCTCAGGGGAGGGGACGGCATTCGACCTCAGCGGCGCCTCGCGACGGGGCGCGTGGTAAAGCTCGGACCCCCCTCGGCCCTG
>JAJYNM010000025.1 GCA_021786335.1 archaeon
GACGCTGCGCGACCTCCTCCTGCTGACGGTGCTGGAGTTCATCCGGCCGGACGGCCAGGTCGTGCCGAGGAAGAACAGGAAACTGCACTTCGTCGACCCCTTCGTCGCGAAGACACTAGCTCGATACGCCGGAGTCGATGCCGACGAGCCAGCGGTGGTGGAGGGGGTGGTCGCATCGCACATCGCAAGGCCCTGCTCGGCGTACTACTGGAAGAACGGGAGCGAGGTCGATGTCGTTTCGCTGGAAGGAAAGAAACAGGTCGGGGTCGAAGTGAAGTGGGGGTTCAAGGCCGCACGCACCCCCAGGCACCTGCACGACTGCTTCGTCCTCGACAAGGCCAAGGTCCCTGTCTTCCTCGGCTCGCTGGCCGTGACGCCGACGTAGTGCTCGGGCGTCGAGCCTGCGGGCAGGCGGGGCAGAGGCCACAGGACTTCGGTGGCGGAAGCCGTAGATGCCGAGCTTCCCCGGGTTCTTCCCGGTCATCATCACCATCCAGGCGGGAGTGCTCCGTCGGCAGCCTGTCCAAGTCGACTGAAATCCCTCAAGCTGACCTCTCCCAGCATCTGGCGGTCTTGAGGCAGCAGGGGCTCCTGGAGACGAGGAGAAAAGGGACTACTATCTTCTATTCGGTGAGCGACAGCCGTATCGTGGAGGCATGCGACCTCGTCCGGGAGTGCATCGGGGAGAGGCTGCGAAGGGCGCAGCTTGTCCTTGCCGCCTCTCGTTGACCCCTGCGGCGGGACATGGCGAATCCAGGCAGTTCGCTTAAAGCGAGTCATCTCAGGGCGTTAGCCCGTGGCCGTCGACATTGACGCCAACAACCTGTTCGTTCTGATCTCGGGCCTCCTTGTCTTCACCATGACCCCGGCGGTGGGACTCCTGGAGGTGGGTGAGCTGGGGGAGAAGTTCTCAAACACAAGCCTCCTGAAGACCATGCTCATCACCGGAATCGGCTTCGTCGTGATGGCCGTGGTGGGGTTCAATACCGCCTTCGCGCCTACGATCGGAAACGGGCTGATTGGGGATCCGTGGTACAGCCCCGGGTTCTTCCTCGGGGGGTTCTCAGGGAGCAGCTCAGGTCTCCTCTCGGGGACATGGTGGTCCATGGCTCCGCAGTATTTCGCGACGGGCCTGACCACGGGGACCTACTTCCTCTTTGAAACCGCATTCGCCACTGTGACCCTCGCCCTCGTCGGAGTAGTCGTGCTGCGGAAGGTCAAGCTCGAGGTCTTCGCCTTCTTCTCTGTGATCTACTTTCTGGTGATCTGGAACCTTCCAGCGGCCTGGATCTGGAACCCCACCGGTTGGCTCTACGCGATGGGGATGAGGGATTTCGCGGGCGGGCTGGTGGTCCACGGGGCGGCCGGGGCCGCGGGGCTCGCAATATTGGTCGCAGTCTGGCAGGAAGAAAGGAGGGCGGGGGTCAAAGAAAGCCCCCAGGCTTCCATTAACGTCAGCCCAATCTGGCTGACCCTCGCCATACTCCTCCTCTGGGTAGGGTGGTTCGGGTTCAATCCGGGGAGCGTCCTCGCCTTCAACAGCTCCGCAACGACCGTCGTCCTGACCACGTTTCTGGCTGCCTCGACCAGCTTCCTCTCCCTGATGCTAGTCGTCTGGTGGAGGACCAGAGCGAACCCAGGGCTCATCAACATGGCGAACGGAGTGCTCATGGGGCTGATAGTGATCACCCCCGTCGCGGGATTCGTCAGCCCGGGGAGCGCCATGATACTCGGGGCCCTCTGCGGTCCCATATTCTATGCCGCAGAAGTGTATTTCGCCAAACGCAAGTGGCTTGCCGACCCTGTGGGGCTGCTGCCGGGCCACTTGGTGGGCGGTCTGTTCGGGGTGCTCATGATAGCGTTCTTTACCCAGAGCGACTTCGCCGCGGCATCGGGGACTTCCCTCCCGAACGGGATATTGTTCGGAGGAGGCACCGCTGCCCTGCTGCAGCTCGGGATCGAAGCCTTCGGTATAGTTGCGGTGTTCGCCACCGTGTTTCTCCTCTCTTTCATAGTGATGAAAGCGGCCAGCGCGCTCTTCCGCGGGATTCTGGTCCACGAGACTCGAGGTTAGAGTATAACCACCCCGCGTTCAAACGGCCGATTGATCTGCTCCCGCCTCGCCCTGTGCAGCATTTCGGGGTTGCCCTCATAGCAGCGAGACAGGGCCTGCGAAAGCGTTCTTGCGGTGAACTCCCCCTCCCCGAAGGTCTCCGATATCCGTCTCAGCTGGGCGCGGAAGTCGAGAGCGACCGTTTACTGGTGTGTTGCACGATTTGACTCCGTAATCGAATGATTTTGGTTCGAGTGTGCCCCCGCGGGGCCTGCCCAGGACCTGCTCGACTGGAAAAATCCTTCCCGGGGCTCCCCATCTTCTTCTGCATCTCTTTGACCGTCATTGTCTCGCCGTCGACCGTGACCCTCGCTCCGCCCTTCTCTCCCCTCGACTTTGGCTTGTCCTTGCCGGCACCAGGCTCTGTGACGTCAGATTCTAACAGCGCTGTTGACTGGGGTGGCGTTCTTTGGCTCCACCTCGGCCAAGGTGGGCTCTCACCCGAAAAAGGAGCCCAAAATGAGCCCTCACCTCCGGCGACATACCGGCTAGACAAATCCCGCCTCGGCGGGGTGGATTTCCAGCACAAATCCACCCACCCAGCCTCCCACCTCGGCGGAACGACCGTCAAACCGGCTTCAGGACTGGTGGTGGTCGGAGCGTGGATTCGAGCAGATGAAATCTCCCCTCGGTCTGGTGGTGGCCGTTTCCGATTGGTGGTGGTGCGGTGGTGGGGACGGCTCTACCTCTGGAAGGTGAAGAAGGGTCACCTGAAGATACACTTCGCCGTGGACGTGAAGACTAGGCAGGAGGTGTCAATGGACGTGTCGTCGGAGAAGGTCGGGGACGGGAGGAGGCTGAAGAGGCTGGTGAGGAAGGCGGAGGAGAGCGTCAGGGTGAGGAAGGAGGGTCCTCGCCGACGGGGCCTACGACTCGAAGGCGAACTTCAACTTCCTCGCCAAGGAGGGGATCAGGCCAGTCATCAGGGTGGCCAAGACCTCGGTGCCGAGGTGCGACGGGAGCTATGCGAGGAAGAAGGCGGTCATAGAGCAGCAGGCGCTCAGGCCGAAGGCGTGGTCGAGGACACACAGGTTCGGGTACGGGTGGAGGGTCGAGGGGGCCTTCTCTGTCATCAAACGCATCTTCGGGGAGTACGTCACCGCCAGGAAGTTCGTGAACATGGCCAAGGAGGTGGCGATGAAGGCGTCCATCTACAACGGGTTCGTCGCGACGGCGTAGGCCGGTCTCACTGCCCCAGCAGAGGTCATCTCAGACACTACGTTCGTGCAACGGAGCACCATTTACGATATCTAATTGAATATCCTAGACCGCTTATAGCACCCCTGCTCCCTCGGAGGATTTGTAGACGATTCAGAGAGAAGGATGCCACTTCAAGTTCACATGGAAGAAGGCTTGGCTACCACCCGTCAGGAGAGCCCATGCGGCGGGGCATCCCCCGGTTGACCTCTCCCACCGGGCCGGCCCTTGCAGAACAAACGTCGTAGAGCGCGGACTCGGTCCGCGCCTGTCCGCATCCACGGAGGAGAGCGTTGGCATGCGAGGTTAAATACACATACATGCACATATAGTCGCATGGGCCACAAGACGATAACCGTCTCCGACGAGGCCTACGATGCCCTCGCGAAGTCTCGGCTGACGAACGAGTCTTTCACCAAGGTCATACTCCGCCTGACCACCGGCAAGGGGAGCGCCAGGATGCTCTTGCAGCACCTGAAATCGTCGGCCTCGGACGAAGAGCTCGCCCTCCGGGTAGAAGCAGCGATGAAGAGAACGAGGAGGGCGCGTCTCAGGCCCGCCGAAGCATAGCCAGGGTCGGACCTTGGTCTGCCTCGACACGTCTGTCCTGATCGCGCTGATAAGGAAAGACCGCGCCGCTGTTGGGGCCCTGGAGGCCGAGGCGGAAAAGGGAGGGGTGGTCTCCACGACGCCCGTGAACCTGTGCGAGCTGTACGCAGGCGCCGCCGGGGCGAGGGAACCGGAGAGGGAGCTTTCGAGGGTGG
>JAJYNM010000014.1 GCA_021786335.1 archaeon
TGGAGCGTTGTTGAATAACTCCGAATCAGACCAGATTTATGTTAAGTCGCACAGGAGTGGCTCGCCAGACAACCAGGTAGAATTATCATAGACACAGTAGTTATTCAACAAGTCTTCTCTTGGCTCTAGGTACGGAATCAAACAACGGTCGAGGGCAGGATTAGCGCCCACAAGTCAAATGTTGCTGATCAGAATCGAACCTAAACACAGGTGCATGTGACCGATTTGAACCACCGCACTAGACCCGACGCCGATTTGGACGTGAGGGTTAATTATCCCGGTGACAGGTTTGAACCCGATTCACTCTTTTTTGCGGTTTTGCTAAGATTTGATGTAACCTATGCTGCATCAATTCCGACCCACATCAAGAGGCATCAAGTACTAGACCCAGAAGGATCCCAAGACGCTACTTCCCAGATTCGTCAGTCGTTGGATGACTATTCGTCGATTGCTCCACGACGATTGGATTTGAACCCACCTAGGTAGTGATAAATCCGACCCGCAGCAAGCGGTCAACGTTCGGAGAGGCGGCTTTGTGTGCCGCAACGGGGAGCGGTTCGCAGACAGACCACAGTTCGACGACCAACTCAAGCAGCGTCCGGGCAAACTCGCCGTACGCGATTGCTGTAATAGGGCACTTCCAAAGGGGTCATCGAAGGTCGATGAAAACGGCACCTTCGCTTCGACAAAAGAACGCGCTGACAACGACGTGCCTTCTCCCAACACGTGTTGACTAGACTAGCTTTGTCTTCCCAAGTCTCACGCCTAATCCCAAGACAATCCGCGCCTCCGATCCTATTCGACTCATCATGATTCTGCCTCAAGTCCTGAACGCCGTCATTCTCTGGGTCCACCTCCTCATGGCTGTCCTCTTCGTGGGCGGCTCGTTCTTCATGTGGCTGGTGGTCGTGCCTTCGTCCCGGCTGACGACGGCCGACGAGTCGGAGCGGACTCGGATTACGGGGGTGATTGCAAAGCGGTTCGGAAGAATGACCAACATTGTCCTGGTCATACTCGTCCTCACAGGCATCTACAACGCGTCCTGGTACCTCCCCTCGACCGCTGCCCTCTTCGACACCCCCACAGGGAACATCCTTCTCCTCAAGGTGATACTTGTAGGCGCGCTCGTTCTCCTCATCTACGTGCATAACGTCTACTTTGGGAAGAAGATCATCCAACTCGCCAGGGAGAAGAGGCTCGAAGAATTGAAAGCGCTCAGGAAGAGGAGCCGGTTGGTCTCGGCCGCCAACCTAGTCTTGATGCTGGTGATTCTACTCCTCGCAGTCATGTTGCAGATGCCCTTCTAGCTATGCCGCCAAGACACGGGCGGACATGCGGGGTCCGACGCCAGTTAGCCCCGCGGATTCCTCTATCGCGTTTTTCGACAGGGACCCGGGGCGCTGCTCTCGGCTACGTGTAGCTCAAGTCGTCTTGAGCAGGATGTGCTCTCCTTCAACCCGCACCTCGTAACATGGTTGGGGCTTTTCCGCCGGCGACCGGACCACTGCTCCCGTCCTGACGTCGAACTGCGAGCCGTGCCACGGGCAGGTCACTACGTGGCCCTCCAATCTCCCTCGTGCAAGAGGTCCGCCCATGTGGGTGCACGAGTTTCCCATCGCGAAGAACTCTCCTCCGACATTCGCCAGCATGATTTTGTTCGCACCCACGCTGACTTCCTTCATCTTGCCTTCTTGGACTTCGTTTCTGCTTGCGACCCTCACGAATTCGCCAGGCAACTTTCACTTACCCCGCCGCGACGTCTCGGCCCTGCTGTGCGCTAGTCCTAGTTCCTCTTCTGCCTTCATAGCCTTCTCCTGAAGGTCATCGATGTTTTGCCGTGTTGTCTCCTCGAAGAGATTGCACCAGTCGCGTCCTGAGACTATCAGGTTGTACTCCCTTAGCTTCGGATGAACGCACTTTCCGCGCTCCAGCAAGTCGGCGTTGATCGGATCGTTGGGTGAGAACCATGCACACGCCAGGCAATTCTCGTCCTGCCAAGCCAGCCTCCTCAGGCTTCTCCGGAGCTCTGGTTCCGTTCCTTTCGTTCGCATGAGACTATCCAGCCCTCGAGGTCCCCTCTATCGCGTCTTTCAGGAGAGACCTGTGGCAGATTGTCGGGTCCTTCTCTGTACAAAGCAGCGTGATCGTTCCCTTTCTGGACTCTTCCGCCAAGCCCCTGAGAAGCCCCTCTTTCCCTTTCAGGCTCTCTTTGTATTTGGCCGCGAATTTGTTCCAGGAAATCTTTCCGTCCTTCCATTGCCTTATCAGCTCCTTCGGGGTCCCGAGATCCCTCATCCAGACATCGACCTTGCTTTTCGAGATGCCTCTCGGCCAAATCCTCATCACGAGGATTCGTTTTCCGTCCGAGGGCTCGGCTTCGTCGTAGATTGACTTCTGTATTCTTATCATCTATCTCAGGGCCCTCGATTCATCCCCGACCGCCGAAGGGTCGGCAATCGCCTTTCTCCGCTCGACCAGGGCCTTGGCCTTCTCTATCTCATCCCAATCCCGATTTATGGAGAGGACCCCGTCGAGGACATTCCCGTTGAAGTAGAATTGTAAGAAACCCGCGCTGGAATTCAGGCCCCCCCTGAGGACTGTAGACGTCCGGCTGGACAGGTCTCCGTACGCGTTTATCTCGAGGTCGTACTGGTTGGAGAAGAAATAGGGAAGCTCCTCGAAAGTAGCCCTTCTGCCCGCCATGTTCGACCCAGCGACGGCGCCCTGCCTCTCTGCCAAGTCGTAATGCTCCACCCTCATGACGCGCTTGAGGATTGGGCTGTAGAACCTTGCGACATCCCCAGCGGCATACACGCCCGTCGCGCTCGTCCTGAGGCGCTCGTCGACGACGACGCCCCTGTCCACCTTGAGGCCCGCCTCTTGGGCAACCTCAATATTCGGTATTATGCCCACCCCCACAACCACGAGGTCTGCGGGGACCACGAGGCCGCCCCCTAGCTTCACGCCCGTCACCCGCCCGTCCTTGCCAACGAATTCGTTGACAGTCGTCTTGGTCAGGACCTTCACACCCTGTTTGGCGTGATATCCCTGAATCCAGCCGGCGGTCTTTTCGTCGATCGCTGCCCCTAGCAGATGGTCGGCCAGTTCCACGAGGGTAACCTTCAGGCCCCTGCCGCGGAGCGTCGCAGCGACCTCACATCCTATGAACCCACCCCCGACGATTACGGCCTCGCCGGCCCCTGACGAAGCATTCCTTATGGCGTCGCAGTCTTCGAGCGTCCTCAGGTAATAGATCCCAGCGAGGTCCGACCCGGGCAACTGCAGCTTCCTGGGGCGCCCCCCTGTCGCAAGTAGCAGCCTTTTGTAAGAGAACGCCTGCCCGTTGTCAAGCCGCAGTGTCTTGCTCGAAATGTCGAGCGCCTCTGCTCTGCGCTCCCTGATTACCTCCACCTTGTTCCTTGAATAGTACGAGTTCCCCTTGAAGAAGAGCTCCTTTCTCTTCCTCTTCCCCGCAAGGAATTCCTTGGACAGAGGGACGCGGTCGTACGGGAACTGCCTCTCATCGGAGACGACCACTATCCTCCCAGTCCTGTCGTGCTTCCTAATCGCATAGGCCGCATGCCCTCCCGCCACGCCTCCGCCGACGATCAGGTAATCCGCATGATCTGGCAATCGGGCTCGCCCTGCCTCTCGTTCACGCGACCTCAACCCCCTATGGTCAACTCCTTCAGGAGGCTGGAGAGGTCCACCGCCGACTTCTTGTTCTGAAGCTGGATCTGTTGGGTGGCGGGGGGTTGGTCGAGGTAGAAGGGGACCCTGCGCATTATCCTGTCTTCGTAGGTGGGGACGTTCTCGTTCTGGTAGAAGACGCCGACGGGTATCCTGTCCCCCCATTCATTGGATATCCTGATTACTTCCAGCGTCTTCTTGTCCACGTCTTCGTTTGTCATGTCTGTCGTGATCAACGGGTTGTAGCCTGTCTTCTCGATGTCGTAGACCCGTGGTACCGGCCTGTGAGTAGACGGGTCGGGCCTATCCTCCCCGCTGTAGAAGGCCTTGGTCTCGATGTCGTTGTACGTGGGGCAGGGCTGAAGGACGTCCACAAGGGCTAAGCCTCGGTGGGCGACTGCTCGTTTGATTGTGTCCTTCAGGTGCCTGTTGTCGAAGGCGTAACTGCGAGCGATGAAAGTGTACCCCGCCGCGAGAGCGAGCATTATGGGGTTGACGGCGCTGTTTATGTTCGGCTGGGGGAGGGATTTCGTCTGCTCGCCTAGCTTCTGGGTCGGAGAGGCCTGCCCCTTGGTGAGCCCGTAGACTCCGTTGTCGTGGACGATGTACGTCATGTCCACATTCCGCCTCCCCGAATGAACGAAGTGCCCCGCCCCGATGCCGTAGCCGTCCCCGTCCCCGCTAATGGCGATGACCTCCAACCCGGGGTTGGCGAGCTTCGCGCCCTGCGCGAAGGGGAGCGTCCTCCCATGAAGTGTGTGAATCCCGAAGGCGTTGGTCCAGTGGACGATCTTGCCATGGCAGCCTATCCCTGAGAAGATGACGACCCTGTGTATGTCCACGTTCATCTCAGTCAGCGCCATCTGAAGCGACGCCTCGATCCCGAAGTCACCGCAGCCGCTGCACCAGTCGTTGTGTAGGTCCGTCCGGACGTCGGCCAGCTTAAGCGCCATGTGTGAGGATCACCCTTTCGTTAGCTTCAGGTCTTGCCACGATCTGTCTAACCGAATCATAGATTTCGTTACACGATATCGGCCGTCCGTTGAACTTTACAACCCTGTGCTTGATGTTGATCTGTGTCTTCTCCGCTATGACGGCCGCCATCTGGGCCGAATAATTCTGCTCTATGTCTATGACCAGCTTCGCCTCTGACAGCCTCTCGCGCACCGCCTGCGCGGGGAACGGGCTTGCGAGCCTGATCTGGAGGAACTCTGCCTTGATCCCCCTCTTCTCCAGCAGTTCCATCCCTTCGAGGATGGCGCCCTTCGACGACCCCCAACTGACGAGGGTGACGTCAGGACGCCCCGCGGCAGCGTAGAAGCCGACCTTCTCGGTCACAGGTATCTCCCTGTCTGCGGTTTCCAACTTCGACATCCTCTTCTTCATCATCCTTATCCTGTTCTCGGAGTTCTCGTTTATGTGGCCGAGCTCGTCGTGCTCGTCTCCGGTATTCCAGAACCTGTACCCCTTGAGACCCAACACTGCCCTCGGCGAGATACCATCCTCGGCGGGCGCGAACCTCCTGTATTCCCCGTCCTTGGGCGCACCACCGCCGCTAGTCAGGATAAGCTTCCCCCTCTCGATGTCTACCAAGTTCGGGTCGGGGGGCAGTATCGTCATGTTGCTGTTGGCGAGCCCCTTGTCGACCAAGTGGATGACTGGGAGCTGATACCTCTCCGCGTAGTTCATGGCCCTGAAGGCGTCGTAGAAGCACTCCTCCATGTCCCCCGAGCAGAGGACCATCCGCGGAAACTCCCCGTGAGAGGCGTTCAGGACGAACTTCAGGTCGCCCTGCTCCGTCCTGGTCGGCATGCCGGTCGATGGTCCGCCTCTCTGGTACAAGGTAACCACCACAGGCACTTCGTTCATCCCCGCCCAGCCCATTCCTTCGACCATCAGGGAGAAACCTGGCCCGGAGGTAGAGGTGGCCGCCCTGGTACCGGCGAGCGCCCCGCCTATGGCCATGGTGACGGCTGCGATTTCGTCTTCCGTCTGCACGACCACGATCGAGCCTTTGCCGTCGTTGGACTCCCCGCCTAGCAGGTCGAAATTCTCATGGGCTTCGAGGAATTCGCTCTCGTCGCTCGCCGGGGTGATGGGATAGTAGGTCTGCAGCCTGCAGCCCCCGGCCATCTTCCCCAGGGCGACGGCCTGGTTCCCCACCACGAACATCCTGGGTTTGTTCTGGATGGGAGCGAGTCTGATAGGAAGGCCTCCCTCGCCGAACTTCTCTTTGGCGAACTCGTAGGCCCTATCTACCCCGGCCAGGTTCATTTCTACAAGCTTCTGCTTCCTTGAAGCTGCGAAGGCCTGGCGCACCGATTCCTCCATGTAGCGCCTGTCGAGACCTAACAGAGAAAGAGAGACGGAGACGGCGAGGACGTTCACAATCCTGTTGAGTCGAGTGAGCTCTGACGTCTCCAGGCGCTTGGCAATCTCTTGGATCAGGGCGCCGTACGGGATGGCGAAGAGCTTGACCCCCCTCCCTTTCGCCTCCTCCAGAATCGCGTCGACGTCCGAACCGAGTCCCTCCTGGGCGAGCCTGGCCTGAATCTGCCTCACCTCGTCCTTGTAGAGCGTATCGACCTTCTCGATGGGCGTCTGGGAGACCGCAGGGTCGTAGATTATCCCGCCATCCGGATTGACTGCGTCTGCGTGCCTGACTACGGTTTCAGCGTCGAAAGTCGCGAGAAGGTCCACCCCCTCGACCTTGGACCTTATCTGCCGGCCGCTCGTTCTGATCTCGAAGTAGCTGTGCAGGCCCTTGATGTTCGAGTAGTACTCCCTAGTCCCGTAAACCCAGAGGCCCGCGAGGGCGCACGACCTGGCGAACGAACTGGCTGAGAGGTCGACCCCACTCCCCTGGGCCCCCCCGATCATCCAATTGAGTTCGTTCACAGTCTTCGAGCTCATCCTTCTATCCTCCCGTCGCCATGTCTCGTCCTATGGCGCAGTCGCACCCCTCGACCTGGCCGCACGACGGACAAGCGCACCTGCACTGGTCGATGGGGTCCTGGCAGCCGGGACAGACGTCCAAGCGCGTTTCGTCAGCAACCAATTAGTCTATTCACACCTCTAATCGCTTTAGGGCTGGGTGATCTTGATGGCTTGGGTTGGACAGCTGGTTTCACACGCCATGCAGAAGATGCAGTCCGGCTCCCTTATCGGTTCTGACTTATCGGTCCGGTAGCTTTTCCACTCGTCCGTGTTCTGTTCGATTATCTTGTCCTTCCCCGTCCCTGCCTGGCCGGGGGTGAGGGCCCATTCGAAGACGAAGACGGGACAGACATCCATGCATACTCCGTCGGCGATGCACGTCTCCCAGTCCACCGCCACCTGACTGCCATGTATCCCCTGGGTGGTGGGATAGGGGCTGCCATCGCCGCTCGTCCTCGAAAGCCCCTGCGCCCTGACCTTGTGGCCGTTATGCTCACCGGTGATCGGGAACTCGTCTGGCTTTGAGAGGAAATCAGGGTCGATGGGTTTCGTCTTGTAATCTACTGGTCTTACCATGCTCCTCTCCCCTCATCTCGAATCCGAAAGCGCTCGGCTTACGTTTCCCAGCGACTGCAAGATTGCTTTCTTCTGGTGGCTCTCTGTGAAACTCGTCTCTCCGAATCGCCTTCCCATCGCGCCGTAGGCGAGGCGGTATCTGCCCCCGTAGTAGGTAGTGAGGTTGTTTTCCACCGACTCGAACAACGACTTTATGTCTCGCGGTGAGACTCTGTATGTCGACATGAGCTTGTTCACGCATCGACTCAGGCTGTGCTCGTCTGTCCCTCCGTAGAGATACGAAATGACCTGCCCCTCAAGCCATTTCGTCGCGCTCTTCGCATCATGGATGCCCTGCACGGCCCAAGGTATGTCCGGAGCAGATATGGGAATTTTACCTAATCAGAATTAGGCATATTCGGCCTTCGTGTCAGGCTTTAAGTTTCGGAAGGCTGAAGGCATTGAGGCTTGGATCTAATCGAGGCCACGATTCTTGTAGAGGGTCACCAGAAGTGGATCGACGCGGTGACGGGACGGTACGGAGCGAGGTTGAGGCTGCTGAACTCCAAGGGGACGCGGAGGCGAGACGAGATACTCGAGCTGTTCGAGATTACAGTCGACCGGAAGCTGGAAAATCGGCTACTCAGGTACCTTCGGAACAGTCCGGACATATCTGAGCTCGAGATAACGAATTCGAGCCACGGCAGACTTGTCGGCATAGTGCGAGCGAAAGGAGTGGTCATGAGGTGCGTGGCGGACTCGGACTGCTTCCTTGTTTACGCATCGAACGGGTCGGGCAGGGAGATCGCGTGGAGGGTGCTTGGGACGAAACATTCCTTGAGAGAGCTCATGGCGAGGTTAAGGAGGCTGAGGGTCGATTTTAGGGTGAGCGACATTTCAGAGGTGAAGAGGACGAGGGCGCTTACCACGCGACAGGAATGGCTCATCCGCTCTGCCTACGAAAACGGATACTTCGACTACCCAAAGAGAATCCGCATCGGACCCCTAGCAAGAATGATGGATGTCGCGCCTCCCACGCTTTACGAGTCGCTGCGGAAGACGCAGAAGAAGCTGTTGGAAGAGCACTTCAGAGGAGGCCCTCCCCTAGGCATGTGAGGAGCCCGCTTCGGAGAGGGACGCCACAAGCGCTACGGCGAAGGGACGTAAACGCTCACCGCCACATCCGTCCGGTCTCCGAAGAAATTCCTGCAGTTTCTGTCCCCGTATTTGTCCCTGAAGATGTCCATCACCTGCTTCACCTTCTCCTTCTCCCGAGTGGACTGCGCAGTGCCAAGGTAGACGTGCCCGGCTATTGTGATCTTCACGCCCGGGTTCTTCGAGACGTTCCTGTACCACCTTGTCGAGGAGCCGTTGACGGGCAGGAGATGGATTAAGCCATCCGCAACGACGAACCAGACCGGGAACGTCACCTCTCTGTTTGTCGTTCTAGTGGAGACTGTGAGCTGCCCTTCCGCAATCCCCCGAGACTCAGCGAGGCTGAACTTCCTTGACACGCTGCTCTGCGCAGCCGCCTGTTTCGGCCTTCCTATCCCTCGGATCATCACCAGGAACCACCCCATCGCCACCAGCACCAGGGGGCCAGACACGGACTCCCAGAGGGGTGGGGCTCGCGCTGTCAGTGTCTGGAAATCACCGACGATTCTGACCAGTACCCCGGCGTTCAGGATGACGATGGGACCGAACGACAGTCCCGTAACCGGCCCCTTGTGTCCCAAGAGTCCGGGCAGGAGCATAGGCGCGAAACAGGTTATGGTTGACCCCACGAACCCGATGGCTATGGCGTGGATGAAAGAGTCCTTGACAAAGAAGGTGCCCGTCCCGGTCGCCAGCCAGACCATCCCCATCAGCGACCCGAACACCAGCCACCCGGAAGCCAGGAGCATGCAGACCTCGTTGTATCTCATGATTCTGAAGTGCATCTTGGTCATCGCGGGTCTGTACATCAGCGGGTGCGCCAGCTCCAGGATCTTGATGGACACCAGCTGGCTCAGGGCCGCACCGAGGAGGAGGACCGCTCCGAGCAGTGAGAAGAGGTTGCTCCTCGTCACCACCCCCGTGAACATGCCGCCTATGCCCAGCCCCTGCAGGACCCAGCACAGGTTCGCGACCTGCTTCCTGTAGTTGCACTGCCTGAAGCTGACCGACCTGATTTCGACCGCATAGATCATGGAACCGGCGAACCCAACGAGCGCGAGATAGACCATCTGCGGAGAGAACGTCCCGCCCGGGAGCGGGTATCCCGCCGATCCGGCGACCAGGAGGAGCGATATCATGACGAGAGAAATCGACGACAGCATGATCAGAGGATTGGCCTCTGGGAAGCCTCCTGAGGGCCTCGTGACCAGGATGACCACCTGTGAGAGAGAGATCGCCGAGCCAGCGAGCATGAGCAGGGCGCCGGCCGTCACGTACTGAAACGAGCCGAGTGGAAGGATAGAGTAGAGCAGAAAGAAGGCATTGGCTGCGGTGATCGAGGCATAGGCGGCATACCCGAGGACCAGCGAAGGGAGTCTCCCCACCTTGAAGCGGGGCAGGAGGGAGTAGTCGACGCCCATGACGAAGAGCGCGATGAAGCCATAGATCTGCAGGAAGGGGTGGCTGGGAAACAGGCTGGCTCCTGTTTCGATGGGCAGCCCGGACAGCTGGCCCAAGAAAAGGGCGCCGACCGTGCTGCCGATGAACGCGAACAGTACTCCGGTCGAAACTGAGAGGAGAGTGAGCGTCCGCTCTGGCCTCTGCGCGGCTTTCGGCTGTGTGGAGGGGACAGATCCCTGGCCGGTGCCTGCCTGACTCCGATTC
Organism: archaeon; assembly: GCA_021786335.1. Next base: position 10,003 of record JAJYNM010000014.1, read on the forward strand.
AACATGGATGTCCCCTCAGGTCCCGAGCTCTGTGGCGGGCTTACTGTGCTTTCCGTCGCCCTCCTTCTGCATCATTTCGCAGTCGGCCCTCGAAGGCAGGGAAACCCTGAAGGCGAATCTTTTCGACGCGTTCGCGTAGTCTTCCAGCGAATAGGCGTGGCTCCCAACACGCCCTCGCATGAGCCAGTAGTGGAAGGTGCAGTACTCCAGCTGCGTCGCGCGGTACCACTCCGACGGGGTGACGACGCCAGAAGCCGCGCACAGGGAACAGAATCTCGGCTGCCTAGCCTTTGGCCCTGAATGTCGAGGGTCGGCCATAAGGAGCACCCCTCAACCCGTCGCGAGCGGGAAAACCTTCTCTTCTTCTGCAGGCTGGTGCTCGCGCAGGACGGCGGCGAGCTCTTCAAGGGCCGCTTGAAATTCTATGAAGTTCCCCAAACGAAGGGAAAGCTCCATCTTGCCGAGCGAGGATGTCACGTCGTGATGCTGCTGCATTATGGAGCTTATCGCCGCATCGAATAGGTTCTTTCGCATGAGTTCGGGATAGACTTCGAATTCCTCCACCAGCATGTGATCGGTCAGGCTGTCCTGCAACCGAATGAAGAGCTCTTTGACCAAGTCGGCTTCGTCTGCCTGGACCTTTGCTTCGAGTCCGTCGATGTCGGACGCGAACTTCTTGTGTTCCCTTTCCAGTTGACTAACCAGCGCACGGAGTTCCTGCAGATGTTCTATCGGCTCGACGACGCTCAAGAGACCTTCGCCTTTGCCTTGCCGCTCGCGAACGCTCCGACCAGCATGGCGGCCGGGTAGAGAACCTCTTCTTCCACTTTGGCGTGGTGCTCGAGTTCGTCCATCGCCGCTACAACGCCGCCTTTGCCTTCCTTCCTTGCCGCCGTCCGAACGCGCTCGATGAGCTTCTTCACCTGTGCATGTTCCTTTAGCATCATCGGATAGTCTGACGAGAACCTCTCGTGAAGAGATATCGCTTCGGAATAATCACGTATCGCCTTCCCTTCGGAGAGCGGCCTTAGGGCTCCGAGAAGGGGCATCACAGCTTCCTCCTCCTTTTCGAAGTGCGGCTCAAGGACCGCCAAAAGCTCGTTGACGGCTTTTCCTGTCTTGCCTCCCTCCGACTCCAGTTCCACGAGTTCGCGGAAAAGCCCGCGGTGTTCCTCCGCAAGGGAACTCGGAGCTTGCAAACCACTCATGAGGACAGAAGTGAAGGGGGTGGAGTTAGCGTTAACCCCAAACAATTATGGCATCAGAGCTGCTATTGGCTTACCCTATGGCTGGCCCCCGGAAGGGGGTTTGTCAACCGGAAGCATTGCCGACCCCACGATGGCCCGCGGCAGGCGGAGCCGAAAGCTGAGACGTCATTCCCTGGCGGTGCCGAAGTGGTTCGAGATGATGTTCTTCTCCGCTCTCCTGAGGATTTCGGAGAGGGTTCCAGGCGTTATTCCAAGCTTTTCCGCCAGTTCTTCAAGATGCATCCTCTTCGGGAATTCAAAGTATCCGAGGTCAAGGGCCACCCTCAGGATCTCCTCCTGCCTCGCGGTAATCTCCTTCTTCTGCGCATGGCGTGAAACCTCAAGGATATCGTACTTGACCCCGTTGGCATCGAGCCTCCCGCAGAGCTTTTTGAGGTCGGTGTCGCCGCCGATGAAAAGCCTCCACTCCATCTTCCCGTCATCCCTGGTGTTTGCCGAGATGAGAAAGCAGTTCAGTCCGGCGAAGGTGGAGCAGATGGGGCAACTGTGTGTAGAGACCATGCCGATTACCCTGTTCCTGTCGACCTTCGTCATGTCGGCCGAGAGGACCCCCGCCGTCGCCCTCAGGTGAGAAAGTATCTCCTCTGGTGAAAGGCTCTCCGACGAGAGCTCCACGAAGTCTTCCACGACTCCCTTCCTTTCCTTTACGTCGACTATCTTGACGCGGGCAGACTCGGCCAGACTCCCTACCCAGTTCGCCGGGTTCTGGATTGCCAACCGGACCTCTATCATTCCAAAAGAGGAGGCACCATGTCCTATATTTCAGGTTGAATCCTAACCAGAGGAAAACTTTCGGTGGCCCGGAATCGTGGGAAGGCAATCCACAGCGACCACTACCTCAATCAAGAGCGCGGTTCCAGTACCCGTAACTCCCGCCTCTGCCATTGCAGCGCTTGCAGGGGAGCTCGATGGACCTGTTCGTTGCGGTGTATCTCTGAGGGGCTGCGTTCGGGTCAGACCATTCGGCGATGACGAGATTGAACTCGCCACGCCCCCCGCACACCGTGCACGTGGTGCCCAACTCATGTCTATCTCGAGGAGATTGCACTCGTACATACATGTCACCCTACGGTGTTCGGGCCCGCCGATAATCCGTGGACGCACCCGCCAGGTTACCAGTGGTGCCACGGAGGAGATGTCGCTCTCGAGAGAAAATGGTAAATACGATTCCCGAATTCAGGCGGCTTATGCCCGCAGAGAAGAAGGCGTTCGACTTCATCAGGATAGACATGCCGCCCAAGAAGCCCAGGCAGGTGGGCGTCGTCGAGATGAGGGGGCCTTACTACACTTCCATCAGCTACGGTTACCTCAAAGACCTCCTGGACGACTGGAGCGACTATGTGGATGGGTACAAGTTCGCCGGCGGGTCGATGCGGCTTCTTAACAGAAGCAGGGTGAAGGAGACCATCAGAGCCTGCCACGCGCACGACCTCTACGTGTCGACTGGCGGGTTCGTAGAGCGGGTGATAGTCCAAGGGAAGAGGGCCGTCGACCGGTACCTAGAGGAGTGCAGGAAGCTGGGGTTCGACGTGGTCGAGGTATCGAGCGGCCTCGCACCCATCCCCCTCAAGGACAAGTTGGAGATCGTCGAGCGCGTCAAGAAGCTAGGGATGAAGCCCAAGCCCGAGGTTTCGATGATGATAGGCGCGGGGGCAGGCACCCACGTGACAGGCTACGATGAGTCCATGAGGATGAGAGATTTCGGCGAGTTCTCGGACGAGGTCCAGGCCCATTTGAAGGCCGGCGCCAAGATGATCATGGTGGAGTCGGAGGGTCTGACCGAGGACCTCCCCCCCGAAAAGTGGAGGAAGGACGTGATCAAGAAGCTCGTTGACAGGTTCGGGCACAAAGTGTTCATGTTCGAGGCGTCCGACCCTCCGGTCTTCAAATGGTACCTGACCACCTTCGGGCGCGACGTTAATCTGTTCATCGACCACTCCCAGGTCGTCGAGTTCGCGGCCTGGAGGACCAGGCTCTGGGGAGACAAGGAGATCTGGGAAGGGAAGAAGGTCGAATACGCCTGATGCGGCGGCTGACCCGACGCCGGTGAGGACAGGAACCTGACAACAGGGAAGGCGGGCCTATGACCCTAGTCGAGGAGATGGCTGAATTCGTTTCATCTTCTACGTACAAGGCTCTCTCAGACGAAGCCGTCCTTCAACTGAAGGTCCGGGTCCTGGATGCCATCGGCTGCGCGATAGGCGCTCTGTCGGCAGAGCCCGTGGCCAGGATACGCGCTTTCGAAGACGACTTCGGGGGCTCGCCCCTCTGCACCCTGATAGGAGGCGGGAAGACGAGCCCGGACAGGGCCGCGCTCTATAACGGGGCACTGATCAGGTACCTCGACTTCAACGACAGCTTCCTCGCGAAGGGCGAGACCTGCCACCCCAGCGACAACGTCGCCCCTGTTCTCGCCGCCTCTGAATACTCGAAGGCTTCCGGCAAAGACTTCCTCACGGCGCTGGCTGTAGCCTATCAGGTCCAGTGCAGGATGAGCGAAGTCGCGCCTGTGAGGGCGAAGGGGTTCGACCACACGACCCAGGGGGCTTACGCAGTGGCCGCGGGCGCCGCACGGGCCCTCTCCCTCAGCCCTGCGAAAGCAGCCAATGCGATCGCCATCGCCGGCACCACGCTGAACGCCCTGAGGGTGACGCGGACGGGAAGGCTCTCGAACTGGAAGGGGCTCGCCTATCCGTTCGTGTCGTTCGGCGCGTTGACGGCTGTCTTCATGGCCATGAAAGGGATAACGGGCCCCCTGGAAGTCTTCGAGGGGAACAAGGGGTTCATGGACTCGATCGCTGGCAAGTTCGAGATTGACTGGGAGCGGGAGAATCTCGAAGCCGTCACCCGCACGATAGTGAAGAAGTACAACGCAGAGGTCCATTCCCAGTCCGCGATAGAGTGCATCTTGGCCATGCAGGCAGAGTCCAAGTTCAAGGCCGAGGACGTCGAATCGATCGATTTGAGAATCTTCGACGTGGCGTACAACATCATAGGGGGCGGCGAAGAGGGGAACAAGAAAGTGGTAGAGAACAAGGAGCAGGCTGACCACAGCCTTCCATACATCCTCTCAGCGGCTCTCCTCGATGGCGAAGTCATGCCGCGCCAGTACCTGCCAGAAAGGATCGCCGGGGAAGACATACAATCCCTCCTCAGAAGGGTCGAAGTCCGCCCGGACGAGCAGCTCAGCTCCAAGTTTCCGAACGCCATGCCATGCATCGTAGCCGTCCGTCTGAATGATGGGAGGTCTCTTGAAAGATCTGCAGATGACTACGAAGGGTTCTTCACTCGACCCATGAGCTGGGAAAGGGCCGCCGAGAAGTTCCACAGGCTGGCGTCCTCCCGTGTCCCCGAAGGCCTGAGGATGAAAATCGAGGACGCCGTGAGGCGCCTCGACCAGATGGAAATCAAAGAGCTGACTCCCCTCCTCGGGAGAGCGGGCAGGAGAGGGAAGGGCTGAGCAAGGCGCCTGCACCCTTACCGAAAATTACTAGGTCACTTTGGCGCTTGGACGGCGCCTAGGTGGCGCTCCGCCCCGCTTCGCCTGGTCCCGCGGAGAATCTCAACGAAAAAGGCCGCGACGGCGAGGAGGACCAGCCACCCTGAAACCGCAACGGAGAGATTGAGCAGCCAAGCACCATCGTACAGAAGCGCAAGCTCAGAACCTATCCTTGTAACGAGGGCGACCATGAGGATTGCGAGTGGGATGGAGGAAAGCTTCGCGTTGTCGAACTGCCTGCGGGTCACCATGGGGAGTATTATCGGGCCGTGCGCCAGGAACATCAGCCCGATGAAGCCCAACGCGAGCGAGTGGATGAAGGCATCGTAAAAAACGAACAAGGGAGAGAGCGAATAGGCTACCCCAAACACAGATCCAGCCAGACCCCAGACGTAGGCGAGCTCGACGTGGTTGCGCACATATTTCTGGAAGGGCAAGGCTGTCGCGTTGGGACGCGCCTTCCTCTCATTAACCAAGAAGAACCCGAAGGTGAGGCCGGTCAACCCGAACGCGACGAGGGTCATCGAAGTCAAGGACCACGCATCCAGTCCGAACAGGCCGAGCGCCACCGCGACCATGATGAGCGCGGGGACGAACCTGTCCGAAGAGCTCTTGGTCGCCAGGCTGGTCAGTTCCACTCTTTCGCCGAGTACAAAGACGACCGGGAACAGGAGAAGGGTCATCACGAAGCCCACGTTCCCAGCAGGGAGCGAGAAGGCCGAGAGGAGGGCAGAGAGCAGCAGAGCGACGCCGGAAACGACCATGAATAGGACCGACATCTTCTCGCGCCCCATCGTAAGGAACGAGCGCAGCAATGAAAGGAAGAGGAGAGATGCAACCACGAGCAACGCCGCGCCGACATAGCTAGCCAGGGCAAGATCGAAGAGAAAGCCTAGCATTTCAACCGCCATCCCTACGAAGATGAACGGAGGTATTGCGAGGGAGAGGCGAGTCTGCTTTGTATGTGGCAGGAGTTCGACGCCTGCTATCCTCTCAGTGACGATCATCCCCGCTATGAAACCGAAGACCATCAGCAGAGGGTGTAGAGCGAAGAGGTTGCCCAGCACCACGGGACCGACCCCGTTCTGGGCCATGAGGCGGAAAATCCCCGCCATCAGCGCGAGGAGCATGAAAGCAATGGAGGCGCCCATGAAGGGGAGGGCCATGTTCCTAGGCGTTCATCATCCCTCGGGTGGTCACTCGAAGGAGCCGGCCGCTATCTTCCGGGAGACCTCTTCGTGATCAGAGTCGCCGGGAGGAGGAGAGACCACATGGAGCGCTTCCATGTCGGTCTCGGCCAAGATCCCGCGCCTGACTCCTTTGGGGACAATTATCACGTCTCCAGGGGATATTCTCTGTCTCTCGCTCCCGGCAACCACCGTGCCTTTCCCTGACTGCACCACAAAGATCAGGTCGATGTTAGGCGTATGGACAGGGATGAACTGCCCGGCCCTGATGTAGGTGAGCAGCACCCGATACGAGGGCGTCGCATAGACCGGAACCGGCGAAAAAGAGGAGTCACTGTATTGCCTTTCTCTTCCAAAGCTCGTCATGACCGGACCAGCCCTGTCTCCAGCCACGCCCACGCGTTTTGTGAACACCCCCACCCACTCACCCGACCTCCTTTCGTAGGCCCTGTACGCTTCAGGGTCGAAGTCCCTGCGCTCATGCTTCATGAACGCCACCAGGTGCACCGGCTCGTGGTCGTTCACCACCGAAAGAACCTCTCCTGGCTTCAGTGAGTCGAAGAGCTCTAGCACCTTGCCATGTCTCTCATGCGGTGGAAGGCCCCGGACGTCTATTTCCTGCCGGGTCGGCTTCTGGGAAGACATCCGCCACCCTCGTCCCGGCCTCTTCTGTTATTGGTTGGCCCAAAGATGTTTGGGGTCGGCCGCCTCTGTCCCTTGCCGAGGCCAACGCAGGTCCGCTCAGCCTTTCGGACGAATCCTTGGTTCAGCTGCTTCCGCGGGATAGGACAGAGCAGTTCCCTTGACTCGGGCGAACGGGGTGAGTCTGTGGGGTCGACCCTCCCCTCTGTTCGCAATGTGGATGACCTTCCCGCCGCGCACGGTGAGGGCGTCGGCCACAAGCGACCTGTGGCACCTGAAGGGGTTCCCCTCGGCGCACATCATGGCGATTCTCTTTTCCTTTGCGAGGCGCCCGAGCTTCTCCAAGCCGGCCTCAAACCCCTCAGTCTGCATGTAGTCTGCGAAGCCTCGGAAGCTCGCGTTGCGCCACCCTGTGTTCTTCGAATCCTTGGCAGGACGGCGGAGGCCCCCCAGTTCCTTGAGGTGGATGTATCCGATCCCTCCTTGGCAGAGCGAAAGCGCGAGGTCGTTCCCGTTGAATTGCGGGTTGTGCCTTGACTTTGGAATCGTACGTATGTCGACCAGAGTGTCCACGTTGTGGGCTCGCAGTATTCCGATGAATTCCTGGATTTCCCTCGTCGAATGCCCTACAGCGTAGACCGTCGTTCCTTTCAAGGCCTGCCGGCCACCGGTTTCCCGACGAGCGTCCCTCGTCCCCAATGGTCCTTCTCCAGCCCCTGGGGGAGCCAGGAGCTCCCTTATGCTCTCCCCCAAAGCCCTTCGGGACGTCGAGCTTACATGGGTATGGCGAGATCTGCCCCGAAGTCCTTTGGCGCACATCTTATAGAACCGAAGCGGCGCGGTCCCAATCCTATGAAACCGAGGTTGAGCTATGGAAAAGTCGCGCCCGGCGTCCGTGAGGCGATGTTGGGCCTTGAGAAATACGTCGAATCCAGCGGCCTAGGACCTGGGCTCCTGAACCTGATCAAGATCCGCGCGTCGCAGATCAACAGGTGTGCCTGGTGTCTCGACATGCACACGAAGGACGCCCGAGCGGCCGGCGAGACAGAGCAGCGGATTTACGCCCTTTCGGCGTGGAGGGAGACGCCATTCTATACCCCCAAGGAGCGTGCTGCGCTTGCCTGGACAGAGGCGGTCACACTTGTGGCCGCTTCGGGTGTCCCTGAAGATGTGTTCGAAGAGGCGCGCAAGCATTTCGCCGAAAAGGAACTCGTCGACCTCACAATGGCCGTGATCGCAATTAACGGATGGAACAGGTTCAATGTCGCCTTCGGCACCGTGCCCGGCGACTACCGGCCGACCCCCTCGCCCAGAACCGGAGTCCCGAAGGCGAAGGCAGATTGAAGGTCAACGGGATAGAGCATCACCCCCCGCCAGTCCGAAGATCTGTGGGCTCGATTTCATGCCGGTCCCGCACGAGGATGCACGGAGTGGCGCTCGTTCCTGCGTTAGTTGCTATCCCCTGGCGGGGGCGGTCGCCTCTATCGATGTGTGGTAAGAACAGAGGTAAGAGTACAAACCAGCTTGGGCGAACGTGAAGGACCATCCCTGCTGCGCTCAGCGTTCAATTTCGACCTCCAATCGACAGCGAATCAAAGGTCAGGTAAGAGATTACCCTGAAATCCCCAGTGGAATCCTAGTACAAAACCGGGGAGGATGAGGACACGTGGTTCTGGTCAGACCACCGTGACTCATCCTTTGTATTGGAGATAGAAGTTGGTCGAGTTCACCGTGAAGTGCTCGAAGAGGTTCGTGTTGGCGTTGTTGAGTTGGACCGCCGTAGCTGCGCCGGGGACTACCACCTGAGTGGTCGGCCCTCCGAGCGTCTGCCAGATGGGGTTGTTGGCGTCTATCTGGGAGATTGCGGAGTTATGAGTCGTCAGAGCGTTGACCAGCGCTGAATAGTTGTTGAGGCAGTCGGCTGTGGCGTTGGCGAGGGACGAAGGCACGATTTCCGAGCACTGCCCAGTGACAGGGTTCGGCTGGATGTTGGGATCGAAGTTCAGGACGACGACGGTGTACCAGGGGATGACCTGGAAGCAGCAGTTTATCAGGTGGTCGTGGGCCGGAGTGGGCAAGACCCCTTCAGGGAGGCCGCCGTAGCCGTTTGTAATGCCGAGGTGCTGTTCCACGGCTGTGAAGAACGGAGAGTACAGGAGCAGGGGGTGGTCGGGGCAGCCGGAGGGCGTCCCGCTCGCGCCACAATCGGTGATTATCGTTTGGTTGTCGAAGACTGGATACCCCTGCGGAGAAGCGCCCAGGGCTTTGACGCCGAATACGGATAGTCCTGCGTACGCAGGGACGACGACCCACAGCGGAACGGCCCCCGCCTCAGCGTTGCCGTTGCCAGCGCCCACTTCACAGCTCGTCTGGGATGCTGCAGCCGTCTGGTTGGGGAAGAAGGTCAGCAGGCTGGGTGTGCAGGCGTATTGACGCGGATAGACGAATGTCACGACCTGCCCGTTATAGAGACCGCCCGTTTCGAACCAGACTGACCGGTTCGACGTCAGCGTGGTAGTTTCGACCGATGTGGCCGTTGTGGTCGTGACGGCGCCCTGCTTGGTTGTGTACAGAGCGAATCCACCGGCGGCAATCACCAGGAGGATTATTGTGACAGATGCGAAGATGACGTTCGAGATTGCGATTTTACCTTTGGCCAATTATCTTCGTAGTGGACGTCCAGAACTTCGTATATTATGAGGACGTGTAAACCGTAGCATAATATAACAAAGTGTAACCTGAGAAACTTCCTGACCGAACTTCAGAACTCGATGGTGACCGAATGGTCGGTCGAGGAATACTTGGCTCTTATGCCGACCTGCTCGAGGACCCCTCCCGCATAGTGCATCAGGAACAGGGAGCCTTTCGGGCCTAACTCGTGCATCAAGGTCAGCGTCCTCACCCCTCCCTCTCCGATTTCGCTGTACTTGTAGAGGTTCGCGTAGTCCCCCATCATCCTCAGGAAGTCTATCGCTGTATGCAGGGTCATGGAGCCCTGTTTGGCCGAGATTATGGCCTTCGGCACGTCCTTTCCAGCATTCCTCCCGGCGTTGACAATCTCCTCCTCGGAAGCTGACTGCAGGAGGTGACTGAAGGTGGGGTGAGCGATCTTCATCAATCCGAGTTTCTCGAAGTATCTGTCGAAGTTCACGAACCCAGACGCGATTTGGTTCATCAACGTGTTGGTGCTGACGTTCCTTCGCTTCGCCTCCTCTTCGAGCCTCTGGAGGACCGATTCGTCCAACCTGAAGGACCTGATTACACTCTTCCGCGCCTGGGCCAAGCCGGTCGCCTAAGGGCCAAGGGTCGTTATTTCTGCGTTCCGCGCGTCATAAACCCGTCTCAGAGTGCTTCCAGCACTTCCTCTGCCTGTGACGCGCCGTGTCCTGTCGGATACCCCTTACAAGATGGGTCTCCACGATAACACAGATTGTTACAAATTACACGACGAGGTCAAAAGCGGGTGGATGTCTAGAGTTTCGGTGAAAAAGAAATGCCGGCAAAAGCGACTCAACTCAGCTGTTGCGGGGTCAACTTCAGGGAAGCTGGAGCGTACGCGAAGCACGTCGAGACCATTCACGGGCAGGACAGGCTGACCTGCTGCGGCGTCACCTTCAAGAGCGCGCCAGAACTCTCCGAGCACCTGAAGTCAACCCATGGAGCGAAGTAGGGTAAACCTACTTCGTCCTTTTTGGTGATAGGGATGGCCAACTTCTTAGCGGAGCCTAATCAGGACGGGAGCTTGAACCTGACAGACGCGCTGGGTAGACGGATTCTTCTTTATACGAAATCCGAGCCGTCAGGAAGGAAAGCAGATCTGATTTTGCGCCGGCCCATAGACAGGGCTGTCGCAAGCTCGCCAATAACGCTCGCGTTCGCGCTTCGGCTCAACGATTCGGTCCGAATCCTGGACAGGTTTGTAGGAATCGTCAACGCCCAGGAGGCACACTTGGTGCTGCCTGACCTCGTTGGCAGATTCAGGAGCGGCCAGATACAGAACGCAGAAAACCTGCGGGCGCTGAGAAGCATGCAGTATGACGTCATCTTCACCTTCGCGTACCCCCACGACAATCCATCTCTGGCAGGAGCGTTGCGCCACTACAACCTGCCTTACGCGACCATCGACGCCTGGTACGAGCCGAGTCTCTTCGAGAGGATAAGGTGGATGGAGTTCATCGGCTGCTTCTTCGGGGTCGAGGACGAAGCGCGCCGCACAATCGACAAAATCCGCGAAGACGTAGACCGCACCGCCTCTGAGATGAAATCTGACAGCCGCAAGGTCCTCTGGTTCACCGACTTCCAAGGGTACCAGTTCGTGACAGGCGGGAACTCTTGGGTGGCCCACGAAATCTCACGTCTAGGGTCGAGAGTCGTGACCCAAGATTCGGGAGCGTGCGGCAGCGCCGAAACATCAAGAGAGTGGATTGGCAACAAGATGGGCGACGCGGACGTCATGGTGTTTACCATGGTGAGACCGTCCATGCAGCATATTTCATCGATGTATCCAGAGATTGTCGGTTCTCCCGCCTACAAAAACAACCGAGTCTTCGGGTTCGGCGTCGGTTACTGGCAAGAGGGCGCCTATGCCCCCGAGAGATGGTTCAGAGAGCTTGCCACGATATTGCAACCAGGCAAAGGCGACCTCAGAGACCTCAGGATATTCTCGCAGGTGGCTGGGAAGTGAGGCGCGAACGACGATGAAACTGTTTCGACGTGGGAAGGCTGCGGCCAAGACGGAGCCGACGACTGCTGCTCAGGACTCGCTTTCAATCCTATGTCAGGGAGACGAAGAGCTGCACTACGCCATGAGCTACCTTGTGTACCTCAAACCTGAAGAGCAGATCGCCCTGATAGGGGCGACAGAGCTGCAGGTTCAGAATGCAGCGGAAGCTATAGAGAGGGGCGACAGGACAACGGCGATAGTCGATTACGAGACCGCGGCCAGAATCGAGCTGTACAGGGGCAACAAGGAAAACGTGAGGATGTACCTGGAGAAGGCCCGAGGCCTTCAGGATGGAGATGGACGAGAAAGATTGTCCACTCTGCTCTCGAATCTAGAAAAGGTCATGGCCATCGCCAAGCGCTACTACCATCGTGGCGATGCCCCTAGTCCGACGGACGGCGGCACTTCCGAGCAAATGGTCGCCGTGACTTCCTGACCGGGTCATCGAATCCGAAGGCGTAGCTCAAATGGCACCGACTGATGAAGTCCTTCAACCTCTCGTCCAGTTTCGCGGCAACCTCACCGAATGGCGACGAGTGAAGCTCGTACCTTGTTCCTTGCAGGACCTTCGGGGAGCTTCCCTTTGCGACGGAGAGGAGATATGAATATCTCCTCTTTCGACCACGCGTGACGAACCTCTTCCACCAGATGCCGCCGCTCAGATGAACCGTGAGCGGTAGCTCGGGGGCCTCGGCTTTCAGGGGGGCGGATTGACCACGGCCCTGATTTTCGCCCCGAAAGGACGGAAGTTCTCCGGGAAGTCGAGGGGCTCGATGCTGTGCACACAGAACTGGGGCGAGGGTCCCAGGACCATCTGCCTCCGCCAGAGGTCTGACTTCGTCTCCCCGAGCAATTCCTTCACCTCCTCATAGTACGACTGGTAGGGTGTCCCCATGGTCTTCTCGATCCATGTGGCATATCTCGCCTCGCGTAAGGGGATGCCCCCCAGCACCCGTTTGAAGACCCCGCCGGCGCCCTTAAGATAGTCCCCGGCCACCGAGTCGTGGAAGCGCTTGGTACTGCCCGTGACGGCGGCGTCGTTGAGAGAGCCAAGAGCCGAGAAG
>JAJYNM010000081.1 GCA_021786335.1 archaeon
TCGCAGATAGGGAGATGCCCAGGACAGGCAAGATACTGACCCACACCCTGCTGCACGAGCCCCTCCCTGGCTTCGAGTCTCAGGCCCCGTTCTACCTCGCCGTCGTGAGGCTGGACAACGGAGCCAAGGTGCTCACCCAGATAGTCGACTCCCCACCAGAGGCTGTGAAGTCTGGAGCGAATGTCAGGGCGACCGTGAGGAGGGCCAACGTGGACGGGGAGTCGGGGCAGATTTTCTACGGGTACAAATTCCTTGTAGTCAGCTAACCTGTCGTCCTCCAGAGGGAGCAGGTGGAGTTTCCGGAAGATGCGAGGCTCGAGAAGCTTGTCCTCTCAACGAATGCCAAGCAGCTCAGGGCGGTGACCCTCTTCCTCCTGGAGAGCGGATGAAGGATTGGTTCTGTCCTCCAAAGGAGGTACAGGCACCTGAAGACGGACTTCGAGTCAGGGGTGCTTTAGGTTGGAGTCGGCTTCCCCGCACCTACAACCAAGGGGAACCGTTCCTACATAGGGTCCGTCAGGGAGGGAACCGCCGATGCCTTGAGGGACAATTTCGAGTGGAAGAAGAATGACCGGGTGACGAAGGACATGTATGGAAGGCACTACACCATGAAGCGCCGCCCCGTCGGCGACGATTCTTTTGTGTTCGAAAGCAGGAACGGGAGGGCGCTGATTGAAACGACGACCATCCAGCGGGTCCAGTACGATGCATACAAGGCTGGGCTGAACAGTTCGACCCGGGGGGCTGAAGGAACTCCCCATATTGCGGGCAAATGTGCGACGGTGATGGAGGGTAGCGGTGTCCCTCGCAACTAATTTGATTTTGTGCTCGGGCACAAGCCCAGGGGGGCGCAGGCATCCGCCTATTCGAAGGCGACCGTTGCCGACGCGACGCTGATTCGTCGCCTCCAAAGCCTGATTCGTCGCAGATATGTCGTGAATTGGTCCTGATTCCTCGCGACAAGGTCCTGATTTGTTGGCTTACTCATTGCTTGGTTTCGTCCGACAGGCCGAGTTATGCCTGCTTGGGACTTGATTGCGCCGACCTCCCGCCTGATTCGTCAGTAGTTCGGCTTAAGGCGATGACTTTCGGGCATACCAGAAGCCCGCAAATATCAACATAATCAGTCCGACAAGGGCAAGGACAACTCCACCCACAATCATGGAGCGACTCTGATTACAAAGTTGGCCCAAAGGGCCAAACCCATAAGCACAATATGTGTACGCCTGATTATAGCCCGGAATCGCGTAGACTCCAGCTCCTATACCCATGAGAACAAGCCCTATCAGGATTGTAGCAACGACAATGGGAGCCTTGTACACATGGATTGGGTGCATCGCACTCACCGTAGCTGCGTGAGAAGCAGCTTGTGCAGGCGAGGGAGCGACAAGCTTGTGTCCGCAAAAGCCACAGAAGGCCAGTTCAGGCTGGACCTCCTTCCCACAGCTGGGACAATAAGCCATCAGCTATGCTCAGCTGAGACTTGATACTTAAGGTTAGAAGGCCACCGAACATTCTCACTGAAGCAAGCATCCTGCCGAGCACATCACCGCGCGCTAATCACACCGTCAACGTTCTCCGCCGTAGGGTGAATCGGCGTGTCCTGCACCGCCAGAGCCAAAGATGCGGGGGAGGACTTAGAGCGCTAGGTCGTTTGCCTCATCTGTCCAGTTCAGATACGCCAAAAGACCCGCGTTCACGATCTCCGTCAGACTCTTCCCCGTGATCTGCGCCCTGAGACGCGCCCGCTGCGGTCCTAACTCCGACCGTCAGGAGGGCGCTTCAAATGGCGGCGCCTCGACGGAGCCGCCTTCTCCCCAACCAGGTCATCCTTTGGAGCGCTATCTTGCTCTGAGTCGGGATCGTCATCGCGACCCCACGTCTTCCTCAATTTGGGAGTGAGCGGCACAGCGTCCGCTCGTTCGTCTGCCCCTTGTGTTAAAGTCACCTTCCTTGACGAGGACTGGGTTCAGCAAGTCCCTCCTGGCAGTGCTGGGTCCTACCACATAATGCTCCGCAATGGTCGCACCTACTCTGTCTATCTGGTGGTGCGGCAAGGAAGCGCGCTTCTGCGGCCCCGACCCTGAACGCCCTGTGGTGGACCCAGACCTGGGACGCCCCCCTGGGCTGCGTCAGACCTTCTTCCTCATGAGGACGTTGCTCTTCCTATAGGGGGCCACCGCCCTGCACCCGTGCTCCTCGAACATCGACCGGGTCCCAAACCAGGCTACAAGTGCCCCTCTGCGGGTGACCGGAAATGCCTCCACCACCCCACCTCCCTGCGACTCTATCGACTTCAGGGCCGCGGACAGCGCCACCTTGGCGACCCCCCTCTTGCGGTGGGCCCTGTCCACCGACAGGCATGTGACCTCCAGGGCCTCTTCGCCCACACCGCCAGGTCCAGCTTCTTGTAGTTCCGGGCCGAGTTTATCCTTGGGCGCTCCTCCCTAGGGCCGTACTGGCACCAGCCTATGGGGTCGTCCTCGTCATAGACGAGTATCTCGTGGGCGCGGCCTCTCTCGACAAGCGACTTCTTGTCTTCCCTGTTCCTGCGCGCCCTCCGCGCAAGGGTCCACCATGCCGTCTTCTGAGGCGGGAGAGGGCGCGCCCTCTGGTAGTGCATGCATCAACAGGCCTCCCACTCCTCCCTCTTGCCGAAGAGCCCCTGAAAGTCAGCCCACGTCTCCGGGGAGGGCCCTCGGGTCGAGTAGGCTGGCTGCGGCACGGCCGGGCCGGGAGAGCTGGACGATAACTGCTTTGCGCCTGGTGGGATGCCTAGTCGGGATGGCATGACAGTTAAGACGAATACGCCGGTAGGGGTGCGCGGAGATGGCGTACACAGAAGTCGTGCTCGCGTCATTCTTGCTGATAGCGTTGGCGTCCGTGCTGATAGCCAAGAGGATCAGGACGCCGTACACCACGCTCCTGGTGCTGATGGGGCTCGCCCTGGCTGCCATCCCGGTGGCGGGGCTCTCCGGGCTGACGGGCTTCTTCGAGAACCTCGCCAACGAGCAGCTGTTCGTGGGGCTGGTCCTCCCGCCGATCCTGTTCGAGAGCGTCATGAGCATCAAGGCTGCAGACGTCAGGGCGGTCTACAGGCCGGCCTTCGTCATGGCCACTGCGGGGGTCCTGATCTCGGTCCTGGTGGTCGGGGTGGTCCTATGGAAGGTGGTCGGGCTATCCCCGCTAGTGTCCTTCCTCTTCGCCGCGCTGATCTCCCCCACGGACGTAGCCACAGTCCTCGAGGTCTTCGCCCGGGTGAACGTGCCTCCAAAGCTCGCCGCCCTGGTCGAGATGGAGTCGGTCTTCAACGACCCTACGGGCATCGCCGTGTTCACCGTGGTCTTGACGTCTTCGGCCGCCGCCGCCCTCGAGCCGGTGAGGGCGCTTGCTACCTTCACCTACATCCTCACGGGCGGGATCCTGGTGGGGCTGGGGGTGTCATGGGGGGCGCGCCGGGTCCAGTCCATCGTCACAGACGCGGTGACGCAGGTGGTCCTCACCCTCGTCGCGGTCTACGGCTCGTTCGCCCTGGCGTCCGCGATAGGCGCATCTGGGCTGATAGCCGTCGCAGTCACGGGCCTGTTCTACGGGAACGCCGTCATCACGAACATGGAGAGCAGGAAACTGGGAGACGTCACCAGGGAGTTCTGGACCATCATATCCTTCGTTGCAAACGCCGCCGCCTTCTTCTTCATCGGCGTGAGCACCAACATATTCCTCCTGGCCACAAGCCTCGGCGCCTTCTTGGTGGCATACGCCGTGGTGATCATGGCCAGGGTCACGTCCGTCTACCCCCTCCTCAGCATGATGAGGGTGGAGGGGAGGGAGACCCCCTCAAGCTGGATGAACGTCTCTACCCTCGGAGGGATGAGGGGGGCGCTGGCGATAGCCCTGGTCTCCGCCGTCCCGCTGGCCACCAGGCAGCCTGTGGCTACGCTGACCTTCGGGGTGGTGATGCTGAGCA
>JAJYNM010000017.1 GCA_021786335.1 archaeon
TCTTCTCGCCTTCTCCGACCTCCACTATCTTCGCGCTCAGGTCGATGACAGGAGGGTACGCGACGGCTGTCCCGACGCCGTAGCCGTCGACGATGGGATTGAGCCTGACTATGGCATCCTCGTCGAGCCTCCCTGATGCTATGATCTTGACGTCCTTCCCCCCGCGTATGTCCAGCTCCCACCGCACCTCTTCGGCTATCTTCGTAAAGTCCCCGCGTCTCGATGCTGGGGTGTCAAGCCGCACCCCCCAGAGCTTCGGGCCCAGGACCTCGAAGGCCTTGATGGACTCCGACTTCTCGTCCCAGAAGGTGTCTACGAGCGCGACGCGTGGGATGTTCTTTGGCACTGTCTCGTCGAACAGGCGCCAGGCTTTCTCTTGGCTCCCAAGTATCTGGACGAGGGCGTGCGGCATCGTCCCGGACGGCTCGATGCCCAGGAGCTTCGCCCCCAGGACGTTGGAGACGCCGTCGAAGCCGGCGACATAACACGCCCGCTCGACCAAAGGTGCCAGGGCGGGGTGCACCCTCCTGGTGCCGAAACTGAGGAGGAGCTTCTGGCCCGTGGCCAATCTGAGCTTTGCAGCCCTTGTGGAGATGCTGGTGGACGCTGAGAGGAGGCCCAACAGAGGGGTCTCGTACTCTGCGAAGTCAGAGTATCTCCCCTCTATGGTGAGCAACGGTTCGTAGATTGCAGTGTTCCTGTCAGCCACGAAGACAGAACCCTCGTCGAGGGCCCAGACGTCCACAGGGAGGCCCTCGAGCAGCTTTGTGGCCTCGTATACCCCCGTGAGGAGACCCCAGTTGTCGTCGTAGGGGACATCGCGTGCGAACACCTCCATGACGACCCGAGAGTCTACGTTGTTCCGCCTGAGGACCTGCTTCGTGTGGAGGAAATAGGCGTCAGTGGTCGCAGCGGTCCTGATCTCCTTCTCTGTTGCCAGCCAGAAGAGCCGGTCGTCCAAGTCAGCGCGAGGCATCGGGCTCGGCGGGGAGCCGTCCGGCAAAAGTGTTTCCCCTGGACCTGAAGTAGCTGAGGCTGACTAACCCTTAAACGCGGAAGGCGTCAGGCTGAGAACTGGTGGGCCGGTAGTTCAGCGGTACGAACGTCCGCCTCGCACGCGGAAGAACCCCGAAAGGGCTCCAAGGTCGGGGGTTCAATTCCCCCCCGGTCCACCTTTTGCTGAATCATGCCAACCTCGGCTCCGTAAAGACAGGGAAGACCGCCACAGCGAAAGCGAACGTGATATCCCCCCGGCTGGGAAGAGATTGGCTGGCTGACACAGAGGTATGAGAACTAGCGGCTCTTCGGTAGCGAGAAGAACTGGGACCGGCCTGAGCGGGGTGCTCAGGAACCCTAAGACTGCTGCGTCACTGGGTGAACGCTCGGCGGCGCGCCCGGGCCGGCAGGGAGGCCCATCAGAGGTTCCGTGTCAGAGAGGCCGAACTGCTTCCCCAGGTCGACCCTCAGGCCCTTGTACCTGTTGCGGACGGTGACTTCAGTGACCCCGGACGCCTCTGCTATCTCTTTCTGGGTTTTGACCTCCCCTTCGATGACCCCTGCGAGATAGAGGGCGGCGGCCGCCAGGCCCATGGGGGACTTCCCGGCGGAGATCTCCCTCTCCTCGGTGACTCTCACTATTTCGATGGCCTTGCGTGCTACCCTCTCTGACAGCCCCACCTTGGAGGCTATCCTGTTCACGCTTTTCGCTGCGTCTGCCACTGGCATCGTCAGGTCCATCTCTCTAAGCAGTATGCGATAGTCCCTTGCCACGGCTTTCTTCTCCAGGTTATTCACCGCAGCTATGTCCTTGAGCGTCCTAGGAGTCTCCGTGTCCCTCATCGCGGCGTATAGTGCTGCCGCGGAGATTCCTATGATTGAGCGGCCGCGAAGGAGCCCCCTCTCGAGTGCCTTCCTGTAGATGTAGGCAGCACGCTCTCTGACGGCCTGGGACGTGCCGAGCTTGTCAGCCATCTTCTCGAGCTCGCGGAGGGCTATGCTGAGGTTCTTCTCCTGGGCCCCGAAAGCCGGGGAACGGTTGTCCCATCTCCTTAGCCTGTCGATGGCGGTACGCATAGGCGAAGCGAATGACCTCCCTGAGGCGTCCCTGTTCGAGCGGCCTATCATGGTAGAGAGGCCCATGTCCCTGTAGGTGATGGACGTGGGGGCGCCCGCACGGGCCCTGTCTTGGCCCCTCTCGTCGCTGAAGGAACGCCATTCCGGTCCCTGGTCGATGGACTTCTCCGTGATCACGAACCCGCAGTTCCCGCAGGTGAGCTCTCCCGTGTTGACGTCTTCTACCAGCGTCCTCTTGCCGCAGTTGGGGCACCTGTCCGAAACTTGAAGGGCCGACGTTCTAGAGTATCTCATGATATACTATACAACCAAATGATGATATCCTTATATAAGCATAGTAGTATTTCTCTAGTTAGTAACCACTTCTGAGCTTACCAGCAAAACATGGCGCTTCAGAAACACCTGGAACTCGCTTCCCTGGGCACCGCCTGGCAGGGCAGAGGTAGGCGTATTACTGACTTCGTGATTGGACCAGGCTGATATGGCTGAGGGTGAAGAAGGTCTCGCTTCGATTTTCGGACTACTCGCCCTGGTTCCCACAGGCAGGGCGACAGTCAGTGTGGGGGGCCGGCCGCTGGTCACCGTAGACGCAGACAGGAAGATGCTTGACCTGGAGGTCGCTGGGATGGAAGAATCAGGAGTCAGCCTCTTGGATTTCGTCAGGTCGGGAGCAGGACCGGGCGCAGCCATCGAGTCCGTGCGGGCAGGCGGCACCCTTTCTAGGTTGGGCTGGAAGTTGAACGTCTACGCGGGAGGCGACAGGGTCCTAAGCATGGGCAGCGGAGTGTCTAGGCTGACTGGCCACATCAATGTGAACCCGCGGGGACTGAAGAAGCTGCTGAAGGCGTTGAGCTGACTACTGCTTCGACATCATAGCGACGTTCTTCGAAGCCGACGCTTGCTTCTCACCTTCGGTGATGTCCCTGATGTGGGCGGTGAGGGTTACGAGGCCGTTGCATTCGACGCTCATCCCGAGACTGGGGAACCTCACGCTCATCCCTTGGAGGTTGATGTCCAGCTGAGAGTGCTTGTCTGACAACGCCCCTAGTATTCCTTCTACGATATTCATTGCGTCTTCCGCGCCCTTAGACTGTGTCATGAGTAGGTCTGGCACGGCCAAGGTATTTACGGGTTAGGTAGGGCTTGGGTTGTTGAATAACTACCATACTTGCTTTAGTTCCGACCAAATAGCGGGCCTATTTGCGAGTTAACACAGAGGCGGTCACATTTCGAGTTATTCAACAACCCACTAGGGCTGGCACCAAATCCAAGAGGCGGGAACTTCACGCGAAGAGCCTGGTCTTCACCGGACCCTTCTCTTCGTACTCGTTCGGCGCATGATATGCGACGATCAGAACAAGGACCGTCACCACCCCGAACACCAGCCTCTCTTGCCGTCTTCCCGTATGCTTGCATAGCCCTCGGAGGAGGCCCCGATTTAGACAGAGCGTGGGGCGGCCGTCGTCGATGTTCTGTCCGGAGTCGGGCGTTCGTACGGAGGCACCACATATAGGGAGATGTCGTCGTCCGAATCCGTAGAGGCGGGGGACCAGCCGTCGAATGTCCAGACGTAGGAAATGACCCTGGCCCCTGGTCTGAGCTCTGAGAGGAGCTTCGCCTTCAACTTTCGGTTTGCCCCCTGAGAGAGAAAGAGCGTGACCACCGTTGCCTCGCTCAGGTCTATGTGGAAGAGGTTCCCCCAGACCACCCGTACCTGGTCCTTGAGCATATTGGTCCACACCAAGAATCTTGAAAGGAGCACCCGGATGGGGTCCGCCTCCACGCCGACCGCCCTGGCGCGATATGTCTTCGCCGCTTCCACTATGATCCGTCCATCCCCCGAACCGAGGTCGTAAACCACGTCCGATGGCCCCACACCACACATCTCAAGCATCTTCCGTACCTTCCTACGCGAAGTGGGCTGCCATCCCGCCCCGATGGAGGCAGACCACAAGAGGAAGACACCCAAGACAGATACTGACACGATGGTAACCCAGCCCAGGAGAGCAGCCAACTGGCCATATGGGGGCGCGTCGGAGATAAGATCGTTTCTAATCCATCAGGCAGTCAGGGCAAGATCTCACGCCCGCGGTCGGACTTGGCCGTTCGAAGCTTTCCTTGACAGTTGAGTGCCGCAGACGGGGCAGGTGGTGAGCTTAGGGTTGGCGTAAATCTTGCCGCAACCCCTGCAATACATCTTCCAGCCGATGCTCTTCCATTCTCCTCCCTTCAGGGAAGTCGGAGCCAGCGGGATAGAGAGGATTTCTGCGACGTTGCGGACCGCGAAGTCGTCAGAGACCAGGTTGACCCCGCCGTCTCTGACCTTCAAGTCGAGCCCCAGGGCGAGGAGCGAAACGTCTGTCTGGGAAAGGGCTCGGATGTCCCCCGTCTTAGTCGCCGTAGCCTTGACAAGACTGATCGACTCCTTGGAAGGTTCGGTGACCTGCACCCTGGAATGTATGAGCGATGACCCGACGCTGTTGTGTTTAACCTCCTCGAGGACGAGGTAGGTCGTATAGTACCGCCCGCTTCCCTGATAAGGTATCCCGGCGTAGAATGCCGTGGAGTCAAGGACGTATGCCGGGTCAGACAATGGGGGGTGCCTTCAAGGAGTGTTTCTTACCTTAGGGCTGCGGTTTCAACCGTCTTGGGCTCAGTCAATCGCTCGTGCGATTGGTCCGCTGGGTGAGACGTTTATTTAGCTTCCCTAAGGAGGCACGCCTGCTTATCTTTGAGCAGACCTGCAGAGCTTGGTAGCGTAAAGGAAGGAAGCTACATCATAATCGACGGAGAACCATGTAAGGTGGTGAGCCGTGAACACTTCAAGCCCGGGAAGCACGGGAGCGCCAAAGTGAGGCTTGTCGCAATCTCGCTGTTCACCGGAACAAAGAAGAGCTACGTCTCCCCTGCCGAATCCAGGGTTGACATACCGATGATCGACAAGAGGTCAGGCCAAGTGACCACCATCATGGACAACACGGTGCAGATAATGGATTTGCAGACCTTCGAAGTCCTTGAGACAGGAAAGCCCAGCGCGGAAGAGATGGCTGAACTTAACGGCACCCTCGGACCTGGCGTCGAAGTCGAGTACTGGTCGATGATGGGACGGAACAGGATAATGCGAATCAAGGGCGGGTCCTGAGCCACCACCGCTGACGCCGTTGAAAGCGCGTTCAAATCTGTAGGTTTAATCTCGGACAGCCTTCACCATATGGCGATGGAGAATTCCAAAAAGGCGGTCTCTCTCACAGCTCTCGCGGTGCTTCTCCTTACGCTGGCGCCGATGACCAACGCCTCAACTTTGACCGTCGACTTGAACCCGCAGACACAGGTTGCAAAAGTCAACAGCCTGAGTGCCACAAAGATCGTCTTGACATATCCTGCCAACTCAACGATCGCGAGGTATCTCGAAAACGTGAACTCCTCAGAGAGTCTCAATGCGTCTTTCACCGGTGGAACCGGAGTCCGTGAGCTTCAGGGGAGCTTCGACAACGGGGACAGCTCCGTCGCCGTGAGAAACATGACCGTAGCCTTGAGCTACTCTGCGAAGGGTAACGCCACAGCCTTGGTCATCAACAAGTCGACCAACATCACCTCCTATGTCACCGGGGTATTCAAGGTGACCAATGGGACGGTGCATGCAGACCTGGGTTGGCGGGCGTATGTGGTCAGCGGGCCAATGGACCTGGACATGCACGACCACACTGTGGACATCAACATGGTCGGGTCGATGGTCCAGGATTCCTTAGCCACGCGTGTCTTCGCCCTCGAGTTCATCCTGAGCGCCTTCGGCGGAAGCGGTGTCTGGAACAGCCCGACGCTGAACTTCACAGCCCTGAACACCCCACTCACCTCCTGGACAAAGAACTATGATGCAAGCACGAACACGACCACTTTCACGAAGACCATACCAGGAGAGTCGACCTTCTCGGCGACCTTCAGCAAAGACGGCCAGGACTACACGCTGTCTGTAGTCTCCGACCCGACTGGCGCAGTGGTGGTTCATGGATACGCCAACGCAGAGGCCAACTCCCTGGTAATCGTGCCTGCCCCTGCGACTTCAGTAGGCGTCTTGGCCGCGGGCTCCGCCATGGTGGTCGCAGCGGCAGCCGCAGCTGGCTACCTGTATTTCAGAACGAGAAGGCCACAATCCTCCGGGAAAGCCGTTCTTCCCACCTGGTGAGAGGACCTCACTGGGCTCCCTGCTCATTGAACCCTGGGATCGGAACGCGTTTCATACGAGTCAACTGCTGGGATGGAAAGGCCCCCTGACCGACGGAGCATCCCGTGCTCGATGGACCGTCGACGGGTCATTGAGCGACATCCTCCATGGGTCTGGTCACGGCCAGACTACCTTAGATAGTAGTTCACGGGGGTGTCTCCTGCAAAGATGCGAGCTTCAAAGGTGATGCTGGCGATACTCGCTGGTTCCATAATCTTCGGTCTCCTTGTCGGATATGCCGCTTACACCAGCGCTCTCTTCCCTCAGAAACAGGAGCCCTTCGGGGACTACGCTACAGTGGTTTCTACCTCGTTCAATGGGACGGAACTCGCGTTCAATGTCCGCTGGAACAACGCGAGCGCGCTTCCTCTCAGGGTGCAGGTCACTTCAACTGTGTCTACAGAGGCGGACTCTCCTCAATGCTCGGCGGGGCTGTCATCGGTGACGAGCGGCCAGGTGCTCTTCCTGCCTTTCGCTGTGAGTCCTCCGTCAGGGGCACTCGACAACGTCTACCTTTCCATCGCGGCCAAGAATCTTGGTACCGGGAACCAGTTCACCATCATGTACAACCTGGACAACATCACGGCTTCGCCTTCTATAATCACCCCCATCGGCCCCATCTGCGAACTCCCGCCAGGGACGAGCGGTTGAGCGGACCG
Organism: archaeon; assembly: GCA_021786335.1. The sequence goes on from JAJYNM010000017.1 coordinate 6,955, forward strand.
GCTTCCTTCGGGACCTGTCCCAAGATTTAATTGCAGGCGAACGGGAGTCGGTTTGACGCTTAGTCAGCGTGTCAAAATGCCGCAGTTCAGAGACAGCTTGAGAAAGCCAATCGACCGACTGCTCCCGCGATGGGGAACCCACGGACAACGGACAGTCCTCCCATGGGAGCGCCCGGCAGGAGCGCCCCAGCGGGAGCTGTCTTGCCATCCTGAGGGCTCTGCCATATGGGGGCCCGGGTCGAATGGTCAGGGGTCAGCCTGAGAATGGCCCTCCCTGTTGGAATCCTCTGGGGGGGAGCGGCCTCGATGGCAGCGGTGACTGCCTGGCTGATCAAGAGGGCGTCGAAGGTGGTGACGCTCTACGATGGGGCAGTCGTGCTGTTCCTTCTCATCATGATGGTCTCCATGTTTGTGAGCGTGGTGGACTACATCTATGCGCCGAGCATCACCACGCTGTTCGTCCTCTTCGCGGCGAACATGGTATCCATGAGCATCTTCCTTATCCCCATCGTCGCTTCTCTCATGTATGGAGGCAAGAAGCTGGATGATGTAGGCATCGGAGGCCTGACGCTCCTTGGCGCCTTCCAACTGGCAGCGGTAGCCCTCGTGATAGCCGCCGAGGTGTTCATGGGGTGGGCATTCACCCTCGCATCGGGAGCCGTGCTCCCGGCCGGGAGCGGTGGAGGAGCGTACGCTGCCCTGGTCGGGTCGATCAGCTCGTACTGGTTCGTCTTCACCATGGCGGGGGAGATGGCCATCACACTGTACCTCCTGAGAGACAGGCTCCAGAAGGCAGTCTGGACTGTAGTCGGGGCCCAGGTGTTCATCATGCTGTTCTCGCCTACTGCAATCGATTCCTCCGTGTGGGCGCGGTATTCGACCTACCTGGGGAGCGTTGCCATGATAGTGCTGTTCATCTATATCTTCGAGTTCCTCTTCATGAACCGCAGTCTGGACCGCGGGACATCGGACTACCTCGTCAGGATATTGCTTGCGTATGGGATAATGATGGCTGGAATCTTCAGCTGGCTGCTCTTCGGAAACGAAGAGGTCTTCGCGTTGTCCCTTTTGGTCGAAATGGCCGTGTACTTCTCCGCCATCATTCGCGACAAGGGATCAGGGGGGATGCAGCTCGAGAGCTGGCAGTCGAGGCCCCTGTGGGTGTTCGCCGTCCTCAGCTTCCTCTTTGTAGCGGAGTTCTTCATGGGCGCCGCCATCGACGTCTACGCCTACGGAACGGCGTATTTCACCAGTATCCCGCTCGTCCCCATAGCTGGCTCCATCCAGGGGGCAGTCGCCGCTGCAGGCTACGACTTCATCAGGTACTTCTCCGCGGTCACCGCATCAGCCTGGTACCTCATCATGATGGGGATAGAGATGGGCGCGCTGGTGCTCTTCAAGATAAGGTACGCGCGCGAGCTTGAGACGAAGGTCAGGCTCGGCATGGTGATAGGGGCGTATGCCATCTATGCGGTCTTCCTGCCGTACTTCGTCTTCCCCACCACAGTTCAGTACATCCCATGGGTAGGATGGAGCATGGGGATCGGCACGGCTGGAGCGCTCGCCCCTGCGGTGGCGCTTGCGTTGCTCGGCACCTACTTCGTGAGCGGGCTCCTGTCATTCTTCTTCGGCAGCAGGAATGTCTGCTCGGTCTTCTGCACTGCCGCGCTCATGTACCAAGGGACGGCCATAGACGCCATGAGTTCGTTCAATCGGACGTCGAAGCTTGGACGCAGATTCCTCACCAGCAGGCTCTCGGCGACCTACAAATGGGTGGTGTCGCTGGTCTGGTTCTCCTTGGTGGCCGCGGCCGCCCTGTCTTACCTGAACTCGATCGGGTTGGTGGACGTGACCTTATTCGGGACAGACACGAGTTTCTTCCTGTACAGCTTCTACTTCAGTTTCCTATGGTACATCGTCTGGATCCTGATCCCCTTCGTGGGCACTTACGCCTGTGCGACGACCGGCCTCTGCGGCTGGGGCTCATTCAATCATCTGATTTCGAGGTTTGGGTTGTTCAGGCTGAAGGTCAAGGACAGCGATACCTGTGTGACCTGCCCTACCAAGGACTGCGCAAAGGTGTGCCCCGTGGGAATAACAGACCAGCCCGGCTCGTTCATCGGGACAGGGCAGCTCAAGAGCATGAAGTGCATAGGGGTCGGGGACTGCGTCACTGCGTGCCCGTATCAGAATATCTACTTTTACGACATCAGAGCATGGCTCAGGGAGAGGCTTCATGGTGCCAAGCCTCCCGCCACCAGAGGAACCATGCTTCCAGTGCTGCGGATCTGGCACGTGTCTGGCGCCGGGCCCCATACGGAGGATGAGTAGCTGCGCCGGCAAGGGGCAACTGATGCCTTGCAAGGCGCCTGTGTCGAGTCCACTGGGCCAGTATTCGCTCGGCTCGAAGGGTCAGGGGCTCTTGCAATCCTTGTCGCACTAGTATGAGGGGCCTATGTACTCGACGACCATGGAAATTATGAGCACAGCGATGAAGATGACCCCCACGAGAGCTATGGCACGCACCGGGGACGGTTCGTCCTTCAGCCCCATGTAGTAACCTCCCATCACAGTGGCTTCGCTTATTGCGATGATACCAATCACGGTGTAGTAGGCGGTGCTCACCACCATCGACCCTGAGAGGTACACCTCTGAGATTGTCGCCAAGAGGAGGTATACGAGGACGCCGATGGTACCTGCTTCTCTCATGTTGTTACACCAGATAGAACAGAGGGAAGAGGAAGACCCAGACAATGTCTACGAAGTCCCAGTAAAGGGCGAAGTTGGCGATGGACTTGCTCCCCTCAGGGCCCGGTTTTCTTACTGCCCTGACCATCAGGTAGACCATCATGACGAGACCCGCCGTCACATGGGAGGCATGGACCCCTGTCAGAAGGAAGTACAACCCGTTCGGCAGCGAGGTGTTGAACCAGATGCCTCTGAGGTAGAGGCTGTACCATTCGCTCGCCTCAGTCAGGAGGAACGCGAGGCCAAGCGCGAAGGTGCTGCCGAGCCAGATCATGTAGTGGCGTTGCTCCCCCGCCTTCTGCGACATAACCGCTCGGACCATAGTGAAGCTGCTGGCGAGCAGGGCGACCGTGGAAATGGCCCCGGTGGTCACATCGTGTACGTTGCCTATCGCAGGCCAGACGACTCCGGCGATGGCGGAGTTCTCACGGATGAAGAGCGTGCTGCCGATGAGCGAGCCGAAGAGCAGGATATCCGAAGCTATGAATATCCACATCCCCAGCTTTATCCGGCCGACCCCTGCGAAGGGGAACTTGTCCCCGAACGTCTCCCCGAGTGAGAATTTGTCCCCCATGTTGTCCCTGGCCCAGCGGAGCAGGGCGTAGACCAGAAACACGAGACCTACTACGATTACGGCCTTCCCGGCCAGGTACGGAGACGTCGCCAGGCCCACGAGGGTGACCGCAACTCCTATGCTGACTTCAAGTGGCCTGTGGCTGGTGTGCTTGGCCTCGATCGCTTCCGACTCGGACGGCCCGTACGACCCATCGGCGGCAGACCCGACCGACCTTAGAAGGCCGCTCTTCCCCCACTCTGGCGAGAGGCTATGCCACGGGTTCGGGATGGACGGGAACCCTCCGTAGTGGGTATAGAGGAGGTTGGCGACGAAGATGAGTTGGGCACCGCCGAAGATTATGGCTCCGACGCTCGAAATGTAGTTGAGCGTTCCCCACCCGGTGGAAGCAGAGTAGGTGACAATCCTCCTGGGCATGTCGATCAGGAGGAACATAGGCGCGTAGGTGATGTTGAACCCTATGAAGGAGATCGCAAAGTGGAGCAGCCCAAGCTTCTCGCTGTACATCTTTCCGGTGATCTTCGGCAGCCAGTAGTACACCCCGGCGACAAGACCGAATATGGTCGCGCCTACCATCACGTAGTGGAAGTGCGCCACAACGAAGTATGACCCTCTGAAGACGACGTCGAGAACGAACGAAGAGAGGAAGACCCCGGATATCCCTCCTATGATGAAGAGGACGATTGCGCCGTAGGCCCAGAGCATCGGCGTGTTGAGCTTGACCCCGCCCAGGGTGGTGAGGATGAATGAAAGAACTATGATGTCGAACGGTATCGATATGATGATCGTTGTGACACTGAAGGTCGCCAGTTCTGCAAGGTTGATACCCGTGATGAACATGTGGTGCTGCCATACCAGCATGCTGAGAGGGATGACCATTAGCCCAGTGGCGAGAACGATCAGCCGCCTTCCTTCGAGGTCTCTGCCTGCGAAGACGGGCAGTATCTCGGCGATGGCGCCGAAAGCCGGGAGTAGGACTATGTACACTTCAGGGTGCCCGAAGAACCAGAACAGGTTGGTCCAGAGGATGGCACCCCCTGCCACCGACACGAAGATGACAGTGCCGAGAAGCCTGTCAGACATCAGCATGACCAGCGCGGCCAGCAGAGGCGGGAAGGCGAGGAGCATCAGGATGAGCGTGAATGTGGCGAACCACGTGAACATCGGAATCTTGGAGATCGTCATTCCGGGAGCGCGCTCGTGAGCTATGGTCACGAGGAAGTTTATGCTCCCGATGGTCACAGACGCGGCCAGCATCGCGAGGCCCAGGAAGACAAGCGAGATGCCTACGCCTGGAGAGTACACTGAGGTGTTCAACGGCTGGTAGACAGTCCACCCTCCGTTAGGCCCGCCCCCTGGCAGGAAGAGACCTCCTATCGCGAGGACCCCGCTGAAGAGGTACATCCAGTAGCTCACGGCGTTGAGCCTTGGGAAGGCAAGGTCAGGCGCTCCAATCTGGAGGGGGACGAAGTAGTTCATCAGCGCGATGCCAAGAGGGGAGAGGAACCAGAGTATCATCACCAGTCCGTGCATGGTCACGAACTCGTTGTACAGGGAGGCAGAGAGGACGGTGTTGCTTGGGACCGAGAGCTGCACGCGCATCAACTCGGCCAGCATTGCGCCTACGGCGCCGAAGAACATCGAAGTGATGAAGTAGAGAATCCCTATTTCCTTGTGGTTAGTAGTTGTGGTCCATCGATGTACGCTCCTGCGAAAATCGAAGGCCACAGCTAACCTCCCTTTGTCTGAAGCGACCCATACCAAGCGTTGAAGGTTGATGCGTTCACAGCGTAGAGCTCGGCTGTCATGAAAGCGTGCCCGACTCCGCATAGCTCCTTGCATATTATCGAGTACTGCGATGGAGTGGGGACCTCCAGCCAGAGCTGGTTGTATCTCCCGGGGATGGCGTCCTTGGCGACGTCGAGCTGTTGTATTGCGAAGGAATGAAACACGTCTTTAGAAGTTATATTCAGAACTATCGTCTCACCGACAGGTATGGTGAGGTTGCCCACCTGAGCGTAACCGTTCGGGTAGATGAACGTCCAGAAGAACTGCTGACCCACCACTTGGATGGTCATCGAATTCGCTGGGTCGGACGGCACAGTGACAAGGGATGTGGCGCTGAAAGTGTCTAGCTCGACCGTGGTGAGTATGCTTATGGTGATTAGCGTGAGGATCACGGCGCGAATCTTCTTCCTCCTTTCGAGAGACCTCTTGGGACCTACCTCCGCCTTCACCTTCGGCTTGGTGAAGACGCTGTAGGTGAGAACAGAGATTACGACTATGCCTACCAGCGTGCCAAGGACCAGATAGACGTCGAAAACCGAGGTCCAGATGGCTACCGTAGGAGGCGTGACCGCCATAAAAGTCGACCAAAGGCGTTAGGGAACTGCTCATAAGCTTTGCCTAAAAGATGCCGCAAAAATGGGCGGTTTAGGGTGGCAACGGCAACGAATTCAGGATAGGTTTTTTTAATGAGGATTAGGGAGTTTCCAGAGATGGACGAGCCGGGGGAAAAGAAGCAACCAACACCCACCGAAGGTGACCAGAACCAGGGGGTGGGGAGGCGCGATTTCCTGAGGATCGTGGTCACGGTCGGGGCGGTGGGCACCATAATCGGAGTCGCCGGGCTCTTTACTGAGTTTCTGACATACGTCCCGACGTCGAACGTGACACTTGCGTGGCCCAAATCCAAGGTAGCCAACATAAATGGCCTGCAGGACCTTAAGCCTGTCAACTTCTTCTATCCTCTTTCCGACGAACCGAATATCCTCGTGAAGCTTGGGGTGAAGGCGGAGAATGGCATCGGCCCGTCCGAGGACATAGTAGCCTTCAGCCTCATCTGTCAGCACCTGGGATGCATCTACGCGTTTGTCCCTGAAGGAGCCTCTCCCACTTGCAACTCCGCGTACAAGATGCCAGTCGACGGAGGATACTGCTGCTGCCACGGGAGCCACTACGATTTCACTAAAGAAGGAGCGGTCATAGGCGGTCCGGCTCCCAGACCGGTGCCGATGGTGCAGCTGGAACTGGACCAATCCACCGGAGACATCTATGCGACTTCGATGGGACCCCCCAGCATATTCGGCCATGACACGGGAGCGACCGCGCCGGCCCAGGTACTGTCGGCTGACATGACAGGGGGTAGCGTCATCACCAACACCGTTTCGATTACCTCAACGCAGTCCACGAGCGGCACCAGCACTGCCAGCGGGAGCTCTGGGGCGTAGGCATGGCGCCGAGCGTACGCAAGCTCGTGAGTAAAGCCGTAGGCAAGGTCAAACAGACGAGACAGACGCTGACCCCGGATAACCTGACCAAGTTCATCGACTCTAGGTTCGGCTTCACCAACACCATGCTGAGGCCGGCTCCGTCTTACAGCCTGAACCCATTCTACTGGCTCGGGGCCCTGGCGATAATGGCCTTCGGCATCCAGGTTGTGACAGGTTTCCTCATGCTCCTCTACTATGTTCCAACCCCCGCGCAGGCATACGCCAGCACCATACTGATCATGCAGTCGGTTCCCTTTGGGGAACTCATCGAAACGGTGCATCTGTACGGCGCATATGCGATGATCCTCCTGACCTTCCTTCACCTGATGCGCGGCTACTTCGCCTCAGCCCAAAAGAAGCCGAGGGAACTGATGTGGATCACAGGGATGATAATGGGCATAGTCACGCTTATGATGGGGCTCACTGGCTATCTCCTTCCGTGGACTGTTGTATCGAAGTCAGCCACAGATGTCTCGATCAGCATGATTGGACTGCTGCCTCCCCAGCTCGCCGGCATAGTGACCTACCTAGCCGCAGGCAACACTGGGAACACGGCTGAGCTGACCAGATTCTTCGACCTGCACGTCCTGATACTCCCAGCTGTGCTGATCCTTCTCTTCGCCGGCAAGATGTACATGTTCGAGATGCATGGAGCTTCCGAGCCTCCTACAGGGCTGAAAGGGGAAGTCACATATCATCAGTGGTTCCCTGGTGTGCTCTCGTACCTCATGATGATAGGCGCGGTCTTCTTCGGCCTCCTCCTCGCCGCGTCCGTGCTCTTCCCTCTTGCGCTCCCTCCAGAGTACTCCATCGCCGCGGCGGCCAGCTACACAGCCCGGCCGGATTGGTACTTCATCGCACTCTACCAGCTCCTGAAGTTGGGGATGTTCGCCGGGGTCCATGAGCCCGATGCGATGGCGTTCGTCACAGTCGGCCTCGTGCTCGCGGTCATCCTTCCATTCGTCGACAGGAACCAGAGGAAGAATCCGCTGCAAAGACCGGTCTACTCTACGGTAGGGCTGGTGTTCATAGTGGAGCTTGTCTGGCTCACTGTATGGGGATACCTCACCCCCGGCCAGGACATACCGATACCTCAGTCGATAGCCGGGCTGGCGATCCCAGCGCTGATAACCATAGGCGCAGTCTGGATCGTCTGGCGGAGGAGGCACGCACGGACGCCAAGTCTAGCGCCTCAGTCCACTGCCGCCCAGGGATCTGGCGGCTCCCTGATGAGGGTGATGAGGACCCCCTTCAAGGTCCCCGCCTTGACCGGGAGCTTCGTGGTACTTCTCCTCGTGGGGAGCATCGCATTCGCCTCTTTCGTAAACACGTTCAGCGCCATTCAGAGCGAGGCAGGGATCTTCCTTTTCAGTCTGGCGACGCTGGTGGGCAGCTTCGCATTTATGGCGCTCATCGTGAAGAGGCTCGTCAGAATCAACGAGAGAGCCAGGCAGGCATGACGACCGTCCGGCGTGACACGCGGACCCTCGCAGCGATTCCCCTCTCCGTGTACCTGGTGGTGGTGGGGATTTCGCTGTGGTTCTTCAACCCCATAACGCAGCAGAACCAGTTTGCTGCACTTTTCGCCTCTGAGTTGTTCACAGTAGCGATGATGTTCTATGTGTACCTGCATGAGGACTTCGACCGCTTGGCTGCACTCTGGTTCGGGGCGTGGTGGTTCGCAATCTGCGTTATGCTAAGTCTGGCATTCCTATAGCGGACTCCCACAGACCTGCGAATGCTCTATCGATGGTTTGGCTCTTCATCGGATACCTCAGACGGCTCTTCCCAAAAACCCCTTCATCTAGAGCAGCGTGAAAGACGAGCAATCAAGATATAGACTTTTGCGCCCGCCTGGATACCGTAGAGCTCATCGCAGTACATCGGCTTTCAATGCCTCGAAACTTTCGCGCCTGGGCTACCTCCCGTTACTTTCCAGACTTTGGCACCAAGACAGCGTCTGTTATCTCCAGGTGACCGGAGTCCCCCCTCCAGTGCCTGACTGCCGACCTCACCTCGACCTTCCGCGAGAATGGAGGGCAATCGAGGACGAAGGTCTCTCCCTCGCCCCCTTCGAGGCCCACGTGGAACCTGTACTTCTTGCCTAAATCGACCAGCTCGCTTATGGCGTCCTCGTCCAGCTCTCTCCCAAGCCAGCTCTGGTCCAGCCCCAGGGCCGACACGCTCACGACGATGACTGAGAAGCCGTCGCCCACGAGCTTCCGCAGGTGGGCCTCAGGGTCGACCCCCCAGAGAGGCGACAGGCACTTTAGGTCCACGGCCTCGCAGACCTTCTCGACCCTGGTCTTCTGGTAGACGCTGGCCAACGCCCCTGTGTAGACCCCCTCCAAGCTGAACCTCGCCTTGGCCTCCGTGATGGCCCTCTCGAGGTCTGCCAGCTCCTCCTCCTTCACCCCCTCGGTGCGGGTGGTGACCTGGGGGACACCCATAGCCTCCGCCTGCAGCGCGGTCCATCTCAGGTTGGGATAGTGGAACATGTACGACATCTCCGACCGGGGAAAGAGGGTCACTAAGCAGGCAAGCTCGTCTTTCTTCGAGGCCAGCCAGGCGGCGTAAGTTGAGTCCTTCCCTCCGGAGAAGAGCACGCCGACCTTCGTGCCAGACACCTCAGAGCTTTACGGCTTCGATGATGAGGTGCAGGGGGACCTCCTGGGCCCCCGGGCCGTCGAGGTCCCCGTCCTGCTGCTCCATGTCGACGAACTCCCTCGTGGGCTCCGGCTCCTCCAGGGCTGTTATCGCCATGCCCTTGGAGCGCAACACCCTGGCGTACCAGTTCAGTGGCCTGTGGTAGCTCACAGTATAGGCCCTGGTCCCGTCCCCTGTGTTCCAGGGTACCTTCTCGTGGAACAGCTCCCTGTATCCCCTGACCTTTCTGTAGACTGCCCGCGGCTCTCCCATCGCCTTCTCGGCGACCCATCCTGAATTCGACATCGTGTCGAAGCAGGGGTGACAGATGCTGGCTACGAGCCGCCCTCCTTTCTTCAGGACGCGGGCGGCCTCCCGCACGGCCCCCTCGGCGTCGGCCATGTCCATCAGGCTCATGTTCGCGAAGACGACGTCGAACCTGCCTCCGGGGACCCCTTTCAGCCTGGCGGCGTCGGCGCGGAGGTACTTCACGCCTGCGGAGCCATGCCTCCTGGCGTTCCGGATCATCCTGGGCGAAGCGTCGACGGCGGTCACGTCTGCGCCCTGGCGCGCTAGGCGGCGAGAGAGGTATCCGTTCCCGCAGCCAAGGTCGAGGACCCGCTTCCCAGAGCATTCCCCGAGGACCCCGAGCAGGCCAGGGTCGATGAGGGTCCTGTGCCAGAGGTCCCCTTCGTCTCCCTGCTTCCGGTCGTACCAGTCGGAGAGGTCGTTCCACCCGTTACAGCGATCGAGCTTGCCGGGCACATAGGGGCCTGACTCCAGTTCATCTAAAAAGTGCGTGAACCCTATTAAAGAACCGCAGAGGGCGGGCTTCCGTTTCATGCTAGACTCGCTGCGCGAAGGGCTTCAGGCGGCCGTCCGCAAGCTTGTGGGGGCCAACCTAGTCGACGAGAAGTCTGTGAAGGAGTTCGTCAGGGACCTCCAGAGGGCGCTGATCCAGACCGATGTCAACGTGAGGATAGCGCTTGAAGTAACCGAAAGGGTCCAAAAGAGGGCCCTAGAAGATAGACCGGCAGCCGGGGTGACGAAGAAGGACCAAATCGTATCCATACTGTACGAAGAGCTCGCCCGGCTCCTCGGCGGGGAGGGAGGGCTGCCCCTTAGCAAGGAGAGGACCAACGTCTTGGTGATGCTCGGGGTGCAGGGCTCAGGGAAGACCACTACGACAGCGAAGCTCGCGCGCCTGTATTCGAAACGAGGCTTCAGGGTCGGGGTCGTAGCCGCGGACACTTTCAGGCCGGGGGCCGTCGCCCAGTTGAAGACGCTCGCAGCCGCTACAGGGGTCGAGGTCTACAGCGACGAGAAGGAGAAGGACTCCGTGAAGATAGCGAAAGCGGGGAAGAAACAGCTCGAAGGCTCGAAGAACCTGATAATCATCGACACGGCTGGGAGACATAAGGAGGAGAAGGGGCTCCTCCAGGAGATGAAGGACGTGGTTGGCGGAGTAAGACCGGACGCCACGATCCTTGTAATCGACGGGACCATAGGGCAGCAGTGCTACAGCCAGGCCCTGGCGTTCCACCAGGCGGCGCCCGTGGGGGGAATCGTGGTCACGAAGCTGGACGGTGCTGCGAAAGGAGGAGGAGCCCTAGCTGCTGCGGCGGCCACGGGAGCGAAGGTACTCTTCATCGGGACAGGGGAGAGGATTGACGACCTCGAGGAGTTCGTGCCTACCAGGTTCGTAGGCAGGCTCCTCGGGATGGGCGACCTGAAGGCGCTCATGGACATGGTCAGGGAGTCCGAGGTGGTGGTGGACGAGAAGATGACCCAGCGGGTGATGTCTGGGAAGATGACGATGAATGACCTGTTGGTGCAGTTCGAACAGATGAAGAAATTTGGCTCGCTCAAGAAGATCCTAGAGCACATCCCTGGGTTCTCTGGTCAGGTCGACGCGAAAGAGCTCGACAAGGCAGAGGATAGGGTGAAGGTCTACAGGTCGATCATCCAGTCTATGACTGTTGACGAGAAGAACAACCCTGAGACCATCAACTCATCCAGGCTCAGGCGCATTGCGAAGGGGTCGGGGCGGAGCGAGAAGGACGTCAGAGAGCTCCTGAGCAGATACAAGCAGATGAAGGCCCTAGTGAAGACGAGCAAAGGGCGTGAAATGCGCCAGATGATGCGTCGTATGGGTGAAGGATAGGTGCCAGGAGAAGCCCCGGCATACAGGTTGTGCCAACTATGCTCTGAGAGGCAGAGCGCGGGGACCAAATCCTTCCAGGTGGTGCCTGGAAGGGATTGCTTTGTATGCGAAGGGACCTTGGACGATATCCCGAAGATGGCCGAAGCTGCTACGCGAAGGCTCCGGCCATATGAATTCAAGACCTTTGCCGTGGGGGTGACGCTCCCGGAGGGGGTGCAGGAGCGAGAGGATGAGCTCAGATCGATGCTCAGGCTGAAAGGATACGAGACGGTCAAATCCCAGATAGCAAGGTTGGTCGCTGGGAGAATCTCCGAGGCAACGCACAGGAGGGTGGACAAGGCCAACCCCGACGTCTCAGTCCTCGCCGACTTCGGAAGAAGGGAGACGATGGCCTCATCAAAGCCTGTGTTTTACTACGGGAGATACACGAAGCCGCCAGGGGTCGCCCAGAGGAGGACCCTCTGCGACGCATGTCGGGGGAGGGGGTGCACAGAGTGCAAGTGGACAGGGTTCAAGGTCGTCCCAAGCGTGGAAGGAGGGCTGAGGAAGAAGATAGGGAGACTAGTCGGGAGCGAGAAGATGATTTTCACGTGGCTTGGGAGCGAAGATGAGGACAGCAAGGTCTTCCCTCCTGGGAGACCCTTTGTAGTCGAAATCAAGGGTCCGAAGAAGAGAAGGCTCGTCGGAAAGTTCAGGTCGCGTGTTGGAGGCGGCCTTGTGAGCGTGTCTTCTGGAAGGATGCTCCCGTCCAAACCTGTCAGGATACCTTCGTTCCGCTTTGAGACGCGAATCAGGGCGACCGCGGCTTCCAGGGTTCCACCGGAAGGGATTTCGGACCTGCACGCCAGGTTCCACAAAACCGCCGTGACCTTCGATAGGCCCGGCAGCAGGCCGGCAATCAAGACGGTTTACCGGGTGAGGGCCAGGGCAAGGGGGAGGACGCTTCTGATAGATGCCGAGCTGGACGGAGGGCTCCCGGTGAAGCGGTTCGTGAACGGGGAGCTCGTCTCACCGTCGGTGTCGGAAGTCTTAAAAACTGAAGTCAGTTGCCGCAGTTTCGACATCTGTAGAGTCAGGGAGATAGGAGCATTCAGGTTTGCCGAAATCACATGGGATAAGGAGAAGAACTAGGTCTCTTCTGAGGTCTTCGGCCAAGAAGGGCCTGAGCAGCCTACTCGTAGAGTACTCTCCAAATGACAAAGTCGTGATCAAGATAGATCCCACACAGGTGAAGGGGATGCCCCACAGGCGGTTCAACGGCCTGGTGGGGACTGTGACTGAGGTTGGGAGGCGGGCGGTCACAGTGGATGTTAATGTAGGCGACAAGGTGAAGAAGCTCACCGCTAGGAAGGAGCACGTCGTGAAGATGGGGGGAAGCTGATGCCGGAGAAGGAGGAGAAGAGGCTGCTTTCGATTCCCGAGGCCAACCAAATCCTCGCGAAGATAGACATGGAAAAAGCTGATCAGATACAGAAGAGGACACTGGACTACACAACCAAATTCTCGAAGGCCGAAGCTGACTCTGCGAAGAAGCTAAGGAGGCAGCTGGAAGACGAAGCCGGGCTGAGCGAGGAGGAGGCCGTCGAATTGGTCAACATAGCGCCGAAGTCTGTGGAAGAACTGAGGACGTTCACCTCGGGGTGGAGGAAACTGCTCTCAACAGAGACCCTCGAGAAGATACTGAAGATACTCCACAAATCCTAGTCAGGACAGCGTTAAATAACAAGGCGGCTACATATGCCTGTCGAAGGAGCATGGGGGAGGACATCTTGTTCATCGTTCTTTGTAGCGCCGTGGAGTCCTCCACGCGATAGGGCGAACGAAAGAGAGGTGTAGCGCTGGGAGTTGATGCCAGCAGACAAGAAGTATGAGGAGTTCGCTTACGTGTTGGGCTTTATGCCGAGAGGGAAGTCGACCGTCATCAAAGGGAGGGAGGGCCCCATGGTGGAGGCAATAGGAGAAGAAAGGCTGACCCTGCTGGAACTCCTGGCCATTGAAAACAAGGACTTCGACACCGGAGAGAAGGTGAGGATAGGGAAGGAAGGCAGAGAAAAGATAGTCAGCGTCCTCGGAAAACTCACTTACGAAGAGCTCTCGCCGGAGGCCAAGGCCTCACTCCCGGTGGTGGTGGAGACCTTGGTGAAGGAGAACGAGAAAAAATATGTCGCCTACTTCAATGACCTGCAGCCGCTTACGCCGCGGCTCCATGGGCTAGAACTCATTCCGGGTATCGGCAAGACGTTCATGAAGGAGATAGTCGAGATGAGGGAGAGACAGCCGTTCATTACCTTCGACGACGTCCAGACAAGGGTGGGGCTGAGGGATCCCGCCAAGATGATAGCGAAGAGGATCGTCGAGGAGCTGGCAGGGGACTCCAGAATCAGCGTCTTCGTCAAAAAGTAGGTTACATACTCTGCATACTTTCTCCGCTGCTAGGTCCAGAATGATGGGCTCTCTCACGCACGCACATGGGGGCAGAGGCATGCAAGCACAGACACTCGTGCCAACAATCAGAACACAAACCGATTAGAGACGCGAAAGCGCTGGCGGGGGGTACCCTGTGTTCCGGTTAATCTTCGTAATCTTTCCCGTCTTATCAATCCCCAAGTAATCCACAGCCTTCTGCTTTGCCCTTTCCTCGACCCATTTGCTCGGTGCGACGAAGTCTTAAGAATCACCCGGTATTGCACGCCATGGGGTTGGTACGGAGGTCCGCCGTGTCCCGGGCTTGGGCGCTCCTGGTTGTTGGTCTTCTAGCTGTCGGGGTGGCAGCTACCGTCGTGTTGTACGCCTTCCAGGCAACTCAGGCCAGCCAGACGAGCCCCTACGCTCACATCGGGAGGGCGACCATTGCTCTCGTCGCTCCCGACTCTGTCCTAGCAGCCGACCCCGGCTTCCCGAAGCTCGCGGAAAAGTACTACAGGTTCGTCTAC
>JAJYNM010000064.1 GCA_021786335.1 archaeon
TCAAGGAGCTCTGGAAGAAGCGTGCCGCCGAAGGGGCGTCCGACGGAGGGACGGCACGCGTTTCGTCGCCGCCACATGCTGACTGCTAGAATCTTACCGCCACATGCTGGCGGCTCGAACAGAATGGGCGTTTCTCTCGACTTGGGGAGACACAGCCCTACCGGTCGACTTTCGGGCGAGGCTTTTATCGTCGGTGTGACACTCCTTGCATGTCCTTCGGGCCAACCGCGAGGTGCTTCTTCTGCGGGAGTCTCTATTACGTCGAGAAGCTGGCTTCGCACGAAATCATCTGCTCGATGAGGCCCAAGCGGCTCACCGTGAAGAGGGCAGTTGCGACGGCACTCGAGTCCCATCCTGGGGCTTCGAGGGACAGGGCGATGCTCGTCAGGCTGGTCTGGCAGGTCAGGGATGCCTACAGGACCGAGCAGCCCTTCGTCCACCTGACGGACCCAAGGCTGAGGGATGGAATGGACGCCCCCTGCGGTGGGGCATTCCTCAGGCTCAGCCCCCTGTCCATCATGATTCCGACCGCCATTTTTTCCCCTCCCCTCTCAGGACCTCCTTCATGGACTCGTTCGCGATCGTCAGCTCCCCGATCAGCTTCTCGAGCCGATTGACCTCGGCCTCCTTCTCCTTCGCCGGGTCCCTGGGCTGTCCGGAGAGGGCGAGCTTGCCTCCCTCCATGAACTTCTCCTTCCAGTGGTAGAAGACTCCCGGGCTCAGGTTGTACTTGCGGCAGAGCTCAGCGAGCGAGATGCTGGTGTTCATCGACTCCAGCACGATGCGGATCTTCTCGTCGGCGGTCCAAAGTCTGCCTGGCATGCTAGGCGTTCCCCTCCCAGCGCATTATTCTCTTGCCGGCTGTGTCTAAGAGGGTGTGTTAGAAGTTACTTGGTTTGTCGAAATCACCTGTCCTCATAGCAGACGTACCGATGGCTGAAGTGGTAACAGCGTTGAACGATGGCTGGACGCAAGCCTTACCCGTCAGACCTGACGGATGACCAGTGGCGCATAATCGAGCCCCTGATTCCTCCTGAGAAGCACGGCGGGCGTCACCGTACCGTCGGCATGCGCGAGGTCATCAACGCAATCCTCCACATGATATGGACTGGATGCCCTGGCGCCAGCTCCCGCACGACCTTCCGCCCTGGGGGACGGTGTGGGACTACTTCAGGGCGTGGCGCATCGATGGGACGTGGATGCGAATCCACGACAAGCTTCGGGAGATGGTTCGTGTCAGGGCGGGGAGGGAAGCCCAGCCGAGTGCCTCCATCATCGACAGCCAGTCCGTCAGGACTACAGAGCAAGGAGGTCCCCGAGGCTACGATGGCGGGAAGAAGGTGAACGGGAGGAAGAGCCACGTACTCGTCGATACGCTCGGCCTCCTCTTGAGCGTCGTGGTGCACCCCGCCGACATCCAGGACAGGGATGGCGCCAGGCTCCTCCTCGCCACGATCGTGGGGCACTTCTCCAGGCTACTCGTGATATGGGGGGGCGGCGGGTACGCGGGCCAGCTCATCGAGTGGGTGGCGCAGACCTTCGGCCCTGCCCCGAGGCTGGAGATAGTGCCGAAGCTCGAAGGGCAGCACGAGTTCACGGTCCTCCGGTGGCGCTGGATAGCCGAGCGGACCTTCGGCTGGCTCGGACGCTACAGGCGCCTATCGAAGGACTACGAGAGATTGCCAGAAACTGGCGAGAACTGGATCAGGGTGGCGATGACGAGCGTGATGCTCCGTCGTCTCACTCATCTGTAGTCTTCCATTCAATCCGCTCTACAGGCGAATGCCGAGAGACTTGCACCCCGCCCGCCGTTGTGATGGTGGGACCAGTAGGCAGGGGGTACAATCTGTTTTAATGCCCGGCGAAATGACAGGGTTTGCACGTGTCAGCTTCGCCTTCACGACAGACTGGGGTGCGTTTCTCTTGGGCGTTGGCTTCGCTCGAACTTCTAAGGTTGATTGACGAGGCGAAGAGATGCGAATGTGCAGGACTTGACGGAGTCTGGTTCTCAGACTTTCAGGAGCCATTCAACAGATGGCCAGAGCTGTACGTGGTACTATCGACAATCGCGCCTCATCTGAAGCGAGCTTTCGTAGGCTCGCTTATCACCGACGTGTTGAGAAGGCATCCGGTGGTTGTGGCTCATGCCTTCGCAACGCTCAGCCACGTCACGGGAGAAGGCCGCTTGATACTTGGCCTCGGGGCCGGGGGAAGCAACAGTCTGGAGCCTTACGGCATCTCTACGAAAGATTCTGTTTCAAAGCTCGCCGAAGGCATCGACATGATTAGAGGGCTCTGGAATGCGATGCCGACAAGTCCCCTCATGTATTCTGGAAAACATTTCACTGCGAAGAAAGCTGGCTCTCCGCTGCAGCCACGGTCTCGCATCCCCATCTACATAGCCTCCTACGGCCCGAGGATGCTTCGGCTGACAGCGCGCGTCGGAGACGGATGGGTTCCAGAATCGCACACCCCGTCGACCTACAAGGCGACGCTGGAAGAGATAAGAAAGGAGATGAAAGAATCGGGGAGAGACGTCGATGCTCTCGAGCCATGCGCGTCTGTGATATTCTATCCGTTTGAACCCGCGCCAGAGCAGTACCGTCGTTTGCTAGACGCAGCAAAGAATTACCTGATAAGCTACCCTTTCATCCTGAAGAGAATCGCGTCTGTTCCTGAGGAACTCATATGTACTACAACAAATTTGAAATTCGATGAAGAAGAGAAGTATGCGGAGTTGAGAGAACAGATTCCAGACGATCTAGCAGACGAGTTGTTGGTCTATGGCAAGGACGAGGCGTGTGTTCGAAGACTCGGCAGATTCCTTGAGTCAGGCTGCAAGCACTTTATCCTTGAGCCATACTGGATAGAGCGGTCCAGGTTAGCCGATTCGATTGTAGCGGCCGGTCGGATGTTTCACGAGCTTCGCTAGCCGAGGATGCCGCTGATTCCATGTTTTGCGAGCCTATGAGTTCCAAAAACTGGGACAGCGCCTTCGAAGACTGCTTCCTGGCAATCGTTCGACAACATCTAACACACCCCCTAAGGAGCGGGGGTCCGCACCAATATCTATCGCTATGAGCGTGTCAACGCCCTTCTGCTTAAGCGACCCGTCGCCGGTCTTCTTCAGCCGCCCGACCTTCACGTCGAAATAGTCGAGGCCCCCCAAGTCCTGCAGGTACGACTCCTGCTCGGGATACCTCTCGTCACTGCGTTCAGGGAGCGCGTCGTAGTAGTAGGCCCGGATTAGCTGAGGGTACAAGGCACCATGCTGGGTCTCCCGGCGAAGATAATCCGCGAGTTCGGGATACAGCGATGTGCCCTTCTCGAATGCGCTCGGCAAGCTCTTCCTGAGATATTGGCCGTCAATAGACCGTAGTCATAATTATTGAAGGCGCATGCCCCTCGGCCGCAGTCTTGCGATGCTCGTCTGGCTCGTCCGTTCAGATGCTTCCAATTCCCAGTATTCTGAGGTTGACCAGCCCTGACACGACCTTCGTCATCACGTCGTAGCGCTTCAACCTGTTCCTGAACTCCTCCCCCATGATGCGGAACTTCTTCATCCTCGATATCGTATGCTCCACGATGACCCTAGCCTTCGCTAGCTGCTTGTTGAACCGCTTCTGTGACGGTGTGAGAGCCCTGCCCTTCCTTCCCCTCCCGGCTCTTCTCTTGAAGGGAATCATGGCGTTCAACTCCGGGAAATCCTCTTTGATTCCATCGTAACCAAGGTCGACCCCTAGCCTTACTCTCTTGGGAAGCTTCGGTCGGTTGCCCTTGAAGATGCCGTAGTCGTGCCTCCTCCCTCTCGCGTGGTTGGTCCTGTGCATGATCACGCCTTTCCCATTCACCATGAGCTGGGTCTTCACGGTGTGTCTCTTCCTCTTCCCTGAGTAGTGAGTCTTCCTCTTCAGAGAGTTCTTCGGCCTCGGAATCTCCTGCTCCGTTGCATCTGTGAATGCCATGAAGCCGGGGAAGAATTGTTCGACCTCCTCAGGGGTGCGGGCCCTCTTAGCCCTCTCGTAGAGCTTCTCTGGGAGAGGGGTGCACTCCTTCATCAGAGGCTCTAGCTTCCGTATGTCCTCGAGCACGTTGGTCTGGCCCAGGTCGAAGAGGAAGCTGAGCAGATTTGATGTCACATACAGCCTGTAGTAGACGAGGAGCATCAGCAGCCTGTCCCTCAGCCCCAGCTTGAACGGCCTGCCGCCACCCAACTCGTTCTTCCTGACCCTTCTGAAGAGCCTCTTCCTCTCGTACTCGTCGTACTTCGACTCGACCTTGGTGCAGAGGGAATCGAACTCAGGCATCTCAAGACCCGTGAAGGACCTGAGTATTGACGGACTCTTTGACAGTCTCGAATAGGTAAGCATGAGGAAGGAATCGCTTCGAGAGAGGAAATCGTGCCCTGTCTAGAAGGGCAGACAGTCAGCTGAAGATGGAACAGTCAGCTGAAAAGCGAGTTGATTTATTGATCAGGAAAGAGTTTGACGCCTTCTTGTTCTACGGCTAACATGGTTTCGGTCTGCACAACATCAGATATCTCGATTAGTTTCTCGACCAGGAATTTTTCATCCATCGTCTCGGGCGTCTCGACGACGAAGACGGCGTCATATCTCCCCAGCGTGTAATATGCGCCGTGAACCTTCAGTCCTTTGGCGAGGAGGTCGGCCATGTAGTGCCCTGCACGCTCTACACTCTGAGGAGTGGGCCTAGTTCTGTACCTCTGCATGATGATAAAGAACATGCCGTTCAAGCACAATTCGGACCTTAAAAACCCGCGCTCATGAACAATGAAACTCTTTCCTAACCTCTTTCACTGACTGAATTATGACTAAGGTCTAATGAATATCATGGAACGCGTGACCCCGGCAAACCCCGGCCCGGCGTAGCTGATCGAAGCCATCAGGAAAACGCACGAGGCCCATCCAGTAATAAGGCTTCAGACAGCGATTGGTCTGGAGGGCTTTGGGGCCAAAGCACTGGTATAGAGGATCCCAGAGGTGCAAAAAAGAGAGAAGGCGGGGGTGTAATAATCAAGCCGTAGCTCTCTGCCGTTTCAGAGGCTGACCCTGCTGTACTCGCAATGAGGGCAGAAGGCCCCGGCGGGAACCAGCCTCATCCCTCGGGCGGCTTTCTCCTGCTTCTGAGCGTAGAGCGAAATCAGGGTCCTTCTCGACTCGACCGGGCAGATGCCTAGGTGCCTCGACTCGGCCAAACTGGCTCGCAGGGTTTCGAGGGCCCCATTGGTGCGGTCCTTCTCCACCTCCGCCACCATGCCGCGGGCCCTGAGCAGTTGAATCGCCAGCCTTAGGTCGGCGGCGAGGACGTGGCGCTCCCTGGCCGTTCGCTCCCGTCTCAGGCTCGCAATCAGCTCGTTGAGGTCCTGCGGCCCCTTATCAAGCGCGTCGACGATAGCCGTCGCCAGCGCCGACATAATGAAACCGGCCCTCGCCAATGTGTATCTCGGGAGAACTACATGGTTCAGCGAGCCGCATTTGGTGCATGCCCAGAAGAGCTGGAGCCACTTCCGCTTTCCGTTCTCAGTCGTCCTGACGTAGAGGGTCCGGTGGGGCGTGACCTCGGTGCACTTCAAGCAGAGTCTGGTCCGGAGCCCGCGATTGTTGCCCACGAGATTGTGCCCTGTTAGCGAATTTAACGAGGCAATTCGTTGGTGCTCTTCGCGCCCTGCTCTCCGCGGCTAGTTCTCGCCGGCCGGATAGATCAGGTCGAGGACCTGCTTCACCCGGTCGAGGACGCGGAGGCATAGACGCCCTACCTGTTGGGGATTGTTCGACTTCGCCTGGGAAGAGATGTAGGTCCATGAGAAAGCGTCGTCTGGCTTCCCGTAGAGCCGGGCGAGGGTGGCGGCGACGAGTTGGGCTATGGTCTCCGCTTCTGGTTCTTGGCCGTGCCCTGTCTTGGGCTCAAAGCTGCGATGTAGGGCATGAGCTAGCTCGTGGAAAAAGGTGGGCCAATCCTCGGTCGCCAGGGAGATGACCTTTCTCTCGTAGTCAGTCATCCCTAACACGCCGGCGGAGAGGCGCAGGTAGTTGACCCTCATTCCGAACCTCCCGGCCACCTCGAGCAGCGGGGGCGGGTCCCTTGGTGTGTACGTTGGCAGCTTTTCGCCTTCGGTGTCCTCGATTCTGAAGACGGGTATTGGCTTGAAGCCAACGAGGATGTCGGCCTCCTCGTCGTCTTCTGGGTTTCCGCTGGCGCTCTCGACCAGCTTCCTGACGTAGACAGGCCCCAGGATGTAGAGCGCCTTCGAGCCCTTCTGGACGTGCCTCCCGACTCCCTGCCACTGCCGATATCCGCGGGCGTCCGCGGTCCCCGCCAGGAGCATCAGGATCTGGTTTCCAAGAGACCACCTGGACGAAGGCTTCTCGGGGGCCGCGACGAGAGCTTTGACGCAGAGGTCGGGGAGCTGGCGCGAAGAGAACAGTCCGACTATTCTCTCGAGCTCGGAGTTGGCCCGCTCCCTCCACGCTGGTTTCTGGCCGACAGCTTGCGCTGGGTCTTCCGCTGTTTGCACGAGAACGCACCGCCCCTATGCGTTCACGGGGTAGCGCTTCAGGAACTTGCCGCGCAGGCGGTACTTGTAGCCCCCGACGACGAGGTCTTCCCCGCTCCCCAGCCTCTCCAGGAACTCCTTCGCTGGTTCCAGCTCAGCTACGGGCGACCCGTCCTGGTTGACGACGAAGGTCCACTCCCCCTCGCCGCTGGCGTAGGACTTCCAGGGCCGGCCTTCGAGGATAGAAGGGTCGACGTGGGGCGTGTCGTCCATGATGTTGACTGGAGATCTGGTGGTAGACGGCGTCGATGCTGCGTGCCCGTTTCCGTTGCCGTTGTGGTCCTTCAGCTTGCCGAGGATGTAGACGATGCTGCTCGCCTGTCTGCCGAGCGCGTCGGTGTCCCTCTTCTCCACCGCCTTGATCAGGACGAAGCCGCTGCCGAGGCACTCATTGGCTTCGTCGCTTGTCTGGGCCTCACGAATCTCCGTGATGCGGGCGTACGGAGTCTCCATGCTTCGATTTCGCCTCCGCTTCCCTGTCCCCATGCCCTCCTAGGGCTCGCCTGCACTTAACGGGCGGGACACCTTCTGGGTGACGCTGGCCACGAACTCGCGGATTGTATACTCCGCAATCCCGACGGTCTCGGCGACGTCCTTCTGAGTGAGGGGCCTGGAGTCTCCCTCTCTCGAGGCGATGTAGACGCAGCCCGCGGCTATGGTACGGGGATTGCGCCCCTCTTCCATTGGGCGAACCGCACTGACGATGGCCTGCGAGGCCTGTAGGAGCCGTCGGAAGAATGGGCCCGGTTCGATGGAGCCCCTTGCCAGCCTCTTGCCGACCCTGGCGTTCGACTCCAGGCCGCCCATCACGGTCCTCAGGAGGGCTGCAGGGTCGGCCGGCCGGAGAGGGACTTCGGAATCCAGTCCCATGCGGAGCAGGGCAGATCTGCTCACATTGTGTCCCATGTCTGCGTAGGCCCGGAGGATGTCCTTCGAGCCCACGCGGTCCATGCGCGCGCCCCTGCTGGCGGAGAGGAGGGCGTAGGCGGATATGGCCGCGAGGGACGTTCTGCGCCTCCTGGGTCGGCCGTCCCTGCTGGCTGCCAGCATCTTCTCGGACAGAGCCATGGCGTCGTCCCTGATGGAGGCCGGGATGGACAGCCTGTCGCTCACCCTTCTGATCATGGACTTGCACTTCCAGGCAGCCTGGTCGACCCCCATGTTGTCGCTGAGGAGTTTTGCGAAGCCGACCGTGCATATCCCGTTGAAGTCGGCGCTCGAGTCCTTATCGGATTTGTCTCCTATGAAGGAGCCGAGCCCGTTTGAGTGCTGGCTGGGGGCGCGGATGTGGATTTCCACGTGGAATTTTTCTTCCTCCACCTTCCTGGCCACGACGCCGCAGGACATGCAGACGAATTCCTCACCTGCCTGCACCACGTGGCCCCTACATTCTCGACACCTCTCGATGTCGGTTCCGAGTAGTTGTCTCTCCATTCACATCGACCTCCTTTTGGTTGTACCCTCGGTCCGTCCGGAGAATGTAGGACTGAACCGGTCTCCTCGGTCATGCCGGAACGAGTTGGAGGGAGCGCAGGCGCGTCATTCACCGCCCGACCTGAACGGTCGATGCTCGCCGCTGATTTCGCGGAAGATCACGAGCACAGACAGTTCGGTTGGTTCCCCAGCTTTTGCTCGATTCCTGATTGGTTAGGTTTCGAGAGACTTGGGAGCCGGGCGGAGCGACCACCGCCTGCGTTGTTCCCGCCGTCGTCCGGTCGACGCGGAGGAGTGGTTTTACGTCCCCAGTACGGGCACGAAAAGGAGACGGCTAAACGGCTACAAACCCAGGACTGACGATGTCTGTCGTGACAAAGTGAGGAGAAGTGTGGGTTGGTGTTCTCTGAGCTGGATGTTCATGAGCGCCGCTAATGGCGCTTTCACGGCGAGTTCCCTACCGGAACAGGCCTCTGGTTTTGTTAGGGGGGTTGTTTGGGTTTGCTACGAATAGCAGCCTCCAAGTGGCCGACAGTATTTAACGCGGCGAAGGAAAAATCGAAGATCTGGCGCTGATACCATTGCTCAGTTAGGCACGACGAGAGTTCTGCTGCCAGGGCAGCCCATTGACAATGGCAAGGTGGACAGAGGTGGACATCCGTTGTGTCTAGGCTGGACGTCCCGCGCCCGGAAGAATGTCCACCCTTGTCTAGCCTGACGTTTCAGGCACGCTTGTCGTGTCCACCCTGAGGTCGCCCAGCCGGTCGGGCAGTTCCAAGGATGTCCACCCCGCCTTCGCAACCAGCCTCCTGCCACCATCGGTTGCATCGTAATCGTTGCCGGACCTCTTTAGCAATCCTCGAGTTTCGAGAGAGTCGAGCAACCTAGTCACCTGTCTGGTGCTGACGCCGACACCTTTTGCCAGGGCGGACCTGCCGGGATATCCCGATTTGCATACCCTTGCCAGAATCCACAGCTCGCTCTTGCGGAGGGGAGTCAGCCCGCCGGTGTCCGCCGCGGCTTGGTCCTGGCCCTGCGCAGCGTCGCCTGACTTGGCTGGCTTGGCCTCGACGGTCTTGGTCTCCTGGCCTTGGGGTTCGGCCGCATCTTTCAACAGGGCGGAAGCGTCCTCTGAGACCTGCTCCTCTATCTCGTCCTGGGGAATCACATCCGGTATCACATAGGTCTCGAAGGTGTTCGGGTCCTTGTCCTCCAATATTCTCGTCACTTCCTCCACCTGGGACTCCGAGAGGACGGCGAACCTCACCCTCCCCCACCACGACACGTCCTTGTCGTAGTTTTCCCTCAGTTGCTTGAGGTTCCTCGAGGGGTCTGTCTCGACCTCGACGGCGATTCTGTTCTTCCTATCCCACTCCTTTGTGCTCATGATGGGTATCTGCTTCCCCTCCTTCCCCTTCGCCTGGGAAGTCATTGGAGGCAGGACCAGGATGTCCGGGAACTGGCTGCCCCTGTCCCCCTTGTCCCAGGTGCACCAGCAACCTTCCTGCCAATAATTCTCAAGGAGATTCTTCATCGCGGCGATGTGCTCCGGGCCCCCGGCCCGCCCCGGGTTCTTCAGGTCAAACTCGAAGAAGTCCCTCCTTGCGGTGGGGGTGAGCGAATAGCAAGCCTGCCTGGCGTTCACCTTCGCGGCGTGGCTTTCGGGCTCCTTCCAGACTAGCTTCCGGGTCTTTGGGTCGACCGTCTTGATACGCTTGATATCGAAAGTCACTTTCACCTTGCCGTGGTCCGCGAGCCAGCTCAGGGCCACCTGGGTGGTCCCCGGCGACCAGTGGTGGCGCTCCTCGAAGTATCTGCTGATTACTGAGAATCCAACCTCCCTTGACTGGCGTTGCAAATAGGTCAGAGGAACCCAGTAGAGGGGGTACTCCATGGGGCACTCTCCGCTGTCCCTTGAGGTGGCAGCGACCTCGTCCTTGTAGTAGAGCTCCCTGTCCCCGACGCTTCCGCCGTAGGCCTTCTCCATCTCGACTTTCATGTAGCTGATCGCCTCGCCGTACTCGTGAATTGGGTCCCTGAGCTTGGGGAACGAGACTCTGAACGGCGGCTCCGGGAGCACCCCTCCGACGGGCCTCTTCCTGACGAGGGTATCGTAGTCCGGGAGACCGGGAATCAGTGGCTCTGCCACTTCCGGCCTCTGGGGGTAGAGGAGCTTGGCCAGTGTCCTGGCGTCGTCCGGGCTCGACCTGAAGGCCAAGACGGGTCCGACGTTCGCCTGGATGGAGCCCATCAGGTCGTCAGGCACCTCCCCGAGGGTCTGAACGACCATCCAGAGAAAGAGCCCGTACTTCCTCGACTGGGAGAGGACGGTCCTGAGTATCTTCAGCTGGCTGACGTCTCTGAACTCGTCTGTGGCGAACACCACGGGGGTCCGGGCGGTCGGGGGGAGCCCCTCCCTCTCCAACCTCTTCGCCCTCTTCAGGCTCGCGAAGTACAGCTTCATCACCACTGCGGCCGAGAACAGCTTGTGGAACTCCGCCGGGAGCGTCGTGGGTATCCTGAACACCGTCAGGTGGCCGGGCTCCATCAGCTTCTCGACGTCGACGGTGGACTTGCGGGAGCAGAACACCCTGAAGGTTATCGATGTCGGAGGAAGGACGAAATGGGAGATTCTGTTCAGGACTGGGGAGTAGGCGTCCTGGGGGAGCTTGGATATCGCCTCCATGGTCTCCCTTATGATCTCGCTCTCCTTGACACGCTTCCTGAGGAGGTGCTCGATTTCGATGGCGCTCTTCTTCGTGAAGAGGAGCATGAGATTGTAGAGCTCCCAGAGGGTCGGGTTGCGGTCGAAGGTGTAGAGGTAGTACAGGGCCCCCTTGAAGATCCACATCAGGCGGGGGGCGCTGGTCGAGTCCGTGTTGAAGACGTCAGAGAGGAGGGAGGCGAACTCTTCCACCTGGGACTGGAGGACCTCGGGCTCGTCGACGGGGTCGAGGTCTTCCGGGAGGGAGAAGGGGTTGAAGCCGAAGGTGACGTACTGGGGGTCGAGGAGCGTGACCCTGTTCCATTCGGACGAGGGGATGGCGCGGAAGAGGTCGATGGAGGCGTCCCCTGCGGGGTCGAAGAGGAAGAGGGCCGGGCGCGGCTTGCCTCCCTCCTCCTTCCTGTTGAACAGGAGGTCCAGCGCGTATAGGACGGCGTTGGTCTTGCCGGTGCCGGTCCCGCCAGAGACGAGCGTATGGAAGACCATGTCGTCCGCGGTGAGGACCTGAGACACGGACTACTAGGTAGGGTCTGGATTTAACGAGGAACCGGTTTCCTCGACAGTCCAACAATCTCTGGCAGGCGCTTCAGGAACTCCGGCTTTTCGGGGAACCCGACCACCTGCTGCTTACCGTACACAGATTCGAGGACGCCAAGATACTCTTGGACATCCCCTTCTGACGTGGACGAGAGGAGCAAATCAGTATGGCCATTCTCAAAGAGCAGCTCCAGGCCCCTGACCGAAGACGGCGAGGGGAGCCGGGCGAGCCTTTCTGTGTCGGGCTCTTTCAGCGGCTCGGTGATCAATGGTATCTCCTTCAGCCGGAAAATCCTTGGGTTTGATGGAGCCGCAGGGCCTGATTGTCTGCCTTCGACCTTCCCTTCGCCAACCCCGGGGATGTGCTGCTTCCATGCAACCGATTTGAGGAACGTGTCCTGTCTGACCACGGGGAGATGCAGGAAGTAAGGGATCTCCTCCTGGGTTATGAGGAATGATGGTGGTTCCATGCGCGAACGGACGTAGCTCATGATGTAGGAGGAGACATCTTCGACCATCCTCCTATCGACAAGTTCCCGGAGCATTCGGGGGTCCCTGTAGACGAACGTCCCCAGCCTGTCGAACTCGTCGTAGCAGTCCTTGAAGGGAAGCGAGGAAAGCTGCCTCGAGTCCCCGACCCACATCCCCTGTATCGCAAGGAGGATGTGAGGGACGTTGGCTATCGCGTCAATCCTCTTGATCCTCTCCCCGGAGCGCCTGTACCAGTCTCCGTAGAGCTCGAGCCTGGTGGACTCGCTGTCGTCTATCCAGCTTCGCTTCGGGGTCTTGATCTTCTCCTGGGCGATGTGTATCGCGTTCTTCAGGGCAATCAGGGTCGGGGTGAGGTTTACCCGCTTGAAGAGGAACTGGACCCATGCGAACCTGGGACTTGCGGCCTCGATGGAATGGATTATCTCACCCATGAAACGCTGAGGCTGGGGAAACTTTGGGAGGGACATCGGGGTGGCGTTGATCAACGAGACGTTGAAGAAACGCACTCTTTCTGTTGCACCCTGCTCATCGTTCATGGCGTTCGAGAGTCTCCATCTCATGTCGGTAGTCAGAACGGTTCGGTGCTTTTAACGGGAGGCGAGCATGAAGAATCAGGGAACCACACAGCGGCCGGAACGCGCGTCGCATTCTCGGCGAAGCTACCCGACGAGTTTCAAACTCGCGTGGCAGGACCTGCACCTGACGGTTCTGCCGATGTCGCTGGGGTAACTGTAGGTGAACTTCGCGTCGCATGCCGGGCATAGAGCGAAGCGCGAGGCGTCGATGGACACTTCCAGCGGCCCTTTGTCGTCCCCATGGGAATCCCCGTGGTCTTCAGCCATGTCTACGGTCTTCTCGTCCTTGAGCGCTTCCGCCATCCTGAGCATCTCCTCGTCGAAGCTCTTCCAGACGTCGCTCCTGTACACGCTTGCCAGCTTGCCGGTCCTGGTCATCTCCTCCTTCTTTGCTATCCTCTGAAGCGCGTCCTTCCCAAGATATTTTTCAATCGCCTGCCTGCAAATCTTCCTCCCTGCCCGGAGGGTCTCGTCGTTGCGGAAGAGGGCGTTCGATTCGCACTTCCTCCTCCCGAACCTCTTGATGTACTCGGGGTCGTCGACCTCCCTCCCCGAGCTCGACTTCAGGTTGTCTATCCAGGTCAGTTGGTACTTCTCTATGGCGTCGGCGTTGAGCCCGAACCTGTCGATGATTAACCTGTCAGGGCTCCACCCCGTTCCCCTCTCGCAGTCCTTCAGGTTCTTCCTGAACCTGTCTGAAATCTTGAGGCCTCCTGGGTCGTGGTCGTAGAAGAGCAGAACCACCGGAATCAGCCCCCTCTCCTCCGCCTTCCTGGAGAGTATCGCGATCTGCGCCCTCAGGGTGATGGGGTACCACCCCTTCGAGGATACTAGGGGGACCTTGTATTCTTCGCATACGGGCTTGAAGAGGTTGAGTATGTCCCCCTTCTCCACCACCATCATGACGTAGTACTTCTCCCCCTCCCAGTAGTCCGTGGTCAGGGAAGTGAGGGCGTCGAGGGTTCTCTTCACCTGCTCCCGAAGGTCCAGCAGGGCCCTCACAGGGTCCGCCGCCTGCATCAGGCCGTGGAAGTGCCTGGTCTCGTCCTGGTCCTCGGCCACGAAGTCTATGATCGGGAGCGTCCCGATCTTCCTGCAATCGTTGATCGCCTTCGCGACCGCGCCGAACTGCTCTTTGTCGCACAACCTGAAGCCTTCCAGGACGTACCCCCACCCCCTCCCCGAGGGCCTGATCTTCTCAGACCTCTGGTCGTTGATCTGCCTCATCTTAGCCGCGAACTCGCCCAGCATCCTCTCGTACTCCGGGTCGCCTATCGTCCCCTTGGGTATCCAGGAGATGGGCTTCGGCAGGGGCGCTGGCCTGTACCATCGAGGAATCTTCGGGATAGGCAGTATCTTGTCGAAGGCCCTCTTCATCACCGAACCGATGCTGCCACCCGGCCCGCCATCGACCCCTTCCCCCAACCCGCTCTTTCCGTAGTCGAGCCACCTCAGGACCGGGCAGACCAGATGCACCACCACAGTGACAGGAGAGTGCCCCCGTATGCCTACCTGTCCCAGCCGGTAGTTCACGTCGAAGATCCGGGAGAAGATGTCCTCCCTGGAGGCGCTGGAGTTGACGGATTGGTAGACCTTCAGCCCGTCGCCGTCGTCTGCGTCCCCGCCTCCCTTCCTGTCGAAGACCGCGACCTCCACTAGGAACGGGTACTCGATGTGTTCGTCGCTCCCGCACTTCCACCCCTTGTGATGATAAGACCCCGCGCACTCGACCTTCGTCCCCTTCTCCACGACGTAGTGTAACCTCTTCCATCCGTTTCTTTCGCGCTGGGCCTCGAAGTTCTCCTCTCCCACGCAGCCCAGGACTGACGGGATGCTCCTCTTCGAGACAGGCTTGGCCCTCTCTCGCATCGAGTGGAAGAGCGCCTTCAGGGCCGGCCCAGTGAGGTCGGCCAGCTTGCTGGTCGGGAAAAACTGCAACTGGGCGGTCTCGGCCGAATCATATGATTCCCGCCAGGCCCCCCATCGCGTACTTTTTCCGATACTTCCTCCATCACTTCTCGGACAGTCCTGTGGGAGGTGAACCCCCGGAACAGGGAGACGAACTCCTTCACCTGCGTCTCGGGGCGCGCCCGCAGGTATTCGCCGCTGGTCTTCTCGAATTCCCTGTATGTGTACCAGAGGACGGAGGTGGTCCTTTCTGTCATTTCTTCTCACTCCTCCTGTCACCGAAGACCCCACTTTTTCCGAAGATTGAATAGCTGATCCTCCTCCCGGGATTAACCATTGAGGTCGCGGCGACGAGGTCCTCGAGTTCCTTCGCGTAGTCATCCAGCTCCGCGCCGTCGGTCGGGCCGTCCCACGGGAACTGCACAGAGATGGCGGTCGACCCATTAGGCGAAACCTGCTCTTCTTCTCGGACCGTCGCCTTCACCACCCCTCCCACCCTGTCGACCTCCAGCTTCACCGAGAACGTCATGGGGCCGCTCATCACGATGATGGGGCGAGGCGGGAGGTTGCTCTCCTCGGCCAGCGCGTAGGTGAACCCGAAGACGCACTGCAGGGCGTTCCCCAGGTAGCCCCTGGAGACAATGCGCAGCCCCCTCTTCGAGGAGGGCTTTTCTCCGAACCGCAGCAGGAGGTCGAGGTCCGACCGAGACAGCTTCCTGCTCCCGTTGTCTGAGACGACCACCCTCACGGCCCCTCCCACAAGGGAGACGTCCAGCCGTATCTCGTCGGCATCCTCCTTGTCGAGGGCGTTGGCGAGCATCTCGTTGAGGGCGAACTTCGGGACCTCGTCCGGGTCAGCGACCCCTGTGTGCTTCTTCAGCTCGTCCAGGTCTACGAAGTCCAGCCCGCTCGGGACCCCGCCCCTGATCACGTCAGCGATGGCATCTGTCATTTAGTATACCCCCTATACCAGTCCTTTCTTATAAATGTTATATACGCTACCCCCTAAACCCCAGGAGCATGGCCCAGGCCGTCTCAGCTACGAAGTCCAGAATCCTCCTGCTAGCTGACGGGAACCCTCAGAGATGGACCGACCTGCTGGAGGCGACCGGGGTGACCCCGAAGGCCCTCCTAGACCACCTTAATGAGCTTCAGAGGAGGCGGTGGATTGAGAAAGACAAGAACAACAACTACGTCACCACGGAGGTCGGCCGGAAGGTCCTGAAGGAGGGAGGGATGGAACTCCTAGCCATCGAGGCTGCGAAGGAGGAGGCTGAAGCGGAGGCCAGGGAGGAGTTCGAGGAGAAGGGCGGCAAAGGGGAGGACCTCTTCAGGCCCTCATGGCGCCTTCGTACCTTTGCTTCGGAGGAGTTCGAGGTGCGGCCGATTAGGAAGACCTTGCTCACCCTTGGCGGCTACGGTCTGGTGTCAGTCAAAAGGCAAATCTTCGGGCCCCTGAAAGGGGTAGAAGCGCGGTATGCCGACTGGCTGATGGGCCTGAGGATCAGGGCAGTGGACTACGAAAGCGTGAGGATTTCTTATCCTGCTGCCATCAGGCACCTTGCATCCGCCCTATGGCTGGAAGCGGAGGAGTTCGTCCACGAGCCGCTCTTCGACTACGGGAGTTCATTCGAACATCCAGCGAACCAAAGGCTCCTCGAGTCGCTGACCACAGGAATCAAAGGGGACAACGAAAAGTCAGAGGTCTGGTCACGGCTGAAGAGGGACATAGATGCTGACAGCACGAAGACGCTCGGAAAGAAGGTCAATCTCGACGAGACAGAGTTCGCCAGGACGCTCGGATGGGTCAGGGTCAAGGAACTCACCCTCGGGAGGAGGTATCAAAGGGAGTGGCCCAACCTCCTGCGATCGGCTATGAGGGGCGTTGGCTAGGGCTTCTCTATCACTACCCGTTTCCCGTCTATCCTGGCGACCAGCTCCTCCAGGGGCTTGAACGGGAAGGAGCTGTCCCTGACGAGCTGCGTCGAGAGGTTGATGCTATACCTCCCTTTTGAAACGTAGATTTTGACCTTGGCCTGGGCGGTCATTCGCTGATCTGGCGTATGTTCGTGTTATAATAGTTCGGGGCCCCCATGCGTGGGTGATTATATACATACGATATTACGTAATATTGTATGCTCATCCTTCCGGTCAACGCAAGCGTGGACGAAGTGGCGGAAATGGAGAGGAGGAAGGGGCCCCTCAGCGGCGAACAGGTCATCTGGAAGAAGGTCACCTGGTGGCCCTACCTCGACTGCGTCCTCAACATGGAGCCGTACCACACGAATAGGAGGGTCGCCGTCGCCCTGGCTGTGGACTGGATCACGATGGAGAAGGGGGAGGCGGAGGTGGTCCAACACAGGCTGGCCCCCATGTTCAACCTGGTGCACGCCCTGCTTTCGAGAGCACCCCCGGAGGCGGAGCTGGAGGACGTCCCTGGCCTGCCGGTGACGGATCTAGTCGTGCAGCAGAACTTCGCCCCCGACGAGCCGACGTTCACGCGGTTAAGCGAGGCCCTCCGTGGGTGCAGGGACATACTGCTGTCGATGCGGCAGGGGGAGCAGGTAACCACGGCGCAGGGCGACCCCCGGAGCGTTTTCTACCAGGCGATGGCTCCTGCGAAACCAGTGGTGGAGGAGCTGATGCTCCCCGAAGGGTACGCGAGGGAGCTGGAAATCCTGGACGGGAGGAAGATCATGGGTATCACGACGGAGAGCCTGATGACCAACTGGGGGATGAGGGACAAGGGGTGGTGGATGATTCAGTCGCAGAGGCCGTTCTGGTTGCCACTGCTCGTCGCACACTACGGCAACCCTGGTGGGACATTTTGGAGGATCGTCGTCTTCGACAGGAACGGCGTGAAGCTCTTGGACAGGAGGCCGAGGTGGAGGTTCGTCCCCTGGGTGGCCCAGCTGGAAGAGCATAGGGTCCTGGACGGGACGGTCGAGTACCTCGGTAACGAGTTCTGGAGGCTGGACAAGAAGAGGGTGAACCAGAGCGACAAGGCGGAGAAGAACCGGCTGGCGGTCGAGGAGACCGAAATTCTCGACCAACTGGATGGGCTGTTGCCGACCTACAGGCACTTCGACAGGAAGTTCAGGTTCGACCTGTTCTGCTCGGCCTCGATGCTCTGCCTCAGCGTCAACGATTATTCAAGAGGGATGAGCTACGCCAGCGCCTCTCTGGAGCTGGCACCCAATGATGGGAGACCCCACATATCGTGGGCTCTAAACGCAATACACTTCAAAGAGAACCAGGTGGAGGCAATTCAAAGATGCCTGAAGGGGGTGCGACTCCCGCCAGTTGCAGGGGACGGGAAGACTGCTTCTGATTCCCTAGAACTTCTCAAACTCGAACTCGAAAAAGAAGGAGGCAGCGATGAACTTGTGAAATTGACGGGACGAGAATTAACGGACCACACACGTTTTGGCCCGTTGTTTAAATAGTCTGTATATATGTCCTATTAAATATTCTTAATAGGTAGTGCACTCGAGTAACAACGGTGGCCAAAGTGGCACATGCTTACGGAACAGGGGGGCGGCTTCTCGAACAACTCGCTCTGAAGGACGAACTGAGCATCAGTCAGCTCGCTAAAGGAGCGGGAGTGACGTACCCGACGGCCTTGTACGGAGTGGGGTCGTTTCAGTTCGTCGAATTCAAGAGGATGGGCAGGGAAAAGATTGCGAAGATAAGGGACGAGGACGTGGATGCCGTCTACCCCTTCTTGATTCTCTCTCAGGCGAACGATGTGAAGAAAGCAGAACTGGCGCTGGCATTCCTAGCAAGGAAAGGTTTCGAAGACGCCATACTCGGCGGAGAGGTTGCCCTCGAGATACAATTGCCGGTAAAGGACGTCGAACCAGACCCAGAAATAGAGATAAGGACGCGAAATATCGAGGCGTTCCACAACTTCCTGCGGCGAACGTTCAAAGGGAGTAGGAACCTATCTGCTCACCTCCTTTCCAACTCGAGAATAGTCGAGGACAATGACATTCGGCACGCCAAGAAGATAGGCCTGCTTAACGTTGCAATCCCAGAGAAGTTGCTGGTCGACGCGATTGCAGAGAACAAGTCCGTGGTGTTCATAGAGACCGTTGCGGAATCGATGGCCAATTCGAAGACCCAAATCGACGAAGATTTTCTCAGAGAGTACAGCCGGAACAGAGGAGTCGGCGATCGGGCCCTTCAAGAACTCGAAGAAGCCAAGGGAGCCGGATTCCCATAGTCTCGAACAGGCAGATCGTGGATGTCGCGAGCAGACTCGGTCTGCACGAGTCACTGGTGGAAAGGGAGTACAACCTTCTGATCACTCTCGAAGAGTTCAGGGCGAAGGGGCTGATGAAAGGAGGGGATCCACTAGTCCTTGGCGGTGGCCACGGAGTCAGGGCTTATCTACCCCAAGAGCTTCAAAGGTTCAGCATCGATCTCGACTTCTACTCCAGTGTCCCTGACATCCATCAGACTCTGAAGGACCTCAAGAGAGTGGGAGATGTAAGGGAAGTTGGATATGGAATACAGGAGGAGAAGAGATTCAAGAGGTATGACTCTGCGGTCCCAACGGATCTGAGGCAGTGCACCGTCGCGCTAGTCCGTTCGTACCACCAGTCATTCAAGCTGGGGGATGTTCCACCAGAATTCTCCATCACTGTAACCAACACGCATCCTCCGAAATCATTCGAGATGCGGAAGCCGAAATCATACATCTCCGTTGACTATGTGAAGGGGGAGATACCGGTCTTGCCTGCTTCTCAGATCATCGCAGGCAAGATGCAAATCATTCCGCATAGACCGGTTAAGGACCTCTACAAGGACATCTTTGACATCTATGCGCTGATGAAACTGAGCGATGCCAGAGTCACACGACCAGAACTGGGCGCTTCTCTCAAGGAAGCCCGGGTGAAGTTGACGCCGAGCATCCTCTACGAACGATTCAAAGAGGCTTCAGGGGCTGACGGAGCTAAGAACGCCATAAAGTTGCCCAAGGAAGCGCGTCGAACCTACCTCGACAACTGGGATGGGATTCATGCCTTCGTGAAGGAGGAGACCTTCGCGGTCATGAAGGCCGCTGGCTACCTCTCAGACTAGGGGCGCGTAAGTAGCGCGCGGAGCCCTCAGGACCGAGATGCATAGCGCGCTTGGCTCCTGGCCGCCGACGCTGGTTGGTGCGTATATACCGAAGGCGGATATGCAATTGATATGACATCAACGAAGATTGACGCCGGAAATGAGGTAGGGCACCCGCAGGATGAGAGCTTTACCAGATTAGGCAATCCCAGCGTTCACGAGCCTCGATTGGGGCACTTAAAACCTAACTCGAAGCGGTGGCGTCCCCTGCCTCTCCCTTCCTGTGCGTCTTCCACAGCCGCGGGTAGGTGCCTGCCCTCATGACAACGCGGTCGGTCGACGCTGCCAGCCCCCGCTTCAGCGGTCGGAGCTCGTCGGCTGAGAGGAGCGCCTTGCCTATGGCGACCAGCTCCCCCTTGGCGCTCAATATGGCGACCGGGTCGTCCTTCTTGATCCCTGGCGAGAGGGAGAGCACGCCTGGGATGCCGAGGCGGGCGCCGTGGCAGATGGCGTCGACCGCGGAGTCGCGGATGACGATTCTTCCAATGGGTCCCAGGGACTCTTCCACCGGGAGGACCAGTCGCCGGAGCGGCGCTTCATCCCCCGCCTTCAACCGGAAGACTGCGTCGTTGAGCTGGTGGAGGGTGACGAACCCCCTCTCCTCGGTCAGGGGCCCCACCTTGGTTCGCCTGAGCTCCACCATCGTCGCCCCCACGCCGAGTACCTCTCCCAGATCGTAGATCAGCTTCCGTATGTACGTCCCGGACTGGCAGACCACCCTGAAGAGGTGCAGGTTCCCCGCCGATTCTTCTATCTTGAACTCGTAGACGGTCCTTGTCCTGGTCTGCCTGGACACGGAGGAGCGCTGGGGAGGGCGCTGGAAGATCTCGCCAGTGAACTCCGCCTTCACCCTTTCGAGCTCTTTCTTGGGGACGGAGGAGTGGACCCTCATCACACCTCGGTACTCCTTCGGGTAGAGCAGCAGCAGGCTCAGGGCCCTGGTCGACTGGCCGAGCCCGATTGGGAGGAGCCCGGAGACGGGAGGGTCGAGGGTGCCGCTGTGCCCGGCCTTCTCCACGCCGAGGAGTTTCCTGGTCCAAGCGACCACCTCGTGGCTGGTGGGGCCTCGGGGCTTGTCGAGAGGGACGAGGCCGTAGTCGAGCAGGGACTGGACGGGCCTCGAGGCGGGCAGGTGCCCGTGCTCGGGGTCAGAGGCCTCTTCGTCGAGGACAAGCATCTTCTGGGCTTGCACGTCAGTCCCTTCTGCTCTTCGCGTAGTGTATCACTATCTCGGCCACCTTGGTCTCGTCGATTGAGTCTGTCTCGACGACTAGGTCGAAGGGTTTGAGGTCCTTGCCGAACTCTATCCCGTAGATCTTCTTGTAGAGCCTGTAGTTCTCCAGATCCCTCACCGAGAGTATCGCCTCGCACTCGGAGACGCTGATCCCGTCCCTCTTGGACATCCTGCTGGCCCTGCTCTCCACAGACCCTGCAAGCCAGACCTTGATCCCGTCCTTGGTGAGCCATGGAACGGGGTAGCTTGTTATGACGACGTCACCTTTCTTGGCCTTCTTGAGTAGCCTGACGTCCACCTCCTTGTCGAAGTCCAGATGGCGCTTCCTCTCCTGCAGGAACTTCATCCCTTCCCCCTTGTCCCACCAGTCTTCGCCCCCCGGGGTGTAGCCCTCTTCCACTGCCATCTCCTTTAGGACGTCCCCGCCGCCTACCATCGGGGTCCCCAGTGACTCCGCCACCTGGCGTGATACAGAGGTCTTACCCACGGCGGGCAGCCCGGAGATTATGATCGCCTTCAAAGCGCTCCCTATGGGGTGGTGTGCAGCAGGCGCCCGAGCATGGTGGAGAAAGCGAA
>JAJYNM010000016.1 GCA_021786335.1 archaeon
CTTCTTCAGAGTACTCTCTCGGTGCTACCGTCCCCCAGTCCGATGCTCCGTCCTCTTGGAAGAGCTCGAACATCCCTGCCTTGCGCAAGGCCTCGGGTGCCTTGTAGCATCCTGGGACCCTCCCTGCACTCGGTGGGCGCAGCCCGAGGCTCGTCGGGGCTGAGATCAACCGAATCATGTGAAGAGCTAGCCCAGGTTCGACCCGATAAGGGTTCGACGTGCCTCCGCCGGGGGCGCCCAGCCATGCAGCGACCGGTGATGGCAGAGTGGAAAGTATATTGGGCAGGGCTTGGTAGCCATCAGATAGAAAGGAACCGGATGGGGTAGAGCCGCCCAATGTCGAAGTACTACCTGCCGCTGGTCGTCGATACCACAAATCTGACGGAGGTGACGAAGATAGCGCAGAGGGCTCAGGAACTCGGTTATCATGGAATCGGCGTCGGCGAGCATTATTCTCTTCCCGGGAGGCCCAGCGGCCGCCCTGACGGCTTCGTCGTTCTTTCAATGCTGGCTGCAACGACGGCCAACCTCGAACTAGGGACCTTGGCGGCCAGCGCCACCGTCAGGCATCCTGTCTTGCTCGCGAACTCGGCACTGTCTCTGCATCTGCTGAGCGGGGGGAGGTCGTTCCTGTGCCTGGGCGTTGGGAGCGGGAAGGACGCTGAGTACTCGTCACACGGCTTCCCTTACGTCACGAGCGCGCAACGCTTGGATGCCTTCGAAGAGGCGCTCGCAATCATACGGGGACTGAGCCTGAACCGAGGAGGCTTCTCGTATGGAGGGAAGGTCTACGCGTTGCATGATTCGACTCTCAACCTGACAGGCGACTTTCCTCCAATCTGGGTAGGGGAAAGGAGATCGAAGCGGCTGCTGAGGCTCGGTGGCAGGTACGCTGATGTCCTCAACATCCATTGCACGGGGCCGGCACAGGCGCAGGAGAAGATGTCATTCGCCCGTTCGGTGGCGGCCAAGGCTGGCAGGGCCAAGAGCGACGTTCGCCCAGTTTTGAAGCACTTCGTTGTGACGGAGACAGATCAGGATCTGCTGGCGGAAGCACTCGGATACTCCGGCCTAAGGAAGGAAGGGGAGGGCAGAGTGGAGTTCATCGAAAGAATGAAGGAAGAGGATCCCGAGGCGATCATCGGCACCCCTGACGAGGTCCGAGGCAACTTCGAGGGTTTCGTGGAGGCTGGGTTCGAAGAGTTCTCCCCAATACTCCTCCCCAACACCGCTGGCAAGATCAAGGAACACATGGAACTCTTCGCCAAAAGATGCATGGTCTAAGGCGCACCGGGCTCGATGAGCCGCCCCCTCCACTCGCTATCACCCAAACGTAAAGATGAGTTATCTCCTGCGTAGACCCAAAGAACCCTGGATGAGGCAGCCGATCAGCAAGTGGGCAGGTAGACCTTCAGTGGTGCTTAAGTATCAGGGTAATAATGTTATAACTCAATGGCCCAAGTGTTTGAAGGGAAGGTCCGCAAACTGGGGAATTCGATGGCCGTCATAATCCCCAAGGACGTCCTCACTGAGGTGGGCGTCCGCGAAGGGGACGTGCTGAAACTTGCCATCCCGGTCTCAGTCACCAAGCGCAAACGGGTCTGGAAGAGAGTCGCAGGGATTGATGCAGGGCTGCCCCCGTTTTCCAGAGAGGAGCACGATCGGATAGAGGACTGGTAGTGCTTCTCGACACCAGCGCCCTGGTGGCCATTTTCACCAGCAAGAAGGCCGCAGTCAGAATTGCCAGGGTGGTGGGAGACTCTCAGCTTTACGTTTCCCACATTCAGCTTGCCGAGCTAGCCGACTGGGCGGTCAGGTCCGGAGCCCCCGCCGCCGAGAGGGTCGAGGATGTTGAGCAGATGGCAATTGTTGTCCCTCTCACGAAGGAGGTTTGCCTGGATGCCGCCGCGATCAAATTCACGAAACGGAAGAAGCGACCCTCAAGCTTCGGAATCATCGACGGCATCGTCCTTGCCACGGCGCGCTCTTTGGGGCAGAGGTTGCTCACATTCGACACAGACTTCGCAGGCGAGGAAGATTGCATGGTCCTGCGCTGAATCGATTCTTACTCCCCATCATCTGCTCTCCAAATGCTCTGGATGAGGTCTTCCCGGCTAGAAGCAGCGAGCCCCCAGGCACGGCATGGAGCCATCAGAAAATCCGCTTCAACCTTTCGATCCCGTCAAAGTCGTCGTTCGAATAGATCTCGCCAATCTTCGCCCTCTTCACCTGAGCGGCTATCACTAGGTCGCTCCACAAGCTCCAGAGGAGTGACTGCTCCTTCCTGATCTCCTGGGCTCCCAGGACGCCGTCTCATGTCGTTTCAAGTACGCTGGTCTGACTCGATTCCATGTCGTCATAGAGATCGTCGACCGCCGAGGACTTTCCCCGCTCTTTCAGGCGCGAGTAGACTTGACTCAGGACCAGGGTCGACGTCCGCCCTTCCTCCCTACCCTTTCCGAAGCCTTCAAGGATTTCCAGAGATCGCTCGGCGAACCGCGACCCTATGCGTGGGCTTCATCAAGACCCCTCAGCCTCTGACAGCCACTTCGAGCTCTGTCCCTGGCTTGATCCCGAGCCTCCATACGTCTGCGGGTATCACCACCCTCACCCGGTGTTCCACAGTCGTTGTGTCACTCGTTTCTTCGCACTGTAGGACTACGCGTATCCCAAATAAAACGCCCCGCCCGCTTGACTATCGG
Source organism: archaeon (assembly GCA_021786335.1). The sequence goes on from JAJYNM010000016.1 coordinate 2,703, forward strand.
CGGGGTCATTCCTGACGGAGGCGCGTTGAACCCCATGTGAAGTTAGGTAACAACGCAGTCAGCTAGCTGGGAGGTACGGTCTCTTCACCGGTGACGGTGGGCCTGAGGCTGTTGGACGCGCTGATCGCGGTCATGTCGGCCGTGATGTCAAGGACTATCGTGGTCGTCTTCCCCGAAGCAACGGTGAAATGCATGGGGACCTTAATCTGTCCGCTGGGGACGGTAAGAGTGACGTTGGTCCCGCTGACCGTCGCGATGGCCCTGGTAATCCCGAACCTCACCATCGTGTAGTTCCCATCTGGCACGCTGTTCTTCCCGAGCAGCTTGGTCACGTTCTGAAGCGCCAAAAGGTCGAACGTCGTCGCGTTGACCTTGAAGGTTGTGCTCGAGTTCCCCGAGCCTTGCAGGGTGATGTCTGTGATTGTAAGATAGATGTGTGACACGGCGCCTGTTGACGGGGCGTCTTTCACGCCTACGACTAGGCTCCCGCTTGGAGCCGTCAAAAACACCACCGCAGCAGCTCCAACGACTACTATGGCGACGACCGCTATCGCAACCGCCGCAATCGTAGCTCTCAAGGCGCTTTTGGATGCCTGTCTCTGAGGCATATATTCCATCGTCTTTGAACAAGCGGCCGCCAAGAAATTCTCATACCGCCAGGTTAGCCTCCTCAGGCTTCTCTGGAGCGCTGGCTCCTTTTCCTTCGTCTGTATAGAGCTATTCTGCCCTCGAGATTCGCTCTATCGCATCCTTGAGGAGAGACCTATGACAGGTTGCCGGGTCCCTCTCTGTGCATAGCAACGTGATCGTCCCCTTTCTTGACTCGCTTGCCAGGCCTCTGAGAAGCGCCTCTTTCCCTTTCAAACTCTCTTTGTACTCGGCTGCGAACCTGTCCCAAGAAACCTTCCCGTCCTTCCATCGCCTTATCA
>JAJYNM010000070.1 GCA_021786335.1 archaeon
GAGATCGAGAGCTCGGAGCACGTCTTCCACGACCACGTCGAACAGGTAAAGCAGCACATGCTGGAGGTCTCCCCCTTCGACGAGGTGCACTTCTGGGCCCACCAGGACGCGGCCGAGAAGATCATGGAACTGAGGAACGCGCTTCGCGCTGAGGACCAGCCTAGAGTGAAGGTGTTCGCAGTCGGGGAGGCGCCTCTTCGGTGATTAGCAACCACCAAACTTCCTTCGTTGGGACCGGCTGGCCGGGAAGGAGGAACTTCGTCCATTCTGGCTTCTCTTCGTTCTTCTTGTCGAAGACCGACCTCTCCGTCCTGTCTGCGCCGTAGAGCTCCTTCATCTTCGCGCAGAACTCCCTGATCTCTGCCTCCGAGTGCTTCTCTTCGGGGGGCTTCAGGAGCCTCTCTTGCACGGGCGGGCTCTGCTCCTCCCCCGGCCCTGCCCTCAATCTGAATGTCCATGTGAAATCAGGTTGAGTGACCAGAGCTTGCTCGATTTCCCTCTTGTATTGAGGGTCCCAAGCTCTCGCCAACCTCGCAGCGTCGTCCCCAGAGACCCTTCCGGCCGCTTGGACCGCGCAATTCGAGATCACGATCTTGAGCAGGGTGTCGTCGAGCTGCGCGGTCGTCTGGTGGCTCAGGATGAGGCAGAGCCCCTGCGACCGCGCCTGAGAGAGGATGGTCTGGATGGCCTGGAGCCTCTGGAGGTCTTGGAACTCGTCACAGTTGTGGACCAGAATCCCGTCTGCGAAGAAGTTGTGGTTCCCCTCTACGTCAATGTCGTAGACGTATCGCGTTTGTCCTCCTTGTGTTTCCAGCGCAGCCTGGCCATCTTCCTCAATCTCTCCACTTTGCACTCCGGCGAACACATCACCTTCAATCCATTCCTCATAATCGCCGCTTGAAACCTGCTCGGCACAAACTGTCTTCCGCACGACCCGCAGGTTGCAATTGGTACAGGGTCCAGGAGCTTGTAGAGCATGGAGGGAGGTACAAACAGCCGAATGAGGTCGAACAACCTGTCTCTGCCAGCATGATCTAGCATGATGAACCACTGGCCGTGCCTGATATCCGGGGCCACGTGACCGCTGACACCCCATCTCTTGTGTAGCCAGTTGACCAGTAAAGCGTTCTCCTCGAACGTGAAGTCGTTCGTAGCTATCTGTACCGTCTTTCCAAGGCCACGAGTTCCGCCAGTTCGGCCTCCGTCGTCCATGTACCAGACTGCGAGCCCGATGGGATGAGAAATCTCCTCTAGCCAAGCAAGTGATACCGCCTTCCTTCGATTCTTGTACACCAAGTGATACAATTCCGTCCAATAGGGGTGAGTCAGAGAGGACGACCGGATCAGGAAGCCCCCCCACCCGCCGTTCTTGATTACGCTGACCGAACCCATGTAAGGCCGGAGCATGGAGTATTTGTACATGAAGAACTCTTTCTGCTCTAACGAGTGGCTCAGTATCAGCCTCCCCTGCTCGTTCCATTCGGACTCGGGTACGTAGAGGCACCCGTCCCCTAGTATTGTGCCGAACACGGCGGACTTTTGTACTTCCGAGAGCATTAGGGGAGGATAGCGTTTTGTCACTCTGGAGGCATCCTCGCTTATTATCCGCTTCAATCGTTAAAAGGACCAACCCGCGTTTTAGTGAAGCTGCTGTCTTGTATCCTGCCCGGGTGTAGACCCGGTGACTAGCGGTGCAGATGAGCCGTTTGCTCCTGGTCGTCACTTCGACCAGGGGTTCGCTCAGCGGAAGCTTGTGGTATCCCGTTATTCGCTTCAACTCATTCATGCCGGTCTCGATGTTGTAGGACCACACTTTCAGAGGGATCCTTCTTTCGACAACCTCACCAATTTCGTGCTCTCTTCCGTCTTCCGCAAGGACTTTCGAGCTATGAGGTAGACACCATAGTATCAGCGGTGTCCGCTCCTCCTCCCTCGTGCGGGTAGCCCTCCAAAGGACGGCGAACCAGAGCTTGAGCAGCACGACCGACTGGATGAGCGGCCCTATGTGCAGCCCGACCTCGTGGGACGGTATCCTCACGATGGTCTGCCTCCCTGGCTCCAGCAGCTCGGTGAAGTCGACGGACGAGTGCCTCACGGCCCCGAAGAGGCGCCTGAGGTAGGGGTCGACGGCGAACTCGGAGAGGCGGGTCAGGACCGGGTCGAAGGCGTCCGACTTCATGTCGGCGATGGCGCCCAGTTCCTTCTTCAGGGAGTCGAAATCGGCCCTGTCCAGGACGCTGGCCATCTGCTTCAAGACATCGTCGTCTCCGGACTGGAGCCCGACCACAAGGCTGTGGAGGTCCACGAAAGTCGGGGCGTCGGTGACGTTGTAGAGGAAGGAGATGAGGGACCTGAAGATCCTGAGCATCCTCGGGGCCTTGACAGGGTCGGCGCCGTACCACTCCTCGATGACCTTCATGACGAAGCCGGTGTACACCGACCTGACCTTCTCCTCGTCCCCTTCGTCGTGGGGCGGGAGCTCGAAGGGGTTGACGCTGAAGCCCGTCTCGTTCGGGTCCAGGAAGGTCAGCTTCGCGGGGTCTAGCTCGTCTGCCTGGGCGAGGAACCTCCAGGCGTCATCACCCTTCACGTCGACGTAGATGAAGGAGTTGGGGAACTTCCCTGTCCTGTTGGCCTGTTCAAGCCCCTTCGCGATTATCCTAGCCAGAGTGGTCTTTCCAGTCCCCGATCCGCCGACGAATTAATACCCGTGCCTTGAAAGGTCCTCAAACCCTATCTTGATCACGACGTCGCATCACCTCCCTGTCTCCTAAAAGCGAGTTAGATGGCATGTAGCATAAGAAGCCCTCCATCCAGCCAAGGATTCGAAGGGGACACCTCTCTGAAACTGAACCTATGCTCTTCTAGGACATGCCCGCCCTGTCGTACTTATCCTGGGCTTGGAGGTTCCGACGGAGGCGCGCCTTGAAGGAAACGGCCAGCGAAACTGGCCCGACGAGGGACGGCCGTCGCATCTAGAGAAGGTCGACGAACTCCTCTACACTAATCGGATATCCTAGACCGCTTATGCCACCTCTGCTTCCTCGGAAGATTGGGGGACAAATCAGAGAGAAGAATGCCGCTTCAAGCTCACACGGAAGAAGGCTGGCTACCATCCGTCAGGAGAGCCCATGCGGCGGGGCATCCTCCGGCCGACTTCTCCCACCGGGCGGGCCCTTACGACATAGGCCCCCGGGCGCGACACCGGCCCCCCGCCCCTCGACGAGAACCGAGGGTTCTCTTCATCGTCCTTCATGACGTGGACCTCGACCGCCGCGGAGCGGCTCTCGATGTGCCTTGCCAGCCGGTATGCCTGCCAGTACGTCATGGAGTAGGACCCGGGTTTGACTCCCCTGCGGGGGGCCTCGCGTCCCCTTAGGACCACCCTCATCGAAAGAGCCTTGCCGAACGCCCTGATGCTCCGCAGGTCTCCAGCCCCGCCCCTCCTTTCGTCTAGCTTCCTGACCGAGCCGTAGAACTCCTCCCTCTGAGCTCCGGTTATGAC
>JAJYNM010000043.1 GCA_021786335.1 archaeon
AACCGTAAGCGAGCTTACGCGCTGCGGTCTTCACGGGGTGAAGCGACTAGCATCGGTAGACAACCCTTAAGCCGGTGGAAAGTGCAGCCCGCGTGATTTCCTCCGACAAGGAGATCATCGCCGAACTTCAGAAGATAAGGGAGCTCCTAACACCCAAGCCAGCTCCGCCTCCCCCAAAGGGGACAGCAGCGGAGTTCAAGGCTTTCCTCAGCAACTACAAGGTCCTCGGCCTCGCCGTGGCCTTCATCCTCGGAGTCTATCTCGGGAGCCTGGTCCAGGCTCTGGTCACAGATTTGATACTTCCAGCCATAGGCATACCCCTGAGCAGCATAGGCAACTTAGGCACCTACACTGTGGAATACGCAAGGCAGAACTTCCAGATCGGCGGCTTCCTCATAGCCGTCATCACCTTCATCATCGTCGCGTTCGTGGTCTTTCTCATCGTGAAGGTGGCAAACCGCTACAAGATACAGTAGCGAGCTCCCCCGTGCTTTTTCGCCTGGGCCATGTGCGAATCGTTAAGCACAGTGTCAACGCTAATTGCCTGGGTCGGTCATGTCTCCAGCCCGGGACGTTGGACCAGGGACTCAGGTTGAGCAGCAAGTTCGAGAAAGGTTGGACGACGCAGGAGAAGGAGCCATTCGGGAAGATGGTCCGCGAGACGGTCCGCGGCCCCCCGCCAATGCGCCCACAGATACAGAAGGCCGCAGACCAGCTTACAAAGGAAGTCGGCCGCCTGGACCAGGCCATGGGCAGGCTCAAACAACGGGAGAATGCTATATTCAAGAAGACGGTCACCGCCGTCCAGGCGCACGACCAGGAATCGAGCAAAGCATACTCCAACGAGCTCGCGGAAGTCCGCAAGATGGAGAAGATTGTGACTCAGTCGAGGATAGCGCTGGAGCAGATCAACACCCGGCTCCAGACAGTCACCGAGATAGGCGACTTCGCATCCACCATTGCTCCCGCCATCGGCGTGATCAAGAACGTCCGCGCCACGCTGGGCGAAGCGATGCCAGACGCCCAGGGGACCCTGGGTGAGATAGGCGCACAGCTCAACTCTATAATGGTGGACGTCGGCCAGATAACTGGCACGACCTTCTACCAGGCCGAGAACAGCGAGGAAGCCAACAGGATCCTCGCCGAAGCCTCTGCGGTGGCGGAGAAGCGTATGGCTGACTCCCTCCCTGAGGTCCCGACCAGCAGCGCAGACCAGTCGATCTTCACGAGCGAATAGGCTGGGTCCTCCCCGCATCGGCGCCTCGTCCGAGCGCGACGCTACGGAGGGGAGGAAGTGTTCCAGAGGAGCTCGATGAACTGCTTGAAATGGCTAGCCACGGCCGGGCTGTCTATCCACCCGCAGGCCGAATGATCTGGAAGGCCGATGAGCGCCACCTTATCGTCGACGAGCAGGTCGAACGCTATCTGGTTCCCTGTCCTTATTCCTACACCGGGGGGGAGGAGTCCCACCCCTCCGTCGTCGCATATCGCCCTCACTCTGACACCTCTGTCCACCGCCTCCGAGAGAAGCTCCATCGTCTTCGCGTCTTGCAACCCCATGGCGGGCGACACAATGACAACCGTCTCCTTCGCCCCCCTGAGAAGCTCGTACACCTTGGCACGGACCCTCTCGCTCCCCCTGACGGTGTAGACCAGCTCGGCTTCCTGCGCAGGTTGGGGGCTGTAAAGTCTGTCCAGGGCGTCGAACGTCTCCTCGGCCTTCGACTCCACCATCGCCTTGATGCTCGCTGGTTCCTTCGCCCTGTACGTCGCCGGCTTCTTCACCACCAGGTCTGCCCACCCTTTCGATGCGAGTACCCTCAGCGCAGTGTATGCGCTCGGCTTGGGGATGTCGGCGTCAGCGGCTACCTTCCCTGGGTCGGCGGGTCCCAAAGACGCCAATGAGACGTAGCACCTGGCCTCGTAGCTTGTGAGCCCCAGGTCCTGCAGCTCGCCTATGATGTCGTTCCTGTGCACGGCTGGGCGAAAGGACGGCAAAGCTCTTATATAGTATTTTAGTAGCATTCACGACTACTGTTGTCTGGGGACACTGACTACGACGTCATCATAGCGGGCGGAGGGATGGCAGGTCTGATAACCGCCGCCTCCATCGGGCACCACTCAAGGGGGAAGGCGCGGATACTCGTCGTCGACAGGAACAAGGAGGACGAGCCGGGCAAGAAGACCAACAACGGCTGGACCTGCGGCGACGCAACAAGCAAGCGCTCGTTGGACTACCTCGCGGAGCACATCGGGATCAGATACGGCCTCCCTGAGCTCGAGCACCCCGTCAAAGGGGTCTATGTCTACTCCCCAGACAGGCAGACGAAGGTCCTGTTCGAAGGCGAAGGGTACATCTTCAACCGCAAGCTCGCGCCGAGGAGGCAGGTCAGGGACGCCAAGAAGAACGGCGCCGAGTTCATGTTCGGGGCGACCGCCGAGCGGCTGCTTGGAGAGGATGGAAAGATCACAGGGGTCTCTGGGAGGAAGGCGGATGGTTCCGCTTTCACGCTGACTGCCAAGGTCGTCATCGACGCCACCGGCTCATCCTCGACGCTGAGGCGGTTCATGCCCATCCCCTCGAAGATCGAAAAAGAGATCGACCCGGACGACGTGGTAGGGACAGGCAGGTACATCCTGGACTTCGAGCCAGCAGCGGACCAGCCCTCGTTCTTCTCGCCCGACTACTGCATCATACACCTGGACCAGTTCATCGCCCCTGCAGGGTACGCGTGGGTCTTCCCAAAGGGTCAGAAGAAGGTGAACATCGGCCTCGGGGTGTCCCATTCGGGGCTCGCCAGGCGGAACAGGCGCTTCGGCCTCAACGACAACCTCCAGACGCTCATCGACAAGTACCTCGCCGAGAACCCCGTGATCAAGGGCTACGTGCAGCCCTCTGACGACGCGAACGCAGGAAACACGAAGGGGAACTGGCAGGTCCCGGTGAGGCGCCACAACGACTGCATGGTGGCCAACGGGTTCGCCGTGGTAGGCGACGCCGCATGGATGCCGAGGCCCATCGACGCCGGCGGGATCAGCCCGTCAATCTACGGCGGGACCATACTCGGGAAGGTGGTGGCCGAGGCCCTCGAGGCAGGGGACACCAGCGAGGCCGGCCTCTGGAAGTACAACGTGGAGTACATGAACACCCACGGCTATCCGATGGCGAGCTTTGAGGTCCTCAGGAGGTACCTTCAGACCGTCACCAACGACCAGATCAACTACGGGATGAAGCACTTCCTTTCGGAAGAGGATGTGGCCGCGATCACGGAGAGGAAGCACCCCGAGTTCAACCAAGCCAGGTTCATGAACCCAGTCATGTGGTACCGCGTGTTAGGGCAGCTGTCCTTGGCAAGGGGCCTAAGGTACACCGTGAAGAAGAGCGCGGCGCTCGTGGAGATCAACCTGGCATATCCATCGACCCCGCAGGGGTTCGAGGAGTGGCAGAGGCGCCTCGGCGGCGAGCTAAGAGAGACCGTCGAGAGGTTCAAGCCTCTCGACATAGCGAACTAGATATAGCCCGCGGTCGGCGGACGCTCCATGGGTTCACTCACACCTCGGGTCAGGAAGTTCCTCGACGGGGTCCACATCGGCAAGCTTGCCACTATAATGGGAGACGGTTCTCCCCAAGTCACCCCCATCTGGTACATGAGAGAGGGAGACAGGATCGTGATCAACACCACCACTACAAGGGTGAAATATAGGAACATGAAGCGTGACGGCAGGGTTTGCTTCCTGGTCGACGATGGCTATCCCTACGTGGTCATCTTCGGGACGGCGAGGGTCGCCAAGGAGAGGGACACCATGAAGGATATCGAGAGGCTGGCCGTCAGATACACAGGCAAAGAGGCTGGGACCAGGGCGGCCAGGACGCGGTTCTGGAAGGAGCCTCGCGTCTCTGTGGAGATAACCCCGCAGCGGGTGGCTGTAGACCTCTAGTCACTTCATCGCACGGAAGAAGAAGTCGGTAACGAACCTGCTGTATGCCCCCCTGTCCTGGCTCTTGGCGAAGTGGATATGCTGGAAGATCACCCGGTTGAGCATCCCCAGCAGGCAGTCGACAGCCAGTACCGAGTCAGTCCTGCGGAAGAACCCCCTGGTCATGGCCCTCTCGATCATCGTGGCAGCGATGCCTTTGATCTTTTCCAGGTCCTCGGACACCCTTTCTGCGCTCTGCTTGTCGAGTGTCGCGGAGTCGCGCATGTAGAGCCCCATATCGAAGGTGTGCTCCGGGAACGTTGTCAGGTACGTCGATATGAACGACTCCAACCCGTCCCTGGGGTCGGCGGCCTTCGATGCATGCGACAGCTTCCCGATGAAATCCCGCATGGAGATCTGCCTGCGGACCACCGCATCGAAGAGCCCCTTCTTGCTCCCGTAGTAGTAATAGATCACAGGGGCAGTGGTTTCGGCGTCCTTGCAGATGTCTCTGACAGAGACGTTGGCGAAACCCCTCGCCGCGAACATCCGCGAGGCGGCCTGGAGTATCTTCTCGGCGGTCGCGGGGTGCTCCTCGGCCTGCATCGCCTCCCGAAGAGGCAGTTCTACTATTAAGGGTTGGCGAGGTCTGGCCTAGTCGAAGTCGCCGCCCTCGCCGCCCATCCCTCCTCCCCCGCCGGGAGGAGTGGCAGGGGCCTTCGACTTACCTGCGGCGATGACGTCGTCTATCCTGAGTATCATCGATGCGGCCTCCGTGGCCGACCTGATGATCTGGACCTTGACCGCCAGAGGCTCGAAGACCTGGCGCTGGTACATGTCCTTGATCTTCGCGTCAGCCGCTTCTACGCCGTACCACTTGCCGTTCTCCGTGGCGTGCCTGGCTCTGAACTCCACCTGGGCGTCGATGGGGTCCATCCCCGCGTTGAGCGCGAGGGCGAGCGGGATTGCCTCAAGGGCTTCAGCGAACTTCTGCGCGGCCAGTTGCTCCCTACCTGACAGCTTGTCAGCCCACTTCAGAACCTGCGACGCAGCCTCCGCCTCGGCGGCGCCTCCGCCGGCGACGATGGCAGGCCTTTCGATGACGTCTTTCGTCACCATCAGCGCGTCATGGAGGGACCTTTCCCCTTCATCCACTATGCGCTGGGTCCCACCCCTCACGAGGATGGTCACAGCCTTCGGGTTCTTCGCTTCTTCGATGAAGACCCACCTGTCCTCCTCGACCTTCCTTTCTTCGACGTGGCCCGCGTAGCCCAAGTCCGCCGCCGAGAGGTCTTCGAAATTATTCACAACCCTCCCGCCAGTGGCCTTGGCCAGCTTGGTCATGTCTGATTCCTTCGCCCTCCTCACCGCAAGAATCCCTGCCTTTGCGAGGTAGTGCTGGGCGATGTCGTCGATGCCCTTCTGGCAGACCACTACGTTGGCGCCTACCGAAGCTATCTTGTCGACCATCCCCTTCAGCATCTTCGTCTCCTCGTCCAGGAACTTCTTCATCATGGTCGGGTCGTTGATGTTGAGCTTCGCGTCGAACTCCGTCTTCTCTATCTCGAAGGGCGCGCTGATCAGCGCAATCTTGGCCTTCTCCACCACTTTCGGCATCCCCGAATGGACTACCTCCTTGTCGAGGACGATCCCCTTAACCAGCCTAGTGTCTTTGAGAGAGCCTCCGGGTTTCTTCTCTACCTTTATGTTGTCGATGTCGACGCGGTATCCGTTCTCCGTCTTCTCTGCGACCGAGAGAGTGGCGTCCACAACCATCTCGGCAAGGCCCTGAGCTTCCTTGGAGACCAGCTTGGTCTGCATGCTTGTCCGCGCAACCTTCGTGAGCCACTCCCTGTTGTCCGGCGCGACCTTCTCTGCGACGGCCTCTAGCGCCTCTATCGCCTTCCGCGACGCCTTCGAGTATCCGTCAACGATCACGGTAGGATGGACGTCCTTGTCCAAGAGCTCCTCCGCCTTCTCGAGGAGGGCCCCCGCAAGCACGACGGCCGATGTCGTGCCGTCGCCTACTTCGTTGTCGGTGGTCTTCGAGACTTCTACGAGCATCTTGGCCGCCGGGTGCTGCACGTCTATCTCCTTCAGCATGGTCGCGCCGTCGTTGGTTATGGTGACGTCGCCCAGCGAATCCACGAGCATCTTGTCCATGCCACGCGGGCCGATGGAAGTCCTTACGATCTCCGAGATCAGCTTGGCGGCGGATATGTTGTTCCGCTGCGCGTCTCTTCCTCTGCTCTGGCTAGACCCCTCCTTAAGAATCAGGACGGGCTGCCCCGACTGGGTAACGGCTGGAATAGCGGTCGTCGACATATTGAATCTTGGGGGCGGTATACAACCGGTGGTATATTAGCGTTACTTGGAGCGCTCTTCTCCCGAGGAGGGGGGTTCTGCCCGCCCGCGCCGCTTCGTCCGCTTGGCGCGGACTGACCTCTCAATCGCTCCTGCCAGCCCGAAGTCCAAAGCGGTGACCCCACCGGCGGAGTGGGTCTGAAGGGCCAGCGTCACCTTTGTGTACTTCAAGTGGATATCCGGATGGTGTTCCCGCTCCTCGGCCACCCTCGCGACCCCGCGGATGAGCTCGATCCCGTCCATGAACTCCTCGAACTCGTACGTCTTGGTGATGAAACTCCCATCCCTCTTCCATCCCTCCAGCTTCTTCAGCTTGGCGTCGATTTCAGCCCGGTCCAGGAGCCTTGGCACGCCCCCCTTATCCTCTGGCCTGGTCTTTAATTTAGCGAACCAGCAACGCGATTTGACAAAACGTGTTAACGTGCTCAGCCTCGAATACACGCGGAGCGTTGCAAGACAAGAAGGCGCTGCAAACCGCGGCAGGGTCTCTCGTGCGTGTCGCAGAGGCCAAGTCCGAAGTCGCGAAGAAGACTGAGGCGTCCAACCTGGCCAGGCATGTGGAAGGACTCACGAAGCCGAAGTCCCCTTCGTCGACGATGAAGAAGGCGGGGATCGCGCTGATTGCCGCCCCCGACCCTGTGACAGGCGTGGCAGGAGTTGCCCTCCTCGCTTCTTCGTTCGCCTTAAAGAACAAGGAGCCTACGAAGATCGCAGACATCGCAACGGAAACAAGGAAGATCCTCCGCGAAATCCAGTCGTTTAGGATTTAAGTAACCGCCGCTCCCCGTGCGACTGATGGAGCAAAAGCCGTCGAAGGGGCTCAAGGTCTGGGTCAACGCCCAGCGCGAGGCGATATTTGGGGACGAGTCAGTCGACGTCAAGAAGGTCGTGATAGGGAACGGCGCCAGGGCCGGGGTCATGACAGGCCGCACCCTCGTAGGGTTCTGCGAGGTGGAGATGAAAAAACTCGACGGCCGCAACCACTGGTACCCCATCGAGGACCTCACGGGCGAGAACGGCGAGAAGATAGTGGAGGAAGAGATACCGATTGAGCTCGAGGAAGACGGCGGGCCCGAAGAAGAGCCCTAGCAGCACACCGGAGCCAAGCGGGGCCGAGGCGGAGCTGGTCTTCGTCGTCGACGTGTCTTCGTTCACCGAAGACGGCTTCGTGGGCGCTACACGGTACCAGGGGGACCGAGTGAATCTGGAGTTCGACGACAAGGGCGACGGGATCTTTCTGACATCTGAGATGGCAGTCCGCCTACGGGTGAACGAAGGCTCTAGGTTGACCCTTGTGCTCGAGGGCGCTTCGAGCCAGGCTGTGGAGCTGACGGTCGCAGGCGTGGGCAGTAAGTTGAGAGTCTCTGACCCCAAGGTCTACTACGGCGTTGGGAGGGAAGGGGGCGCGGTCCTCCGCCTCAGGAGAGCCTAACCTACTTCAGCATCGCGTCGCCGTCGGAGTCAGGGAGGTCATACCACTTGGTCCTCTCGCCTACCCTCGCCCGCATCCTCCACCCGAAACTCTTCGGAGCGGCTTCCATCATGGCCACGAGCTTCTGAACACGCGAGCGGACCAAGTCGCCATCTTCTCCAGCCAGCTCCGGCGCTCTGGCCATCACCGACTCGAGGGTCTTCCAGAACGTCGTGTAGATCCCCCAATCCTTGGAGCACAGCTGGGCTATCTCGTCCCCTCGGATGCCATCCGGTCCGGAAGTCACATCGAAGTCACGGAAAGCGACCACCATGTCCTTGTATTCTTTGTCGGTCTTCTCCACGACCTGGAGCTTGGTCATCAGGAGCTGCGTGATCGGCAGGGTGTATGTGCCAGCCAGGATGTTCTCCTTGAAGTTGAACTTGTGGCACATGACGAACTCGTCCAGGAAGAGATCCACCCTCCTCTTGTTCGTCATGTCGTAGTAAATCAGCCTCTGTCCCATGTTCAGCTTGTTGAAGAGCTCTCTGGGCCTGTATCCGAGGTCTTCCAAGACTTTCATTATCGCACGCGAGTCCTCCCGCCTCCCCATGAGGTCGATGTCCTTGTTCTCCCTGAAGTAGCGCGGGTCTCTGGAACTTACGCAGAGTTTCTTGAACGCAAGGCCGCCGAGGAGCCTGAGGCGGACGCCCTTGGACTCCGCAGAGTCGATGATCTGCGTCGCAGCTTCCAGGGCGTCATTCGGAAGCAAGACTAGCCTCTCCATACGAGAATCGAACCGGCATCTTTCTGATTTAAGATGTCTTTTGCATCAGCGTGTTGAACGAGGCCAGAAATGAGAAACCTCGGCAGGCGGCAATGCCAGGTCAGTCCTCTCGGCGAGTGCTCCGCAGGGGTCCCGCGCAAGACCGGGCCCGTCTTCCTGGCCCCCTAGTCCTTCCTCTTTCGTGCGCCTTCGAGAGTCCAGTGTGGCTTCTCCCAGAGTTCTTCATATCCCGCCGAGTCTCTGATGAGCACCCTCTCCCCATCGGAGTCCAGGAGCTCCACCGCTGGGACTTGGGCCCTGAACCTAGCATACTCAGGGTCGGTCATGCCGACGCTCCGCTTCTTCCCGATGCTCGCGTGCCAGTCAGCGCTCGCGCCATCAAGCGAAAAGAGGACCGAGGTAGGGCCCGCCTGGAAGTATATCCTGGCGTACCTCAGCCGCCTGGGAAGTTTGTGCTCTAGCATGAACTTCATCCGTGAATCGGCCCCCGTACCCCCAGTAAGGGTTGTCCCATCACTTTCGCCGGCGTCCCTCCTCTCGCTTTCGGCCCTCCTCCAAAGTTTAAACTCTTTGCCCTTCACGCTGAGTCATTGTCTGGCGCAGACGCCGCGGGTGCAGAGTCCAGGACCATCGCTGGGGTGCAGGCCTCCACCCGCTTCCTGCTCAACTCCTTCAAGGCCAAGATGCGCGCGCTGGAGGACTGCGCCCCGGAGATTAAGGCGCTGCTCAGGTTCGGGGTGGACTTCAAGAGGGCCGCGTCGACTGCCGAGCGTTTCTTCGGAAGCGATACGGTCGGCTACATCGCCATCGACGGGACCAACTCCATGGACCAGCAGCTCGACCTCATCGTGTTCTACGTGGGCGCCTTCGCCTACTCAGGGACGGTGACCTTCCGAGAAGGTGGGGTTGAGGTGGGTGCCCCGCGTGCTACGGACGGTTGCCTTTCAGCTTCTGCGGCGATCCCCCTATCGGAAGAGGACGCGGCACAGGTGTTCGGCCAGAAACGCGAGTCTGGCGTGGAGGTCGACCCGGAACGGCTGCCGAACGCCCTGATGCACATGGCCGAATACTACCTCGCCTTCCGGGGCATCTCGGGAGACCAGGCGAGGGAGATAGTCCTGGTAGACAGGACCATGGCAGGGGACGTCGCCCACTTGGTCTGGAGCACAAGGGATCTCATAGAAGACAGGCGATGTATCCTGGAGGGGCTGGACACACCCTATGGCAAGGTCACAGCACTCGACCTCGAGCTGGCCCGGATGCTCCTTCCGAACGACCAACTCGCCACCCCCACGCCGAGGAGCCAGCTCCTGAAGTTTGCGGCGGTCCTCGCGCTCTTTGGCGGCGAAGCGCTCACTCCTAGCGAGCTCGTCACCCGCTTGGGCGCCGATCCCAAATGGACCGAAAGGCTGAACGGGGACCTCCTCGAGCTCGACGGGCAGTTCGGGGGCTTCGAGCAGACTTCTCCAGCCTTCAAGCTCAAGCCAGGAGCTTCGGACTACTGGGACCGGGTGCTCGCGGCCACCCTCGCGGTCGCAAGCCACGTGTTCGCCCCAGAAGGAGGGCATCCGCTCCGTGTGAAGAACGGGGGGTCAGAGCGCTGGGTCACCGCTGACGACCTCGACTTCATGGTCCTCGTCCTGGTCAGGGCTCTTGTCAGGAAAGCCTGGTCGGACAGAGTCCTCCCGATTGGATTCATCAAGGACACCAACGCCTTCGAGCTGGTCAAAGCGGTCGTCCCCATCCTATCGCATGCCGGGCTGATCGAATCAGAGAGGTTCCCCAACTTCAACAGCGACAAGATGCTCCTGCAGACGAACAGCGTCGTCAACGCAGCAACCATCCCGACCCCCTGGTATACCCCCGAGATCGACGCTTCCTTCAGGACCATGGCCCCCAGGGACGACCCCAGTCTGGCCGGCGGAGAGGCCCGCGTGAACGGCGCCTTCGAGAACGTCATCTACCAGGAGAGGGTCTACCTGAAATCCTACGTCCAGCTGTGGAGCAGCGAGTCGACCCCCAGCGTGAGGAGCCACGTCTTCACGTACGACAGGCCCGTGTACCCGGGCCACGACCACTGGGACGAGGTCACCTTGTTCAACAAGGACGGCCCCGCCGACGTCAGGATCCACCCGGTGCTCCACTTCCAAAGAGGCTCCGACCTCACAAACATGGTGATGGCCATGCTGACTGAGATGGCGGAAGAGGTGATCCCTGAAGCCCTAGGGCACAACTACCCGCTCTTCCTCGCCGACAAGAAGGCCAAGTCGATCCTGGAAGAGACCCGCCAGGCCTACCTCGGGGCCGTGGCGGTAGAAATGGCGAAGTCGGACCTGGACCAGCAGGTGCTGTTCTCCCGCAGGTTCAGAGACTACCGCAGCCAAATAGAGGGACGACGGAGGGGGGGCTGACGATGGAGCCATTCGACGACCTGGACGGCGAGTTCAAGGCCCGGCTCAGAGAGATTGCGACCACCACCCGCTCCACGGTAGACAACTCGACCGTCACGTTCCGCACCGCAAGGATTGACTCCGAATACACCCCCAGCGTAGTCAAGCGACTCGCGATGGGGCAGCTGGTCGCCATCCCCAATGTCCAGGCGCTGGGGGGAAGCAGCTCCTACTCCCTCTATGAGATCGCTGACGTCTATCCCATGCACTATTCGATGCTCACCCTCGACCGCTCTCAGCCTGCGGCGATCAGAACAGAGTTCATGGACCTCATCCAGAAAGAATGGGAGAAGGGCTCAAAGAGCACATGGATAGAGATAGTCGCTGCGCCGATAGGGTATGTGATGAAGACGACGGCAGCAGGTGTCTCCTACGAAAGGGGGGCGTTGGCCCCCCTCACAGGCAGCCAGGTAAGGCTACTTAGCAAGGAGGCGATAGAGGGGCTCATCTGCTTCAAGCCGCAGGGGGGCGATGCGAACGACTACTCGCTCGGAAAGCTGCTAGGCTTCACCGACGGCTCCATACCGTTTTCAGTCAACTTGGAGCAGCTGATTCACTACATGAGCGGCACGTTCGCCTTCACCGGCAGCGGCAAGTCCAATCTCACTGCCACAGTCATACGCAAGGCGCTTCACGCCATCCCAGACCTCAAGGTGGTGATCTTCGACGTATCGGCAGAATACGGGATCCACATCCTCGACGTCCTCAACCGCCTCCCGAGCCGCGTTCTCTTCACCGACTCGTTCAAGGACAGCAAGAGCCCAGAGGCTGAATACTTCAAGCGCCACGCCACCCCCGAAGCGCTTGCCGGGAGAGAGAAGGACTTCCACCCCAAGATCGCCCAGCTCTTTGCGGCGGGGAAGGTAGAGTTCCTCCAGACCCGGATGGCCGGGGAGGAGGACGCAGCGAGGTTCAGCACCTACGAGGGGCTCGTCGAGGTCCTGACGAACACACTCAACGAGAAGTACGGACCAGTCCAGCAGAAGATACTCGTCCCCCAGGTGATTGAGCTAATCAAGGGGTTCCTCCGCGAGAACAAGCTCGAGATAGAGGCCAGGTTCAGCGCCAGGACCATGGACCTCATCCACAAGATCCAGCCGTTGCTCGCAGACCTCCCGGCGAACAGCGCGCTGAAGAAGGCCTTCGACAGCCTGGCCCGGATCGTGGAGTCCATCCCGGAGGTAGAAGAGGAGGAGGAAGGTTACAGCTGGAGCAAACTCTCAGAGGAGATACTCTCTACCGACAAGGATTCACCCAGGGTGTTCGTCATCAATCTCCCAGAGGCTGAAGACGCCAGGCTCGAGACCGCCAACGTCATCAACGAGGTCTTCAGAAAGCGCAAGCGGAGCTTCACCCTCTCCCCCCGGGTGCTGTTCATAGTCGACGAGGCGCAGGAGTTCATCCCCCAGAGCACAAGGAAAGAAGACGGCACGGACGCGTCGAGCAGAGCCCTGGAGCGACTCCTCAGGCACGGGAGGAAATACCATCTCAACTGCTGGATAGGGACCCAGAGGGTCGCCAACCTGAACACCAACGCCCTCCAGCAGCTCCACAGCTACTTCGTGTCGACGATGCCGAGGCCCTACGACAGGCAGCTAGTCTCGGACACCTTCGCCATTGACGACGCCTTCATGGAACGGACGCTCGCCTTCCAGAACGGAGACTGGCTCCTGACAAGCTTCAAGGCGACGGCTACTCAGAACATCCCCGTGTTCTTCCACGCCGAGAACAACGAAGAAATCTTGGAAGAGTACCTGAAGTGAGCCCCGGCCGCCTCACCGGCGGTCACTCGGGCGGGACGCCACGTTCTGAGTTGTATCCCACCTTCTGTCTCTTCGTCATGTAGGCCGGGACCGCGGCGAACAGGCTGATGAAGCCCATTATCAAGAATACGCTGTGCAGCGACCCGACGAACCGTTCCAGGACGGCGCAGGGCCCGGCTGGCGGGCAGATCGAAGAGGCGGTCCCGGCGAAGATCCCCTGGAGGACCGAGGTAGGGACGCTGGTCGCCATCACGGCGAACGCGAGCCCGAGGCTGAGCAGGAAGCCGGTGTTCACCAGGGTCGAGTTCATCCCCGACGCTATCCCCCTTCTAGCCGCAGGGGTCGCATTCATCACCGAAGCCACGTTGGGCGCCACGAACATGCCGCCGCCGGCCCCCGCCAGCACCATGGGGACCAGTAGCTCAAGATAGTCAGACGAGTTCCCGAAGGGGAAAAGCCCGAACCAGAACAGCGCCACCGAAATGACGAGCAGCCCCCCCGTTGTCAGCCCCCTGGACCATGCCTTGTCTGAAAGGTAGCCGCTCAAGGGGCCGAGCGTAACGAAGGCGATCGAAAACGGGATGAGCCAGAGACCTGCCGTGAAGGCGTCGAGGAGGAGCACCCCTTGGAAGTAGAAGACGAGGACCAGTGAAACCCCTCCCCTGGCGATTGAAGCGAGAAGGTTGCTCGCCATCCCCGTGGCGAATGCCTTGATCTTGAACAGAGACAGGTCCATCAGTGGGTACCGCACCTTCGTCTCAGTGACCACGAAGCCCGCCACCATGATTACCCCCACCAGCATCACCCCCAGATAGGCAGGGGCCCAACCGACAAGGGCACCGAGCATCAGACCGACGAGGAATGCCGTCAGACCCCCTGAAAAGAGAACGTTCCCCAGGATGTCCAGCCTCTCGCCCCGGCGCGGCTCAGAAAGCTCCTTGAGCTTGAAGTAAGCCCAGACGGTGGCGAAAGACCCGAAGGGGATGTTGATCCAGAATATCGACCTCCACCCCAGGAACGACCCCGCGAGTATCCCGCCGAGCGCCAGGCCGAAGACAGACCCGACGGTCCCGGCGACCTGGTTGAGCCCCAGGGCCCTCCCACGCTCTGTGGCAGGGAACGCGTCGGTGAGGAGGGCGGCGGCGTTGGAGAAGATGAGCGCCCCGCCGGACCCCTGCACCAGCCTGAACCCAACGAGGGCCAGCCCGGTCGGCGCGACGCTGCACAGGGCAGAGCCGACGGTGAAGAGGGCGAAGCCGAGGTTGTAGAGCTTCACCCTCCCGAAGATGTCCGAGAGCCTCCCGAACGTCATCAAGAGGGAAGCGGTCACCAGGATGTACCCCATTATGATCCAGACCGCCTCGAAGGGGGTCGCGTGCAGGTCCTTGGTAATGGTCGGGAGGGCAATGAGCACTATGTTTGAGTCGAGGACCGCCATGAATGCGCCTATGGTGGTGTTGATGAGGACCACGTACTTGTACTGGAGACCCAAGTTTGGCGTCCCTCGCATGAGTTTCGGATAAGTGTGTCTTATGGGGCGTAGTCTGTCTCTGCTGCCGTGTTTCCAGGGACACAGACCGCCATGGGGCAGATGAACACGGGCTAATCCGCTCCTGTTTTTTGGCGCTCAGGGTCAATGGGGGGCGCAAAAAGACGAATTGCCCTTGGGCGAGCTCAACCAGACCAGTTCAAGGCTGCTTTCAGGGGCCGTCGAGATGTTAAAAGGCGGACGAATGTTCAGCATGTGTCCGGTCCAGGTAAGGTTGCCCTTGCATCTCAGCGGTCGCGCTGAGGACGACGAACGGTCGAAGTCGGAGCATGCCCGCGACGGGCAGAGGGTCTCGTGCATGTCAAGAAAGAACCCGTCCCAAACTGACCGGCCATCCGTACAGGTATCAGACAGGGCTCTCGCAAGGACAGGGCAAACCCCTACAGGCAAGAATGCGCGACTAACTCTCCCTGCCCGTCCAGCCCTGCCAAAGCCAGCTGGACGCAGCGGTGCGGGCACCCTCGAACGGGAAGCGGCTACCTATCAGTGTTGCATGGAGAGCCGCGCCATTCGGTCACTTCCATCCAACCAAGACCCTGTGCTCCACTCGCATGCACCTGTCCATCACAAAGTCTATCTTCGCGTCCGATAGGATCCTCTTCGCCTCCTCGTTCTCCAGCCCCAGCTGGCCCCAGAAGACGAAAGGCCGTCCTGTGCTCTTCTTCATCTCCGCCACCTGCCTGGCTATCTCGGGGAACTCCTCCGCTGGCCTGAACACGTCGACCACCTCCACCTTCTCTGCCACCTCTCTGGGGATCCCAGCGAGCGTCGGATACGCCTTGTTCCCGTTCACCACGTCCGCGGTAGGGTTGACGGGGATGATGGTGTAGCCCTGCGCCTGGAGGTACGCGGGGACTGTGAACGCCTCTTTCTCCGGGTTCTTTGACGCCCCGACAACCGCTATTGTCCTGTACTGCTTCATCACTTCGGCTGGAATGACTGTGAACTTCTCCATGGAGGCTTCGCTCCCTCCCCGGTTAATACGGCTGTCGGGGTTTGCCGCTCCCCGGTGGGAATGTCGAGTCCAAGGCCTCCGTGCCGATCTGGCAGGTCCGGCGGCCTGAGGACCTTCTCACCTGAGGACCAGGAACTCTTTGCTGTTCGGTTCCTTGCCAGCCCAGCGCTTCGACCACGAAGCCAGCTCCAGTAGAATCTTGTAGATTTCATGCCCCTTCACGGTGAGAGAATACTCTATCCTCGGCTTCTCTTCCGCATAGACCTTCCTCTGCACAACGCCGAACTTCTCCAGCTGCGAGAGGCGCTCTGCAAGCGAGGTGGCGCTTATCCCGACTATGTGCCGTTTCAGCTCGTTGAATCTGGTTGGCTCTATCTGGCCCAACATGTGAATCGTAGGCAGGGTCCAAGTCCTGGTGATCTCGTTCCATGTCTGATGCACGACCGCACAAGAGTCCAGAGCCTTCCGGTCGAGCTGTTCTGACTTGACTAGACTGACCATGGCCGAACTCGTGCGGCCCGCGCTTGCTTTAAAGTGTACCTGGGCCCGTCCCACACAGAGCGCCCGAGGCGGAGGACGCAACGGACACGTTTTCCCTGCGCCAAGGTGTGAGCGACATGTGCGCGAAGCCACTCAACAATAGTGCGGTCTGCGACGGGCTCGCCATGGCGCTTTCAGGATTCGAGTACCAGGTGACCGAAGCGGTGGAGAAAGTCAGCGGAAGCATCGTCAGCATATCAAGCACGAGGCTGGAACGGCGGTTCTTCGGCTTGGTCCCATTCGAAGGGCAAGGGTCAGGGATCATCCTGGACAGGGGCGGGCTCATCGTCACGAACAACCACGTCATCGACGGAGCGAGCCAGGTCCAGGTCAGCCTCAAGGATGGCAGGACCTTCACGGGGGCTGTGGTCGGCTCCGACGAGGCCACGGACGTAGCCGTCATCAGGGTGGATGAATCGCAGCTCCCGGCGGCAGACCTCGGCGACTCTGAGTCGGTCCGGGTGGGGCAGTTCGTCCTCGCCATCGGCAATGCATTGGCTCTACCCGGCGGACCTACCATCTCGATGGGCGTGCTAAGTGCGAAGGGGCGGCCTCTCCCGGGGACCGATTTCATCTTCGAAGGCCTCCTGCAGACCGACGCGGCGGTCAACCCTGGCAACAGCGGAGGGCCCCTGGCAGACCTCGGTGGAAAGATCATAGGGATGACCACCATGATGATCCCCTACGCCCAGGGGATGGGGTTCGCCATCCCGATAAACACGGTCAAGAAAATCGCCCAGGAGATACTCGAGAGCGGCAGGGTCAGCCGGCGGTGGATCGGAATCTCAGGGGTCGATGTGACCCCTCAACTGGCCCGCAGATACAACCTGCAGGCCGACCGAGGGTTTCTCGTGGCCGAGGTTGTCCCCAGGAGCCCAGCGTACTACTCGGGGCTCCGAAACGGAGACGTCATAGTAGCCGCCGACGGCGCCGAGGTCAAGCAGACCAAGGACCTCCTGCTGGCGGTCTCGAGGTCCCAGGCAGGCGGCCGCATCAGGCTCGAGGTCAACAGGCTCGGGCGGATCGGGCCGCTTGACGTCAGCCCGACGGACGCGCCTCCTCTCCTGCAGTCCCAGGGGAGACAGGGCTGACCGACCGTCGACAGGACGAAGCGGCTCGCCGTCCGCTCTTGGCGTTCCACGCTGTCGTCTCAGGCAGCCTCCGCGCCCAGCCCTGAACCACTCATAGCGAGGGCTGGCCCCCGCCAACCGTTTATACCGAAAGCCCCGCGGGGGGGCCATGCGCCGTGTCACCCAGGCCGCCATACTATGCGGCGGGAGGGGGGAACGGCTGAAACCCCTCACAGACTACTTCCAGAAGGTCATGATACCTATCGGGCCAAAGAAGCTCCCCCTCCTGGCCTACACCATAGCGATCATGAAGCGCCATGGAATCACCAACATCGCCCTGCTTACCGGATACAGGTCTGAGGACATAAGGCGGTACTTCGGCGACGGCTCGCAGCATGGGGTGAAGCTGTCCTACTCCGAGGACCCGAAGGGGCTGAAGGGGAGCCTGAATGCGGTAGCTCACGCCCTGCGAGACGGCGCCATACGCTGCGACGAGCTCCTGGTCTACTATGGAGACATCCTGACGGACCTCGACGTCACCCAGCTCCTCGCGACCCACCGCAGGACCAAGGCGGACCTCACTCTCGTCCTCGACAGGGGCTACTCCCTCCCCGTGGGGGTGGCCGATGTCAACGACGGGCAGGTGACGTCATTCCGGGAGAAGCCGAGGCTCGACCTGACAGTGACCACCGGACCGATGGTTGTCGGCCCGAGGGGGATGGCCCTGATGGGCAAATTGGCCGGCCGCAAGCGACCAGACCTCATGACAGACTTCGTCCCTGAGATGATCCACAGAGGCGGGAAGGTGAGCGCCTTCTACACCGAGAAGGAGTGGTTCGACGTCGGCACCGTCTCGACCTTCATGAAGCTCAACGAGGAGCTCGCCAGGCATCCGCTAGCGTACGTGGGCTGATGCGAAGAGCCTGTCAGTCCTCGCGCCAACGGAAGAACTTCACAGCCAGGGCGAAGACCACCACTGAGATAGCCAGCAGCAGCGCCATGTCGGTGTAGGCGGCTTCGAAGTTGCCGTAGATCATCACCTCGTTCAACCCGTCGATCATGTAATAGAGAGGCAGGACGTGGGCGACCGCCTGGAGGTACTTGGGCATAGAGCTCACGGGGAAGAACGTCCCAGAGAGGAACATCATAGGGAACGTCACGAGGTTGCCTACGACCGACGCCGCTTCGGGGGTGTTGGAGACGGTCCCCACCAACATCCCAAGGGAGACGAAGAAGAACGGCCCAAGCAGAAGGAACATGCCTATCCCCCAGTTCAGCGCTATGTGGGCGCCGAACACGTAGACCCCGACCGCTGTCATCAGGACGAAGGAGACCACGGTGGTGCAGACGTACCAGATTATCTTCGACAGCAGCCACTCCGTCTTGGTGAGGGGCGTGAGCGACAGCAGTTTGAACACCTTGTCGCGTCGGTAGGTGGAGCTCATGTTGACCATTGCAAACATGGGGCTGGTAAGGGCGGCGAACCCTATGAGGCCGGGGACGAGGAAGTCGATGTACTTGTAGTTGGAAGACACGGCGGTCCGCGACGCTATGCCTACATGATGCACCCCGGTGGCGCCACGCACGTTGAACCCGTTAACCACCTCTGCGACTATCCCTGAGACAACAGCACTTGTGGTCGACGAGGGATTGCCGAAGACAGTCACGTTCACATCCTGGCCCGACTCGAAGGCAAGGCTGAAGTTGGCAGGGATGACTATGCCGTCTGAGGCTGACTTCGAAGAGAGGTACTGCGAGAAGTTAACGTCCGTCGGGGCGAGCCTCAGGCACAGGCCCGCGCTGCTGCTGTTGCTGCAGTAGTTCGACGTGCTGTTCAGGGCGGAAACGAAGGCCGCCCCCACCGGGCCTATGTCATTGTTCTGCACGTAGACCGTGGACTGGCTGACCCCTCCCCCGGAGAAGATCGCCCCGAAGAGCAGGATGAGTATGACAGGGAAGACAAGCGTGAAGAAGAAACCCTCCCTGCTCCTGAGGCTCGACCTGCCATAGACCTTCAGGTCGGACATCGTCCTGCTCAGGCTGAACCTCATCACTCTCCCCCCTCCCCGACGCCCCCGCTTTCGCCGACCAGCTTGAGGAAGACGTCTTCCAGGCTATCCCTCCTGACCGTGAGGTCTTCCCAGGCGGCTCCGGACTCCTCGATGGCGCCGAGCGCCGCCATGGCGTCGGCCTTGTCCCTCAGGAAGATGGTCACTTCGCCCGCGCCGCCTTCCACACGCAGTCTCGTGTTCTCCCTGAGATACTTCAAGAGGTCGTCGCCCCCCTTCACCACCATCCGCTGCCCCGACCCGAACCTTGACTCTATCTCCTCAGTGGTCCCCATGGCGACGATCTTCCCGTGCTTCATTATCGCGACCCTGTCGGCAAGCTCCTCTGCCTCCTCGAGGTAGTGGGTGGTCAGCATCACAGTCCTCCCTTCGTCCTTGAGCTTCCTGACCACCTCCCAGACTGCCCTCCGCGCCTGCGGGTCCAGGCCTGTCGTAGGCTCGTCCAGGAAGATGACATGTGGGTCGTTGACAAGCGAGAGCGCCATGCCCAGCTTCTGCTTCTGCCCTCCCGAAAGGTTCTGGAACCAGACGTTGGAAGCGTCGTCAAGAATCACCCTCCTCAGAAGCTCGTCTGGGTCCACCTTTT
>JAJYNM010000022.1 GCA_021786335.1 archaeon
CTCCTATGGTCAAGCGGAACCTTTGAGATCGTGCAGGGAGCTGATATCGCCAGAAGGATTTGACCCCACATATGGGTTCAAAGGGGCCCTGGGTGGGATGTGAGTCCAGATATATGGGCTCAAGTACGACAGATGAGGCAGGCCAGCCAGACTCGAACTAGGGCTGCTTTCAAGCCGAACCACGTTATCGCTCGAAGGAACGCAGAGCCTCCCCACGATAGGGCAATCCCCTGTCGTCCACCTCCGTCACGGGAACTTGATGCCGAGAATCTAGCCCTTCGGGGCATGCGTCGGCTGATGATGTCCGTCTCCTCGTCAGGCAGGACCCTTCGGTAAACCCTGCGGGCTCGTGACCAACCATAATTCGCGTGAATCCGGAGCCAACTTGACCAGCCATGTTATAGTGGGGGGACGAGCTTGTCCGTCCTCTTGTCCGAGCCGATGGGGTTCTGCATCTTCTGTGGAGAACAACTATTGGAAGGAGAGAAGGCGCTCCACCGATGCTATGTCTTGAGCGACGTGAAGCGCACGATGAGCGACGCCGAAGGGAGGCCTGATTGCCCTTGGTGCGGGTCAGATAACGTGGCCTCGATTCTCTATGGGGCGCCTTCGCTTGCGATGTGGCAGTACATGGTCGATGAGAAGGCTGTCTGGGGAGGGTGCCTGGTGGACGGCCGCGAGCCGCGTTGGTGCTGCCTGGACTGCAGCAGGAGATGGGGACGCCCGCTCAGGGAGGAGCCCTTGTACTGTTCGTTCTGCGGCCGCCTCAGCAGGGGCTCCTGGTGCCTGTCCTGCTAAGAACGCGCTGACCAGGAAGCCGAGAGGATACTGGCTCTGGCTTCCAGATCTGCGGAGGGGAGGGCGGGTCGAAGAAGGGCGATGACCCTCCTGATGACGCTCCTGATCCTCGGCGGCGTCCGGGACCCACGCCTGTAGGGGACCACGTGCGATCTCCGAGGGGTGACGGTCCAACCGAAGCCCGGAGACGCGGCTCATATGCCCGATCTGCATCGGGCGCTCACTCCGAGACGTTCGGCGTTCTTTACGCCGGGTCGATGCCCTTTTGGCGTGACCAGGGATTCGAAGGCGAAAGCGTCAGCTAGCGACATGGTGCGACCGCTCTGCCGAGACAGGAACTTCGGACTCGTCTCTCCATTCCCGACTGCACCACGGAACCAAGTCTACTGTCCGGGACAAGCGGGGTTCCTCTTCCATCGCTGGAGGAATCTGGTCCCAAAGGGGCAAAAACACCCCCAGTCTCCAACGTCGCGGAGAGCCACTAACCTTTGAGGACTCTTGTTGTAAGCGACATCCACTACGAACTGGAGCCTCACCACGGAGTCGACGAGCCCCACGTGTTTGAACGGCTGATGAAGAAGGTCAGGTGGGCCGAGCTGAAGGAGAGGGCAGCCATCCAGAATCTCCGGCGCCGCTATCACAACGGCCACGACCCCAGCGCCGACAACGAAGCTTTGCTCAGTCTGTCATGCTCCGCCAAATCTGGTCCGCTGAGGCCCCAGAGACGATTAATCACACTTTCGAGTCCGCGGTGATAGCAGGGGCACGCCCTGCCGAACGAGGCTAGCGTATTCCGAGCTCCAACGGGGTTCTCGCCCCGACGACGCCGTTCCTCCTTGAAATGCACTTGGTGCAGAGGCTCCACTGGACCTCGACTTCTGGAGTCAGCCCCTTCTCCGTTCCCATCACCAGCTTGCAGTCAATACACTTGACCAGCACGGTCTTCTTCCCCACGAGGATGTCGTGCTCTTTCTCGTCATGTTTCTCCATGCCCTGGATTTGCTGGGCTTGGTTTAATGTGCTCGCGTAGGTTTGCTTACTAACCTACTAGTTAGCCTTAAGTGCGGCCTACGACCTACAAAGGTCATGACAGTAGGGCATGACATCCTTCGGAGGCTCCGGACCGCGGAGGAGGGCCTGCCCTTCTCCGTCATAGGGAGGCAGGTGAGCCGTCCTGATAAGACAGTCAACGAGGCACTCGGCCGGTTGCTCGCCGACGGCCTGGTCGAGCACCGCTCCAGGGGAGCGCCATGGAAGATCACCCCCAAAGGGAGGTCAGCGCTCCTCAGCCCGGAGTCGGTCGCCCAGGTGGCGGTCGAAAGCCCGCTGGTCATGCTTTCTCTCTTGAGTCTCCCCCGGGGTCCTTTCGAAGGAAGGATCCGGTTGTTGCGCATGAGCCTCGTAGCCCAGCGCAATCTGGGGGTGGCGACCACCATGGAAGAACTCGAGAAGATGCTCGACGGCCTCATCGGTTCCGGCCTCGTCGGTCAACGCCGCAACCGTACCCGGTACGGCTCGACAGTATCCGTCTACGACCTGAACGACGGAGGCAAAGTCGCGCTTCACGACGCCTCGACCAGAAAGACGCTGTCCAAGATGATGGCAAGCACCGTGCGCGAAGTCTACCAAAAGTATGGCGCGATGAGCATCCCCGACTTCGAGCTGAGCATCAGGAAAGAGTTCCCCAATGACATCGAAATGAAGATAGAGGGCGAAGCCTCGCTGCCGGAGCCCCACAAGGTCGCGATCGGAACGACGAACCCGGCCAAGGTCCTCGCCGTCACGGAGGTGCTGAGGCACGAACTGAAGTGGAAGAGCGCGGAGATAGTGCCGTGCGAGCTAGAGCACAGCCCGGGGCAGCCGACAGGGGACCCGGATGCGATCGGCGAGGCGCTCAAGTACGCCAGGCAGGCGTGCGCAACGACCGGGGCGGAGTATGGGGTCGGGGTCCAGGGCGCGGTCAGAGTGGTTGACGGGCACGGAATGCTCGTGGGCGGCTGGGTGGTCGTGGTCCACGGCGACGAAGTGGGCATCGGCACCAGCGGCTGGGTGTCCGTCCCGAGGAGATGGCAAGCGGAGATCGCGGCAGGCAGGGAGCTCGGCGACATCGTGGACGCAGAGGTCAAGAAGGAGTTCGGGGGCGTCGAATACGAATATCGGGACTCGATAGGCGCGAACGGCTTCTTGACAAGGAACCTCTACCACAGGGTCGAAGAGTTCAAGGACGCGACGAGGTGCGCGCTGGCCGCTTTTGTTTCGCGGGACGAGTTCAGGTAGACCGCGAGCCCGAACTCAGCCAAGTTCGGCAGATTTCTCTCCGGGCTCCGGCGGACAGGATGTGAACAACCGAATCCTGGTTCGTGGGCTGCATTCTCACGACGCGCTCTGTGATGATCGTTCTTCCATCCGGTCGAATTGAGTGAAGCCACATTTCACACTAAGATAACGCCCCAATGCGCATCTAAATGCGTCCTCGAACTCTTCGACTCTCTGGTACAGGTTGGCGGTGAACAGGCCGTTTGTGCCAAGCGTTTGTCTGATGATGTCGCGACTTGGTCCGTAATTCACTCCTACGATGCCTGATAAATCCCCCCCTTTCTCCCAGACTGCTTTTGCAACCTCTCCGGGCAAGTTCACTCTTGCGCTTGAGCCGAAGTATCTTCTCTTCTCAGTGTCCTCACTGTCTATGATTACGCACCACCCGTAAACGAATGCGCGAGAGTCAGGAGGGCTTTCAGCCTTGTTATAGGTCTCCTTACCAGCCCAAGTTGTGCTTCCCTCGAGGCCCACAGCTAGGCAACACCCTCCATTCTGTGTCTGTTTGAGAGCCTCGTTTGCCCGCTTCTCCGCATTTTCCATTCCTGTCTTTTCGTCAAGCGAGTCTCCGATTCCTGCCACTTCGTGACTCAGCGACGCTATCCGGGGCAAGTCGGGTATCCGGGGTAAGTCGGGTATCCGGGGTTCCTCCGGTCGCCAGTCGTCCCAACGGCGAAAATCATACCACAGCGACCGGACCACTTCCTCGACAGCGCTGATCTTGGCGCTGTTCGTGGTACCCACGACGATTTTTTTGATTTCATCCCGGACTTCGTGCTTGAATTTTGGATACGGATAGGACTCTAACAGCCGCGAGTAGACCATTCCCGCTAACCCACGTGTGTCTGGTTTGGTACCGACTCCCCCGGCCTTACTCGTTGATCCGGCGTTACTAGATGACTTGACTCCATCCGGAAGCGAGTTAAGTAGCCTGTCGCAAATCCCTTTCATGACCTCCGGAGGATCAGTAAATGAGGCATTCTTGAGTTCTTGGACAACGTCCTCCTCAAGCATCGGGAGTCTCTCATCTGTCTTGCCGAAATTGAATTTGCCTAGCATCCTCTGACTCCACCAATACAGCATCATGCCCGCAATCATCATCTTCTGATCCTCGGGAAGCTCCTTTCCGTTGAATTCCATCACTCTCTTGACAAGGTAACTCCCAGCGGCCCATCCCAATTCGCCCAGGTCCGCATTTTCCCTTAACTTTGGATTCTTCACGACGACACACAAAAGGTCAGAAAGAAAATTTCTAGCTGCCCGAAAGTAAACCGGAACCTTCTCTCGATCTCCTTCTTCTTCCCCATGTATGAAAGCGTTTCTCGCGGCAAAGAGGTCTTTCAGTCCATTCCATTCGCTTTTACGTGTGTCAAAGTGGTTATTCCAAAATCCCGATAAAGAGTTGTCACTCCGTGGCCCACGTACGTAGTCCCGGATTTTTTTCTTAAGGTCTCCGAAGCCTCTCTGTTTGTCTTTTTGGTCCTCAATCTCAATCTCATAAAACGCGCAGATGGCGCGGAGCGCCGTTTCGACCGAGACCGCCAGCAGGACAGTTGATTCTGCAGGCTTTTCCGGCTGGAATCGGCCAGACGCACGTTCGAATAGCTCCAAAGAGTCTGATAACGCCTTGATGCCTTCATCTTGTGACAACAACTTCAAACTAGGGCGCCGAAAGCCGTAGCGTCGCACTCGACGATATAAAACCAATCACTCCACGCGGCGTCGAGGCACCCCAACGTGCCCGACCCAAATCCATCAGCGGAGGATGGGTCGAGACCGAGCTTCGGGACTTGCGTCCCCGTTCACAAACTTACTGCGGTAGCATCCCCTGATGCGGCTCTTCACGTAGGGCTCCAGCAAGGCTGGCGTCAGGCTGGATTGTCAGCCCATAAACGACCCCCCTGCGACTTCAGACACTGCGAGGCTACCGTGGTCAGGGTGGAGGATGGAGCCGCGGGAAAGGGCAATTCAGAGCGCTTCGAAGACATGAAGGAAGCCTTAGGTAAGGAGCTCCCCCATGCTCTCACTGACGCCTCCATACGTCATTATATCATCACGGCCCAGCGAGCAGGAGGATCCACGACAGGGCCCATCCAGATGGCAGATGCCGCCTCGACATGATAGCCCCGACGAGCTGTGATGAAACAGACCCGCAGAGGCTGGGCCCCGAGAGCGAAGGGCTTCAATAACTGCTCGTGGTGCATGTAGTGCGCAAAGGCGTCCCCAGAATAGTTTTCCGGTTCGCGCCCTGTCCGAAGATCCCTGAACGGGTACCAGAGGACAAACTAGCGCCAGCCGAGCACACCCTCTGAAGGTGGAGCTCCCGATGGCAACCGCCAAACCACCGAAGGAGCGGGATAGAGCCCAGAAAACTCGAGCTTAACCATCGATAGAGCTCTGGTTGGTCTTGGACCCTACGACTCTTGACAGTGGGCGAGCGGTCGAACCTCCTGAAGCCATACAAGAGGAAGTCGTCGTGAACGGGGCGTCGCGCCCATTCATTGTGAACCGAAACGGGTTCAAATCCGGGCCGACCCCACCATTTCTGGCACGATCCGCCCCGAGTCTGGATTCATCGGAATCAGGCAGTCGACGGACCCTGCGCCTCCGCAGCTCCCCCGGCCGCCTCTTCCCTCGGACAGCAGAAAACCTGCCCGCACTGGGAGCAGAGTACCTCCCCGCCCTTCCTCAGCGGGTAGAAAGGCTCCCCCGTGACCCTGCAGGCCAGCCTGACCGCCCCTTCTTCCTGGGCTTGCACGTTGACCCTGGTCTGCGTGGGATTTAACGGGGGGACAACTTGGTGGCCGCATCAGGCTGCGCGCTCACGCCTGCCGTGGGGCTCTGGACCATGTGTAGAGAGGCCCTGGATGGGATGCGAGTCCACATATGTGGGTTCAAATGCCATCAGCGAAGGCGCTGGGCGGGAGCTTAGGCCTGAAGCGCACTTCAGAATCCGCGGGTAGAATCCGAGCCAATGTGTGGGACCCTGTGAAAACTCATCGTGAAATCGCGTGAGTTACAGCAATCATGGAAGTCCAAAGTTTAGTGCTGATTGTGGTTACTGAATACCGATAGGTAGAGATTTCAAGGCAGTTTGTTTTTCACATGGTCTGCAGTCAATCGAAAAGTGAGTCTCATCACCCCCTGTGAGACGCCGTGACGGTCAGAGCCTTCCGTTCAGGTGGGCGCAGAGGACTGTCACCATGAAAGGCATGGTCACCCTGTACCCATCGGCCTCTCTTCTTCTCCCTGTAGCGAGCTGCATGTTCACAAGCTGCCAGAGGTTGTAGAGGACCATGGCCACCATGAAGTACGCCAGCCGTATCGCCGGCGAGGGGGACAGGGTCATCCCGTAGACCTCCTTCACCTTCCTGAAAGAGATCTCGATCCCCCATCTCCTCCTGTACTCCCTCGGTATCATCCCGACCAGCCTCCTCGCGCTGCCCTCGACGCTGGTGGCGAATGGGATGAACTTCCCTTCTTCCTGCTCCAGTAGACGACCATGGTGAAGGTCGCCTCGTCCTTCGAGCTGTCGTGGATGGCGAACGGAAGTCTCCCCTCCCTCCCGAAGGAGTCCACAGCGGCCTGAACCCTCTCGTTGCAGACGCAGGGCATGACGAACTCCAGTCCGAGCCCCTTCAGCAGGTTGATGCACTCGACTGTGAAGAAGGCCCTGTCGAGGAGGACGAGCTTGATCTTCACCCCCCGCCTCTCGGCCTCCTCTGCCAGCTCCCTCACCACGTCCCCCTTCGCGTCCAGCAGGGTCACGGGCCTGGAGTAGACGCAGAGCCTGACGCCGTTTTGGACGATCGATATCGTGGCGTACTCGTAGAAGCGGTCCGTCCCCCTCTCGTGCTTGCTCCTGGTCACGTAGCGGTTGAACTCCCCGTAGTAGGGGACCTTGGTGTAGCCTATGGCGCAGACGACGGGCCTGTCGAGCAGACCGAGCCTTGCAGCTACAGAGAGGACGGCGTCGTTGACCTCCCTCAGCCTCGAGTCCCACCCGGCACGGTCCAGCTTCTTCAGCCTGTAGAGGAAGGCCCCTCCGCAGGGCGCGTCGATGCCGTACCTCAGCCTGAGGTCTGTCATCGTCGACTCGGCGTACCCTCCGTTGACGGAGAGCTGCATCAGGCCTGTGTAGACCGCGTCGGGCTGGTAGTGGGCGTTGATGGCTGAAGGGAGCTGGACGTGCTTGTCAAACAGCTCCAACGCAAGGAAGGGAATATGCGCGCAGGCACGCCTGGATATCGCGCATCCTCTTGCCGGGCATCCCACCGAACAGGTCGGTTGATAGCATGGGTGCCCGGTGAGAGGGTACGCCTAACCGCACCCAACTCAAACGGGCTGGATGATCGACTCACTTTTCGATTGACTGTTGTACCCAAAATACTAATAACATGGCGGAGCGAATCGATCATGGTTGCAAACGGGTCGAAAAGGGATTGAGACTGTTGTTCTTTCCGGGATGATAGTTGCAATAGTGTTAGTTGCAGGCGTCCTAATGTTTGTCTACTATTCGGCACAGCGGACAGGACCAAGTTCCCCAGGGTCAACAACTTCGACGAGCGTTTCACAAACGACTTCGGCTGTCACTTCTTCGAACAGTCATTCACAGTCTCAGATGTCAACCGGCCTCTCTACTTTCTCAAATCAGTCTCAGTCTACTACAACAAGTTGTACCTCGAGCGCCGGTTCAACCGGTTTTGCATCTCCCCTTCCCCCTATGTCTCCCCTTGAATTCGCTTGGCTTCTTGGGAACTACTCGTCACTAACGTTCACCTATTCGGCAAATTCAACGGCGAATGGACAGACGTACTATTTTAATCAAACACACACCTACCAGGTAATCTATCACTCTTCAACGACCTACAAAACGAACATAACTGTCAGTACAACGGGAGCAACTGTCACTATGACGGCATGGATAAAGAACGACGGCACCTTGGTGGCTCTCTACACAGATGGAGAGAACTACACAGGAACTAGTGGTTACGCCCAGAATATGTACAATGGGACTGGTAACATATTGCAATTCTTTGGTCTGATAGCAATTCCAGAGAACTTCATCTCATCGTATGGGGGCTATATGCACGTTGTGTCAACTGGCACGATAGACACAAGTGGTATTCAGTTTTCGGTTTCCAACTATGCAGCTTATTCCACGCCGTTCACTGCACCTGATTGTACCACAGTCAATTCGCTAAGCTTTCAGTTCGGGGCTCCCCGGGGGACTTCATATGCACTTGTAACGAATTTCTCGACCTCCTTCTCTACAGGTGGGAATCCAACTAACAAGGTGATTGTTGACGAACAACTTACAGCAGTAACAACAGGTTGAGACCACCGCTGTAGGTACATCAAAGTATCATGTTCGCTACTGATAGGTGGCTGTTCGTAGCTGACCTTCCCGACCATGACGTTCCAGGGCACCAGGTCGTCATTCTGGAGTGCCTAGGGATCCCCCGCAAATCTGTCGAGGAGTAGAAGAGAGCGGGTTCTTCCCTCTCTGGGATAGATGTCTTATGCACTCACGAGAGTCCTTACCTGCCCGACTACGACAGCCGGATCCGAGACTCTCCTAGAACCAAAGCAGTCGAGGCAGGTCTGCGAAGCCACCTCAGGGCGGGTTCAGTAGGGTTTCCCGCAGTCTAGGCACTCCCAATTGGGGCGGTCTGCGTGTACGATACAAATTGGTTTCCCTGAGAAGAACTCGGGGGGTTGGCGTTTGAGTTCAGCGATTAGCGTCTGGTGGTAAGGTGACTTTGCGAAAGCGGGGTCGTCGTACCTGATAGGCAGCCACCTTCGCGAACCGCAACGGGGGCATAGTCTAGGTCCCCTAATCACCGGCCCGCGTTCTGGTTTTTCCGGAGACCACCTGGTCACATCAGGCTTGTAATTCAACTACTCTTGGGTCCGGGCTGCGACGACCGAACGCGAATCGCCTCTCCGAAAATCCGGGCCACATCGCCGTCAACTGACGCCAATGCGAAGGTGATTGCTCTTGAGTGGCGAGTGTAGTCATCAACGGCGTCCCGATGACTCTCTCAAGCGCTTCTCTCAACCTCTTCACCTGGGAACTCGAAGGCCCCGCAAGGGCCTCGTTGACGCTCCTCAGCCGCTCGATAGCGAGGGAGGGCTCAAGGTGTGCCTCCAGTTCGCCCCCGTCCATCATGACCCAGATGCACATTCTCAGATACAGTAGGCACATTATGGTGGTGAAGTTCAGGGTGCGCAGCCTCCTCAGCCTCCCAAGCTTCCTGAAGTCCGCCATCGTCTCATCATCGAAGTCCTAGGCCCTGTCCAGGAGGCTCTCAAAGAGCAACCCATACTCCTCGTCCAGCTCTCTCAGCACCCCCGTAAGGTTGTCTACATCGCGATCGATGTGGTAAGTGGCCCGCTCGACTTCCCTGTAGAACGACGTCATTCGCCCTTCCCCTTGGAGTGCCCCCCTATGCCCATCGCCGTCGCGTTGATGCTTGCCTCTTTCAGTCTGGCAGCAATCTCGCCCAGGGTGGCGTAGGACGCGCACTCCGGGCATGTGCGGCCCGCACAGCGAGAGATGTCCGTGACCCACAGCCCTAGGGGCGAAGCCTCTCGCTCCTCCTTGGCGTAAGGGTTGTCATACCAGAACTCGACTTTCACGGCGTGGCGGTAGCACAGCAGGGCGCCGCACAGCCAGCAGCCCGAGGTGGCCTTTGTCGAGGGGCCAGTCTCCTGGCAGAAGTCCCAGTAGGAAACGATGACGCTCTCGGCGACTTCAGGCAAGCTCACCGGCGTCATCCCTCGGGCGATTAATGGACAGGAGTTGGGGAAAGTTATCTGCAGGTGGAGGAGAGTTGAGCGGATATCAAGTTCTTGGGTGGCCCGACGGGCAGTATCAGGTTGTCAGCTCTCTTGCTCGCCGATTCAGCCGAACTGCCCAGGCCTTCGTCTGGCTCGCTCTCCAAACCAAGGAGCCACTTGGAATAGGCATGGACCCGCTCCACGAAGTTGTAGCCAGCCATGGATGCAGCCGAGGGTTCGTTCGTTCTTAACGGAGGGCCGACTTCCGATTTCTGTTACAGGGAGGGTCCATTGCGAAAGTGACGACGCTCCAGCTCCCCGACCCCTCCCGCCGGCCCTTTGATAGCGCCTGCGACGACATGTGGAAAACGTCTCCAGATTGGTATTGAGTCGTCAAAATGACGGAGGGGGCGAACTCTTCGTGACAGAGACGGTCGGCGAAGTGCCTCAGAGGAAAATTCGGAGTCAGATTCCGAAGGGGTTTCATATCAACATCCGATTCCGCCGGTTGGGGGATTTGAGGTTGAGAAAGCCGTAAAAGCACAAAGTTTAGCCAAATGTGCTAGGAAGCCGCGAAGTGGGTATGAAATCCGCCTTTCGCTCGTTCAAGACCATCAGCGTTGCTCTTTTGTTGAGTTTCTCTGCCTTCATAGGTGGTTTCGCCCTTACGCCATCCGCATCTGCATCCACATCTGTCGATCAACCATTGCAGGCAAATCTCACAGGCAATGGCAGTGATCAATTCGTGCAAGTTACCGGTTCTTGCTTGGGATCTACGGAATATTACGGCGACGGAAGCGTGAACGACGTATACATGTCCGCGTCCTGCACTTTCGCGGAAACGCTTCCCTCAGGCTACGTCTGGGTCTCGACCAGTACGACGGTTGTCACAGGGACGTCTTGTTCGAGTGGCACTTGTTCGACTTTTTCTCAGAAATACGAGCAGGCTGCCACCACCGTCACCCTGCCTGTCTCCGCTTCCCTCTCCGGCAGCGGCGCTGACCAATATGTGACAGCATCAGGCTGCGGCATCGGGTCAACAGAGTTCTATGGCAATGGCGGTGTGAACGACCTCTTCCCGGCCCCCTCCTGTACCGTCACTCTGACTCTCCCCGCGGGTTACACATGGGTTTCTACTGGTACGACCACAGTCACAGATACCAGTTGCTCTCCCGCTGGGAGCACCTGTTCGACGTTCTCCCAAAGCTATCAGCAGACTGCTACCACGGTTGATCAGCCAGTCCAGGCCTCGCTGAGCGGCAGCGGATCCACCCAGTTGGTCACCGTTACTGGCTGCGGCCTCGGCTCTACGCAATTCTATGGCGATGGTAGCGTGAATCAGCTCTACGCATCCCCCTCTTGCACTATCACCCTGACACTTCCTTCGCCTTACGTCTGGGCTTCAACCGGGTCCGCTACGACCACAGTGACGACATGTTCCCCAGCAGGAAACACATGCCCAAGTTTCTCCCAGAGCTATCAGCAGTCGATTACCACCGTAACCCAGCCAGTCGAAGCATCCCTTACAGGCAGCGGTTCGTCGCAATACATCACAGCGTCAGGTTGTGGCATAGGCTCTTCACAGTTCTACGGCGACGGTAGTTCTGGGCTGGCCGACTTTACAATGAGCCCTTCCTGTACCTTTACTCTCACCGTTCCATCAGGCTATGTGTGGGTTTCGACAGGCACAACATCGATCACCGGAACGACCTGCTCACCTGCCGGCTCCACTTGCACTACATTCTCGGCTACATATGAACAGGCTGCTACCACGGTGACTCAGCCAGTCCAAGCTTCGCTCAGCGGTAGCGGCGCCACTCAATATGTCACTGCCTCCGGCTGCGGCATTGGATCGACTCAATTCTACGGCGACGGGAGCGTGAACGACATCTATCCCACTCCCACATGCACCTTCACCCTCACCCTCCCATCAGGATATGACTGGGTATCTACTGGTACGACGACAATCACTGGCAACAGCTGCTCCCCTGCGGGATCGACGTGCTCGGCGTTCTCGGCTGATTACGAGCAGGTTATCACAGCTATCACTCAGCCTGTCGAGGCGGCCTTCGATGGTACTAATGGCGGCTCACAGCAGACCGTCACGATATCCGGGTGCGGTGCGACGCCCTCAACGTTCGCGGGTGATGGCACCTCACACAGCATAACAATGTCCCCGTCCTGTGCGTTCACTCTCGTGCTTCCGTCAGGCTATCAGTTCATAGGCGGGTCAGGGACAACCACATGTTCGTCTGGAATTTGCTCTACCTATTCCACCAGTTACGAAGCGGTTTCTGCTACGGTCAATCAACCAGTCACCGCTAGCTTCAACAATGTTAACGGCGGCGTACAGCAGGCCGTCACAATTACTGGTTGCAACCCCTCGCCGTCCTCCTTCTCTGGCGACGGAACCTCGCATAGCATTACGATGAGCCCGTCTTGCACGTTCACACTTTCTCTTCCTTCTGGCTACCAGTTCGTTGGTGGATCAAGCTCGACCACCTGTTCATCGGGAACCTGCAACGCCTATTCGACTAGTTATGAAGCTGTGGCCGCCACCGTCACCCAGCCAATCATAGCGACTTTCAACAACGTTAACGGAGGCTCCGAGCAGACAGTTTCGATATCTGGGTGCAGTCCGAGTCCGTCCTCCTTCCCTGGCGACGGTTCCTCTCACAGCGTATCGATGAGCCCGTCCTGCTCATTCACTCTTTCACTCCCGTCCGGATATCAATTCACGGGGGGGTCTGGCTCGACCAGTTGCTCTTCGGGTACCTGTTCGACGTATAGCACAACCTATGAAGCGACCGTCACGACCGGGTCTCTTTCCATCACCCTCACAGGATTTCCGAGTTCTCAGTCCGCCGAAGTTTCTGTTACTGGACCTGGTGGCTACAGCGCCCTGCCATCGATCAGCGGTGGAGGGACTGATACTCTGGCCGGTCTGGCTCCTGGGACTTACACCGTCGGGCCAGGACTCACCGCAGGGTATCAGCCCACACAGGGCACATACATGGAGACGGTCTCAGCGGGGCAGACGACCAGCGTCACCATCCCATATGTACCGGCCACTGTCACCCAACCAATAACTGCCACCTTCAACAACGCGAATGGCGGTTCGCAGCAGACAATCTCTATCAGCGGCTGTTCTCCGAGTCCATCCTCGTTCGCCGGCGACGGAACTTCGCACAGCATAACGATGGCTCCATCCTGCACATTCGAGCTGTCCCTTCCATCGGGTTACCAGTTCACTGGAGTAACCGGAGCGACGTCGTGTTCGTCCGGAACTTGTTCGGCTTTTACTACCACCTACGAGGCAACTCCTCCCACCACTGGGTCTCTCTCCATCACACTCACTGGCTTCTCCAGTTCCCAATCCGCCGAAGTCTCGATTAATGGTCCCAACGGCTATTCAGCCCTACCATCAATCAGCGGCGGGGGGACTGACACCCTGACGAATCTGATGCCAGGGACCTACACGGTCGAACCGGGCCTCACCGCGGGGTATCGGCCCACACAGGGCACATACACCGAGACAGTGACTGCTGGCCAGACGATCAGTGTCACCATCCCATACGCACCGACTACTACCAGCATCACCCAACCAATAACTGCCACCTTCAACAACGCGAATGGCGGTTCGCAGCAGACAATAACCGTGTCTGGGTGCAACGCTTCCCCTTCAACATTCACGGGTGATGGCGCCTCACACAGCATAACAATGTCCCCGTCCTGCGCGTTCACCCTCGTGCTTCCGTCAGGCTACCAGTTCGTTGGTGGATCAAGCTCGACCACCTGTTCATCGGGAACCTGCAACGCCTACTCGACTAGTTATGAAGTTGTGGCCACCGCTGTCACCCAGCCAATCACAGCGGCTTTCAACAATGTGAACGGAGGTTCGCAGCAGACTATCACCATCACGGGGTGCAGTCCCTCCCCGTCCACCTTCCCAGGCGACGGTTCTTCCCACAGCATAACGATGAACCCGTCCTGCTCTTTTGTGCTCTCCCTGCCGTCAGGGTACCAGTTCACTGGGGTAACCGGAGCGACATCGTGTTCATCCGGAACTTGTTCGGCCTTTACTACCACTTACGAAGCGACTGCTCCCACTGCCGGGAGTCTTTCCATCACACTTACAGGATTTCCGAGTTCTCAATCAGCAGAAGTTTCTGTCACAGGCCCCGGGGGATACAGCGTCCTGCCATCAATCAGCGGCGGAGGAACTGACACAATAACCGGCCTGGCTCCCGGGACCTACACAGTCGAGCCAAGACTCACCGCAGGCTACCGGCCCACGCAGGGGACCTACACCGAAGCGGTGACAGCGGGTCAGACTACCAGCGTCACTATCCCCTACGTGCCGACCACTGTCACCCAACCCATCGCTGCCACCTTCAGCAACGTGAACGGTGGCTCCCAGCAGACGGTCACTATCAGCGGTTGCTCTCCGAGCCCCACCACCTTCGCGGGCGACGGAACCTCACATAGCATAACGATGTCTCCTGTCTGCGCCTTCTCTCTCTCGCTTCCATCAGGTTATCAATTTGTTGGCGGAACTGGGACCGCCACTTGCTCATCTGGGACTTGTTCTACTTACACAACATCCTACGAGGCGACACCCCCCGCCATGGGAAGACTTTCCATCACCCTCACCGGCTTCCCCAGCTCCCAGTCTGCAGAGGTATCAATAACAGGTCCCAACGGCTACTCGGCTCTTCCCTCCATCTCTGAAGGTGGGACTGACACTCTGGCGAATCTGTCTCCTGGTACCTACACCGTAGAGCCAGGTCTCACCGCGGGGTATCAGCCCACGCAGGGGACCTACACAGAAACTGTGACCGCGGGGCAGAGGACCAGCGTTACAATCCCATACATACCTGATCTCCCTACAATATCTGCAGCGCCCAATCCATGCGCAGGCAACACCAATGGTCAGAATATTCCGTGGTACACAGGCAACGGTAACTATCAATGTATTACCGAAAGTGAGTACAATTCACAGCCAGCCGGTTTCTATAATATCCAGTGCTCAGAAGGTGGAACTTACACGAACGGTTTGTGGGTCTGTAACAATTCCTCACCACCATATGGCAACCAGCAGTACGAAGATTGCCTAGTCAACGGACTAGGCTTTACTGTTGGATGCGATCCTGCCGGACTGTCAACGGACTTGATATCCAGTTTTGTTCCAGGTGGATCACAGATATCTGCGATTGCAGCCGCCGCGAGTCTGGTGCTAAATCATAGCCCTGGCTGGACAACAGTTTGCGCGGCGGTATCTATTGGTACTTCTCTATCTAGTTCTGCGCCGTCCGCTCTAATAGGCTTGGCTTTTACTGGTGCCTGTGACGCATCCAGTTTGTTCGGGGGAAGTGACACACCAACATCAACCACTACAACAACGGTAAAGGATGGTGCGGCCTCGGCGAACATGGTAGACAGTACTGGCGTGCTAGTCGAAATTACCGCTCCAGGTGCTTCCGATGGCACAGCACTATCGGTAAGAAGCACGAGCTTCACAGGGCTGCCAACCGGTCAAGCCTCTCCACCAGTGAACGGAGGGGCCTTCTACGATGTCCAAATAACAGGACTCTCCCAAGGAACGGCCACCGTATGCATCACGAACTCTAAGTTCACAAGCCAATCATCCATGCTGTACGCCACTGAAGGCTCATGGAGTTCTGCAAGCCAGGTCGTTGTTTCTGGCCACACCGTCTGCGGCGGGATACCCGTAGATGCCCTGAGCGGGACGACGGTTGTAGTTGGTTCGCCTCCTACAACCAGCAGTAACCTCGAGCTGGCGATCGTCCTAATTGCAGTAATCGCGGTCACTGCAAGTGTAATCATCTGGAGAAGACATCGGCCTCGGTAGGATTCTGTGTGGTATCCTCAAGGCTGAGGAGCCACTTGGAGTAAGCGTGGACGCGCTCGACAAAGTTGTCGCATGTCATCGGAAAGGCTTGACGGGTCGTTGGTTCTTAACGTCGGGCAGATCTCGGATTTCTATGACAAGGAGGGTCCATGGCGAAAGTGATGACCGCGACTACACGAGGTCGTTGAGGCCGAGTCTGTAACTCGTCTTAATCTGGTCCCCGTCGATGATGGGGGTGGACGAATTCGCCCTTCTTTCGAACGTCTTGCAGCTGGAGTAGAGCGAGACGTAAGCACCGTACTCCCAGCAGAGACCCCTGGAGGTACCCCACTCCGTCGCGAAATGGACGCACTCGAAGCAGTACGGCCTTTGGAGTCCCTTACCTTCATAGTGCCTGACGAAGCCCGGCGGCAGCATGCCCCGCCTCAGCGCCTTGTGGCGTTGATAACCTGAGGCAGGGCTGCCGCGAAAGCCGTGTGCGGGCAGTAGTCCGTCCCGTCCAGGGTGCAGTGAAGCTCTATCTTGCTTCCGTTTGCCTTTCTCGCTCTCACTTCGACGATCCTGTCCTTCTTGTTGTCCCTGATGATAACCTCATTCGCCTCCAGTGAGACGAGCTCCAGCAAGGGGACGTAATTCTGGAACCTCTCGTCCACGTAGAGCATGTTCACGAGGATGTCGCTGACGAAGGTCGCAAGGGGCTTCTTCTCCTTCTTCGCCCTCTCCTGGACGTGCTGGTAGAGCTGGGCCGACACGGTGATAGTTCGGAAACGTCTGTCTGGCATGCCATTACGCCTCTATTACGTTATGTTTAAATGTTTACTACAGTGGGAAAAGCGTGGTGGTTATAGAAAGTTGCTGGGAGGACTCGTTCCCGCCTTAAAAGGCCCCGTATGGTCTGACGACATGGCCGCGCCCCCCGACGGAGAGCCGCTGGAGCTCTGCGAGGAGTGCGGGTCCCCACTGGTGGACGGCCTCTGCGGGACCTGCGGGAACGGGTACAGGGAGGGGGCCAGCCCGGTGGGAGCCGCCCCTCTCGAGAGGGACGAGCTGTCGCGGGTCCTCGGGAGGAACGTCGGGGCGAGGGCGCACGGCTCCTATGCCCTCTCGATGCAGCAGGAGCGGGGGATGGGGCCCCTGCGGAAGCAGATCGACCTCATGGTGGAGCAGTTCAACACCTCCCCGGAGGCGAAGGCCGCCGCGAAGCGGAACGCGGAGACGCTGGCCGTGAAGGTGGTGGACGAGCTCGGCCCGACGAAGGCGGCCATAGCCTCGGTGGCCCTGGTCTTCATCGCGCAGGGGAGGAACCTCAGGGAGGTCAGCTCGTGCATCTCGATGGTCCATCCGTCGATCGACCGACTGAGCGACGTCGTCGTGGAGGTGCGCCAGGAGGCAGAAGAGGACGTCAGGGTGCTGGTCGACGGCCGCGACAGGCCCTACAAGTCGTACTCCAACGGTTTCTACAGGAGGCTGAGGATACCGGTCTTCGCCTCGGACGGGAACGCCCTTGTCGAGCTGAGAGGTGCCACGCTCACAAGGAAGGGGTACGACCCGAAGAGGGTCGAGCCGAAGGGGCCGTCCGAGCTCGAAGTCAGGGCGGACGAGAGCAACTTCGAGCTGTTCAAGATCCTTGAGGAGGCGAGGCTCTCGGGGAGGGCAGCGGTGGCCGGGACGGATCAGAGCGCAATGCTCAGGAAATATACGATCTCCAGGTTGCGCCTCACCGGGAGGCTCCTCAGGGAGGCGGGCGTCCTGCAGCGTGTGAGCAGGGAGTACGTCAGGCTGTTCGCCGAAGCGGTCGGCGACGGCGGGGGGAGGTCTCCGAGGAAGCTGGCCGAGGAGGCCCTGGTCGAGGCGTGCGAGAATGTCGTCTCCGAGCACCTCCGCAACTCCCTCTGGCAGAAGTACCACCTCAAACCTTCCGGGATGAAGTCGCTGGTGGTAGCGTCGGAGCTTGCCGCGTGGCAGGGGTGAAGGGTTCCCTTGCCGGCCCAGCTGACCACAATCCCGCTCAACCTGGTGGAGCCCCACCCCAAGCTCGCGTTCAGGTTCGCCTACGACGTCAGGGGGCTCGCCGACTCGATCAGGGCGGCAGCCGACGAGAACACACCCAACGGCCAGCTCAACCCGGGAAGGGTCGTCCTGGAGCCGGACGGGAAGGGGTACTACGTCTACGTCGGTGTGAGGCGCTACAAGGCCCTGAAGCTCCTCTACGACACGACCAAGGACGAGAGGTTCGGGTCCTACACAGCCTACGTCGACACAGGGATGAACGAGCTGCAGATGTTCGTCAAGGCGAAGCGGGAGAACGACGAGGAGAAGGGGGAGAGGCAGGGGCTCTCGGTTCTCGAGGAGCTGTTCGGGATCACCCTGATCAGGGAGGCGATATCTCCGGAGGAAATCAAGGACCAGTGGCTGAAGCGGCTCGTCGACGTAGCGGCAAAGCTTGACGAGCAGAAGCTGAGGAGGCTCTACGAGATCGAGGCAGCCACCCACTCGAAGTTCAGGCTCCCCCACCTCGAGTACCTGTGCAGGATCGGGAGCGAGGACGACTTCATCCTGACTGCGGCCACGACGGCTGCCTTCAACTACGCCGGAAGTGACATGGAGAGGGCCTGGGAGGACAGGAGTTCGGTGCTGTCCCTCGACTGGTTCAGGCGGAGCTTCCCCGAAATCAAGCAGACGGAGCCCGGCGGCAACGGCGGTGGAAGCATCCAGCGGGAAACCACCGAGAAGAAGCCCAAGGCGAAGAAGAACGCAGTCAAGGGGATGGAGGTGCACGAGGAGGAGGTGATCCTCGTGCCCTGCCCGCGCTGCGGGAGGCTGCACATGGTGGAGACGAAGGGGGAGATCGAGGCGACCCACGTCCCCGAGGACCCCGATGGCGAGAGCAGGACGGAGGTGGCGGCGAGCGTCAGCAGGGTGGAGCGCGCTTGCTCGAAGTGCGGGGGCCGGTTCTTCGCGTTCGTAGAGCACCTCGAGGGAAGGAAGTATGCGGCAGAGCCTTCCGTGTCGATGAAATTCAAAGAACCGAAGAAGGTCATCGAAGCGGTGGACCTCCGCTTCGACCGCAAGGAGGACGTGTGGCAGATCATAGCGGGGGACAAGGTCGTCGGGCCCCTGGACTTCGACGGGGAAGCCCGGAAGTGAGCTGAGAGGGTCGTGAATGAAGATGCCGAAGAGCAGGAGACGGGAAGAACTCGCCCTGCTTGTGGGCCTCGAAGTCCTGCTCCTGGGGATCGCGTTCGACTCCCACGACCTTAGGAAGCTGCCCTTCCGCCAGTCCCAGGTCACCAGGGTCGTGAAGGCGCTCATGGATGCCGGCGTGCTCACGCGGATCGGGACGAGGC
>JAJYNM010000082.1 GCA_021786335.1 archaeon
TAGAATATGACTGGGGACGAGACGAGGAGCGCAGCTGTGGCCGTACTTCCGGCGGCAAGGACGAGGGCCGCCCCTGCGACGAGCACCTGGTCGGGCCGCGTCAGGCTCATGGTCGCGCCCCCGGGGCTCCTACGGACAGACCCGTTTCGTGTGACATAAAGGAAGTGCGGATGGCTCATCCCGTTTAAACCGGGGACAATAACGCCGTGTCACCTACACCAGAGGGCCCCGAGGAGTGGCGTGGAGGCACCCCCTCACGGGTGGAGTCGTCGGTGTCAGGCGAGGTCCTTGCTGGGCACGTCGTGCGCCGCCTGGATTCCACAGCTGGGGTACAAGGCCGGAGAACTCAAAGTGAAGATGGAGATGGCATAGGTCGCAAAGGCGACAGCCGCGAGGACGATGTTCCGGGTGCCTCCCATGTGGGTTGCTCTCCTGCCGATAGTGCCGAGGTCGTGAAGTATTCTAGCAGGCCCTGGAAATCGGTAATACCCGCGAGATGCCAGGTAGTGGGGATGAAGGACGCGCACGATGCCTACGGTCACTCGGTCTGGGACTACTTCAATGGACTTCGGGCCTATGAAGTGATAGAACGAAGTGACGGATTGATCGACCCGTCTGAAGTCGCCCCGAAACTCTATTTCGCGAAGTTCGACGACTGGCCGGAGGTCGAACGTAGGGCCATTGGATGCGCCAGAGGAAGGGTCCTTGACGTGGGGTGCGGCGCAGGCAGGGTGGCCCTCTACCTCCAGGACCAAAGGAAACTCGATGTGCTAGGGATAGACATTTCGCCTCTTGCGGTCAAAGTCTGCAAACTCAGAGGCCTCAGGAAGGCGAGGCTAATGGCGTTCGAGAAAATTGATTTCGAACCGGGGTCGTTCGACTCCATTGTCATGTTCGGGAACAACTTCGGGCTCTTCGGAAGCAGAGCCAAGGCG
Organism: archaeon; assembly: GCA_021786335.1. The sequence continues at coordinate 936 of JAJYNM010000082.1, forward strand.
AAGCGCCTCCTCAAGAGGCTCTCATCTATGGCTTCGCCCGGAGCGGTCTTGATCGGAGAGAGCGTAGACCCGTACAAGACGGAGAACCAGGACCACCTAGAGTATCAGAGGCGCAACCGGGAGAGGGGGAGGATGTCGGGGCAGGTGAGGATAAGAGCAAGATACAGAACATATATCGGCAGGTGGTTCGACTACCTCCTCGTTTCCCAGGCCGAAATGAAGGATGTCGTCGAGGGCACAGGGTGGCGCGTTCAACGGTTCATAACGTCGAGGGAGAGTCCGTTGTACGTCGGAATCCTCAGGAATGCACCGCTTCAGTTGACAAGGTCCTAGGAGCCAAAGAGCGGGTCGTCCGTACGCTGAGTTCATCGTACCTCCGACTACCCAGAAATGCCGCCTGCCTCGCCGTGAGATGCAGCACCTGTACCCATCCCGTAAACGGCAGCGTGTTCGCAGATGCGAGGTAGTAGGTCCCGTTCACCTCGACGGGACGAAGGTGTTGCCGTTCTGGACGTGGCTGACGAGGTCCTGGACCGCTCCGCTCAAGGCGCTCGTCAGCGACTGGTTCCCAACGGCGCCCCCCAGAAGGCTCGCCAGGGCCGCGCCTCTGGTCCGGGCCATGGTACCCTGCGAAGCTTGGATGACCATGTTCCCGGCGTTGGACGCATGCATGACGGGTATGCCCTGGAACTGGGCTACGCCGCTCCCACTGTTGTAACAGTAGTGGACTATCCAGATGACCTTCCCCTGAGCGGTGATAGGACTGGGTTGGCTGCTTCTCTTCGGACCGAACCAGGCTTCCTGAACTAGACATGCTGGTCGAATAGAATCTCGTTGCCGTCGGGGTCGGTCACTACGAAGCCGTCCGGCCCGCCTTTCGACTCCAGCCCGCCTTCCTCCTTTGTCTCGATGCCTTTGGCTTTCAACTCTCGATGTATCTCGCATATGTCGGTAAAATCTGCGAGAGGCTTCCGAGTTTCCCGCCGGGGTTGAAACAGAGGGTGTTCTTTTCGAATGTGCCCTGGAAGATTCCGATCTCGGTTTCCTCGTTTTTCATCACAAGCCAGTTCGTGTGTTCGGGGTCCCGGGAGACGGCGGTAAACCCGAGCTTTTCATGAAAGCTCTTAGAGGCTTGCAGGTCCTTGACCGCAAGGCACAGGCTGAAAGGACCGAGCTTCATGTAAGCTCAACATGCGGTCACAACTTTGCCGCCTATAATCCTTCGCAATTCGCTGGTCGTGCATGACCCAGTCCCGCAGACTTGACCTCGCCGATTCCAGCTGGCTAGGTCGAAAAGGTCGTGCATAGGATTCATCTGCTTGCGCCAAGCGGACGAAGTGCTGTAGCTCATGAAGCCTCGAATCAGCGTTCTGACGCTCTGGTGGGCGACCTTGAGGAATCGATGAAATTCTACAAGAAGCTAGGGTGGCAAACCGAAGGCGTGGTTGGAGCGGAGTTTGAACACTGACCTGTAGTCATGTTCAATCCGAAAGGCGGCCTCATGCTCGCTCTTTACCCTAGGAAAGACCCTGTCTGGGAAGCAAGGGTATCGTTGGGCGAGCGGAGCGCGACAGAGTTCTCCATCGGTCATCTGGTCAACGGGCGAGAAGCGGTCGACGAGGTGATGAGGCAGTCAGCGAGCACGCGGCGAAAATGGCCAAGCAGGCTCAGCCCGCATTCTGAGGAGGCTACTCACGCTACTTCCATGATCCCAAACGGCCGCCTTTGGGAAGTGGCCCGGAATCCACAGATATGCTTGGAAGAGTAGCGGAGGACGCGTCAGCCACACATCCCGGCCCTTCGGGTCATACCCGCATGGTGTAGTGCCCGGCTGTGGCGCCCAGGTTTCGTTGCATCCCGCCCGGAACAACAAAGACAGCTCTAAGAGAAACTAGGGCCTGAACAGGCTCCTGGTACAGGACGTGTTTCTTTATCGGGCTGTCGACTTTATCCTCTAAGCGGGCGTCGTTGCTGCTGAGCCTCTTGTCCATCTCGTCTAACTTGCCGTTCACCCCCTCGATTCGGGCTTTGATCGCTTTGATGTCTCCTGCCATCTCGCTCAGCCGGGGGAGGAGCGCCCTCGAGCCAGCCGGGGATCCTTTCCGTCATCAGTCACCCCCAGAATGATGGCTCCCAATTAATTTGATTCCCACGGTGTTATAGAAGCTGCGGAAGCACAGCACTGGTACTTCAGTCCCCAGACCTTCCAGCGAGGGGGGACTTCAGACCGAGCGCTCGAATGTACACGACTAGCTCTCCTTAGCGCGGTGTTTCGTGCATAACGAAAGCCATGAGATGCCTCTCGATTGAAACGAAACCGTGCTTTTGGTGTGTCTTCCTCCAATCGATAAGCCGCTTGGCCGTTTCCGCCTCATACCTGACAGAAAGCCGACAAGAGAGTCACAGTCCCGTTTGGGGTGGGCA
>JAJYNM010000042.1 GCA_021786335.1 archaeon
AGGCGAGCTCTTCGGAGCCGTCTACCTCGGTCACCTGGCCGACACGCGCGGACGGAAGCTGCTCTTCATGGTGAGCCTCGCAATCATAATGGTAGGTGACGTCATGGTGGGGCTGCTGTTCGTGGCCAACGCACTGAACTTCGCGAGCCTCGCAGTCCTCAGGGCCATCACAGGCTTCGGGGTCGGCGGCGAGTTCGGTGCGTCCATCTCGGCCCTCCAAGAGTTCACGCCTGCTAGGATTAGGGCCTTCTTCACGGGGACGGGAAACGCCGTGCTCTTCGACCTTGGGGGCGTCATCGCATCCTTCACCGTCTTCTTCCTGCTGTCCGTCCTCCTTCCATCCACAGCCGTCGGCACAGCATTCCTCGTCGGTGTGGTGATAGCTGTGGCCATATTCATCGGACGGGTGGGACTGCCGGAGTCGCCTAGGTTCCTGCTCTCGAAGGGAAGGACCGAGGAGGCGACAAGGGTGGTCGAAAGGATCGAAGAGTCGGCCAAGAAGGCAGGGAAGCCGCTCCCGCCGGTGCAGCCTATCGAGCTCGACTTCGGGGGGTCCGAGGCAGGGGGATACGGCAGGTTGTTCACGGCATACCGTAACAGGCTGATTCTGGCATGGACGCTGAACTTCACAGAGACCTGGCCGTACTATTCGGCTTTCTCTGTGATTCCGCTGATACTGACAAAGGTGTTCAATTACCCCGGCTCCACGGTGGCGCTGCTGCTCGCGACCATAACCGGCGCCGGAGTCCTCGGGGTCTTCGTTATGTCCTACGTCCTCGACGCGGTTGGCCGCCGGTCCGGCATAACAATCTCGTACGGCGTCGCCGGGCTCCTCTCCATAGTGATTGGGCTGATCGTGACTTCAATCTCGTTCGCGTCTTTCATCGCTCTGCTCGTCATACTGTATTTCTTCGTGTACGCGGCAGCCGGCGTCCTCTATCCTCAGATTGGGGAGATGTTCCCGACCAAGGCGAGGGGCTCCGCGCTGGGGACGGCGGTCGGGTTCGGAAGGCTTGGAGGAATACTCGCTCCCTTCGCCCTGGCATCGTTCATAGGCACTGTGGGCGGGCTCACGCCTCTGTTCGTCATCACGGGGGTGGTGCTGCTCGTAGGCGCCCTCGCCGAGATTCTGCTCGGTCCGGAGCTAAAGAAGAAGAGCCTGGAAGAGTCTGCCAAGGTCTGAGAAGGGCCTTTTGTCCCGCCGGGCCGGGGAGATTTGATTCCTTGCCCTGATTGTCGGACCGTCCCATAAGGTTGAGCGCTCCCTGCACAGAGATGGCAGGGCAGGTCAGAACCCGAACGAGAAGCTCCCCAGCAGGTACTGCGCGAGGACGACGGCCAGCACCGCCAGGACGAAGAGAATCGTCATGCTGAGCGTATTCTTCGAAGTGAAGTCCGTCGCCCTCGTCATCGTGAAGGCTATGGCGCCTGCTGCGACCACCGTGACTATGTCCACTGTGCTGTTAACGATGGCAAGCGAAGCCGTCCCGCCTCCGAAGAAGCCGGCACTGGATGCTCCGAAGCTCCCCATTACCCCGCTGATGACCTTCACGACGAGGGGGATGGCCGCCGGGACGGCGTGCCCGAGCCCGTCCCCGCTTTGCGGGGTTGAAAGGGCCAGGGCGTCGATTTCAGCGAGTGACCTTGATCCCAGAGGCGTCGTAGACCAGGTGGGAAGAGTAGATGCCCTTGATGAGGCTGGTCGTCCTCTCGTCTTGGGAAAGGAGCTTGAGGATCGAGAAGGTGGTGACGTCCGCCCCGGCGGCTATCTTGGCCATCTGCCTTAGGAACTCGAAAGTCTGCTGGACCCCCGAAATCATCAGCATGTCAGAGATGCTATCGAAGACAATCACCACCCCCTCCCGGCGGTCCGCTTCTATCGCCTTGGCCATCACGTCCAAGAGGACCGCTCCGTCCCCTTCGGGGACCAGGAACTCGTCCCTCCCGGGCACGGCCGTCGTGTAGGAGACTTCGGAGTTCATGGTGTACAGGACCATGCCCTCGAGCGTGGAGACCGCATCGTATATGGGGCTCCCCCTCCAGGTGAAGGTGAACACCTTCCGGCCTTCGGCCAGGCAGTCTGATACGGCCGACCTCACAGCCGATTCGTACCCCACGCTGGGGTCGACCTGCAGCAGCACCTTCTTCCCGGAGAGCCGCGCCAGGTCAAGCTTGGTCCCTATGATCTGTTTCTGCTCCTCTTCGCCGATCCAATGCTCCAGCCTGACCGCGTAGCTGCTGGCCAGAGCCTTGGCCTCGGAGGAAACGCTACCGGTGTAGACCACCCTCGCCCCGAGCCCCGTATCGAGCTGCTTCACGAAGAGCCCGAGCACATGGGCTTCATCCACGTCCCTAAGGACCGCGTACCCATAGGCGCTACCGTCCTTGGCCTTGGCCACAAAGTCGAAGACTTGCTTCACCCCCGACTTCCCCATGACCATGCCGTCCTCCACCTTCAACCCGGAGCTCCTGAGCTTCGACTTTAGGCTCTTGACTACTGACTCGTTCGCCTGGTCAGCCACGGGGAGCTTCAGGGCCTTCAGCACGTTGTCCTTGGAAAGGGTGTCGAGCTCCGCCTGCACCAGCGCCTCTTTGAGCGAGAGGTATTGGTTCAGGACGATCTTCCCCCTTGCGGTGAGTATGTAGGTGGTCCTCGGTCCCTCCTGCCTGGCAAGGAGGCCGTTCCTCATGAGAGATTCGAGGTACGACAGGAGGCCGTTCCATGTGAGGTTCGCCATCTGCATTATGTGGGTGGGCTTGTTGGCCCCATCGGAGACCACCTTCAGGATGTCGCAGAGTATCTCGAACCTCGACCTGCGGCCCACCTTGTGCTGCACCGGGGTTGTGTCCATCACGCCTATCCACCCGGGCAATCAGGATGATGGGCAGTCATGTCTGTTTCCTCGAGGTCAGCATAGGCTCGCACGCCTCGTCCCCCTTGAGCCTGCGCTTCACTCTTTCGCAGCCGCGCTCTCCGCCCGTCATCGATCTGGACCCGTCTCTTAGGCACGCCCTCGGCCGATTCCAAGACATGGTCTGTTCAGGAGCCATTTGTGCACCGTTCCCATCCTCGAGAGGGCTCATAAGGACTGAGGTATCCCCAGTCAAGGAAACCTTCTCCAGCGTAGACATATGGAAGCTCAGTTTCCTCGGCACGCCGCTCCCTTATCACGCCGTCCCGCGGGGCCCTCCCCGGTGTAGGTGACGCCGCGTTATTGTCCCCGGTTTAAACGGGGTGCGCCGTCCGCACGTCCTTCATGCCACACGAAACGGGTCTGTCCGCCGGCGCCCCGGAGGCGCGACCATGAGCCTGACGCGACCCGACCAGGTGCTCGTCGCAGGGGCGGCCCTCGTCCTG
>JAJYNM010000041.1 GCA_021786335.1 archaeon
CGGGAGGAGGACCGACCGCCTGCACTCAGTCCTAGTCCGGTACGTGATGTACGACGGGAAGCTGGTCGTCTTTCCGGAAAGGGGAGGACATCAGGACTGGGTAGCCAATCTCAAGGGGAACCCGAGGGTGGGCGTCTACGCGGGGGAGGCAAGGTGGGAAGGAGTGGCGGAGCAGCGGAGGGCGAGCGGCCTCACGGATCCAGTCCTTGCGGCGTTCACCAGGAAGTATGGCGGGGCAGAGGTGAGGAGGAGATACTGGGGGACGGTGGACTTCTTTCAAATCAGCCTCCTCTCGATGACGAAGGAGAACTACGCGGAACTGGTCTATTCGGACCTGGAGGCGGCCTTCGACGGGGTCGCGCTGACCTACGACCATCACATCCTGGACAACCCGATGAACGTGTGGCTCAGAGACAGGTCTGTGGACCTGATGACCACCCTCTTCAAGCGAGGGGACACGGTGGTCGAGGTAGGGTGCGGGACAGGGACGGAGACCCTCCGGCTGGCGAGCAAGGGCATCAAGGTCGTGGCGACAGACATCTCGCAGAAGATGCTCGAGGTGCTGATGAAAAAAGCTAGGGCGAGGGGGCTCGAGGAGAACGTCATCCCTGTCCACTGCAGGGCACACCAGCTCAAGGAGGGTCTGGCCAGGGCTGGGTGCACCAGGGCTGACGGGGCCTATTCGACCTATGGCGCCGTCAACACGGAGCCACGCCTTGGAGAGATGATGGCCAACCTCCACGACTTGATCCGGCCGGGGGGGAAACTCGTGCTGGGCGTCTGGAACAGGTTCTGCCTCTATGAGATCATCGGGTATTCGATGAGGATGCGACCCTCGATGGTCGTGGCCAGGCTCAGGAACCCTGTCCCTGTAGGGAAGTCGAGGTTCTGCGTGACCACCAACGCATTCTCAGTGGGGGAGCTGACCCGGCAGATTCAAGGGCGCTTCGAACTGGAGTCGGTCAGAGGAGTATGCATACTGCTCCCTCCATCGAATCTTGTCCGCTATCTACCGCGGGGACGGCTCCTCCGGTTCTTCAAAGCCGTGGACGTCTCCCTTCAGTCGAGGAGCCCATGGTGCCAGCTCGGAGATCACTTCCTCGGAGTGTACGGTAGGGTTGGATGACCCCGTGCCCGGGCGTGCGATCAGGCGGTCGCGGGGGCGGGCGCCCGCATGAAGCTCATAAACGAAAGGACGATGTTCAAGGTACTCCTGGATGGGGATGGGTTGATGCTGTCGGTCACCACGAAGAACAGAGCATTCTTCGTGTTCCTCTCTTCGGTCTACGTAGGCTGCAAGACAGCGCCTACCACCGACCCCAATCCGGGGATCGTGGAGCTCTGCGACTACGACATCAAGAGGATCATCAGGGAGTGGCCGAGGCTCTACCGGGTGTGCCTCCCCAACTAGGCGCCGACAGGAGCAGTGTCCCTTGCAAGGGGCAGGATCTGGGCGCCGGTCATCTCCCACGAGGTCCGGCAGGGCTCGCACGGTGCCGCGATGACGTTCGCCGGCGCAGGGGAAGAAGCGCAGCGTCTGGCCTAGGCTGCGGCTCTCGGCAATGACAACCTGCCGAGTGCGTCGACCATGAGCTCGAAAGCGACGCAGGCGGGCCACGCCGGGCGGATGCCATCAGTTCGCCTGCTTCAGGACCCGCCACCTCTCTGGTTGGACGAACCCCCTCAAGAACTTCAGATAGAACAAGGGAGCGTAGACGATGTTCTTCGGGCTTCGGCTGTTGAGGCTCTGCAACAGGACGACCTGGGCGGTAAAGACGAGCTGGCTGGCATCTACCCCCGCGGCGACACGGGTGTTCGCCCCCTCCCACTCCGGTTTGTATCTTCTATACTGCGACCTGTGGATCATGGCGTCTGAAACGAAGACCGACGACAGACCACTCATCCGGAGCCTTCTCCTTACGTAGAACTCTTCACGGGCGTTGATGGACGAAGGGATCACCCTTCCCTGGAAGTCCTCGGTGCGGAGCACTAACAGTCCCATGGGGAGGCCATAGGCGAACCGGTGGCCGACCGACATGCCGACCACGGCCCCGACCGTCGGACGGCCCAGGGCTCCGATCGCAAAGTCGAAGAACCGCGGTTGCACGATCTCCTCGTCGCTATCCACGAATGCGAGGTACTTGGTCTTGCACAGGTCGAACGCAAGCTGCCGGGCATAGCCGAGCCCCACGCTTTGGGAAACAACCTCTGCGCCTAGCCGCTTCGCTATCTCGACGGAGCTGTCGGAGCTGTTTTGGTCAATCACCGTTATCTTGGCCCTGCGCGCGCTTCGAGAGATGCTCCGAAGACACGCGTCCAGGGTCGCAGCCGAGTTCCTGGTGCACACGAAGACCGCGAGGTCAGCAGTTTCCTCTGTGGCCTGCAACGGGCCGCTAAAACTCTCAGCGTTCCCATATACGTTGCTGTGGTCACGTCAGAAGCAGCTCTGACCACCCGCTGCCGGCCCCATGCCGGCAGGCGGTCGTCGCCAGGCGCTGGTTAGACCCTATGCTCCAGGAGGGAATCGCGGCCGCGGCCTTGCCCTCCACCCAGCGCATGCGTGCACAAGCCGAGAAGGTCGAGCCGCGGGTTCACACGGCGCCGCAGCAGCAGGGGCTGCCGTCCGTCCATCCAAGCCGGCTGCAGCCCTTTGACGAGGGCAGATTCTCCGACACTCGTCCCCCCTGCGTTCCAGTCGCCCTCTGACGACGAGGAGAGCTAGTACGGCGGCAGCGTACGCGAGCACCCCCCTGGTCTTTGGCGAGTTCCAGCTCCAAGTCGAATGGGATGAACACGGCTACGACCCTATCAAGCCCACATTGTTGATGCCATTATCTGTCAACCTGGCGCGCCCTTTGAGGAACCATGCCACCGATGCTACAAGGGGGGGTACAACGCCGTTGTTACTGGCCAAGGAAACAGCTTAGGCCTACAATGCCTATCAGTAAGAACGCCGGCATGAACCAACCCCCGAGGGCCACGAACGCAACCTCTCTCCTGTCCGGAGCTTCGTGTCCGGGCTTCAGGAAACCGGACCCTTACTTTGCGAGTGTTATCCACGTCAGCACATAGAGGCCAAGGAAGACGTACACCGGCGGGGGACGGCTGATAGGGAACTCTGAGAGATATCGAGGCCACAACTAGAAAGTGCGACGCCGGCGCCAGAAGCACGCCCACGTTGCCGACTCATCGGCTGCCTTCGCATCTCTCATGTCCACCGGTTACAGCCTGCAACCAACGTGCACGCGTTTGCGGCTTCTTTCACACGGTTCCACCGTGGTCGGGACGCAGCGGAGGCCCCAGCTGGCGGGGACTACACGAATCGGCCTCGCTTTCACACCCATGAAGCGCCTGAGTGCGGGGGGAGGGATTCGAACCCTCGAACCCCTAAGGGATGAGGTCCTGAGCCTCACGCCGTTGACCAGGCTGGGCGACCCCCGCGCCGTCAGGGCGAGCCTAACCTTCGCTTTAAGAACGTTGAACCGAGGGAAGCACTTTCGCTCCACCCTCTGTTCGAAAAGGGGTCGCCTGAGAATCCCACGTTAAATTCAGGCCGCGGCGAGCAATCGCACAATGGAACGGTTGCGTTACCTCTATGAGCAGACGGTCGACGGGAAGAAAACATCTGTTTACCACTGTTCCGGCTGCGACCGCATCCTGAAGCTCAGCCGAGCGCCGCCCTTCGACGCGCGCCTCCCCGCCAGCTCATGCGTCAATCGCGGCTGCCCATTAGACGCCCCGGGGCCCATCTCCCCGCCAAGACCGGAGGCGCTGTTCCAGCGCGCCTCTTCGATCCCGCATTTCACGCTCGGGTTCCCTCCGTTGGATTCGCTCCTGAGGCCCCTGTCGGAAAGGCGGCTGGTGTTGTTCAGCGGAGATTACGCTTCGACTGTCGCAGAGCTAGCAGCGTTCAGGGCTCAGCTCCCAGTCGAATCGGGCGGCCTCGACTCTGCTGTCGTGTTCATAGACGGAGGCAACCGCTCCGACCCATACCTCTTCTCATCCTTCGCCAGGCAGCGAGGCGTCGGGCCCCGCGCCGCGATGAGGCGTGTCGCTTCCTGCCGTGCCTTCACGCTCTATCAGTTGGCCGAGCTGGTTTCAGAGCGCCTGGCACGAGCCGCAGAGGACTACGGGGCGAGGCTGGTGATAATCTCCGACGTCCTCGGCACTTTCAACGAGCCGGAGCTGGACGAGAGGGAGGCGAGGCGCGTCCTGGACGCCGTCTACGAAGGCGTCGAGGAGCTGAAGGAGCGCTCTCTCGTCATCGCGACCCTGCCATCACCCAACAAGTACGACGGGCTGGTCGTGCCGTGGGCCGACACAACGATCTCTCTTTCACACAGCAGGGACTGCGTCAGGGCAGAGCGCCTCGGCCGAAGCGGCCTGGCCCCCGACGTCGCCACCTTCAAACCTAGCCTCCTGTTGAAGGCCGCCAGAGTCGGGGTTCGGCGCTGATGGGTCGAACCGTCCCCTCGTTCCGGGTGGCCGAGGCTCAAGAGACAGCCGGTTGGAGGGCCTTCAGGAAGGCCCTCCCGAAGAGGGACAGGGAACCCTTTGATGACTTGCTGCGCTCGGCGAGGCTCTACGCTTCCGCCTCCTCCGCTGCTACCAGGTCGTCTAGGTTCGAAGGCATGGCTATGGCGATGATATTCAATCACTACAGGCTCCTCGAGCAGTCCATCGAGGCGTCGAACGCGGGCCGAGGAGATGCGAAGAGATGACCCTCTCAGGCGAAGCCGTCGAGGCGCTCGACAGCTGGCGCGGCTTCGCGAGTGCCCTGCCAGATGAAGACAGGGCGCGCTTCGCACGTATGGTCCAGAAGTGCCACGAATACTCCCCAGCGATGTGCGCCGGGGACCCTGTCTTCCCCGACGAGGCACTCATCATGTGCCTCCTGCTCGTACAGCACAACGTCATCGTAAGGTTGGCGGGGTTGGCGAAGGCGAGGGCAGGGAATGACTCGCGGCTGGATATTTGACATCTACCCGGGCGGCCCCGGGGAGATGGTCGTCTGGCTGAAGACCGAGGACGGCGAGGCGGTGAGGCTGACAGACCGCTGGTCACCATCCCTGTTCGTAGGGTCGAACGCCGCGTCAGACTTCGCGGTTCCTGTCCACACACTCCGCGACGAGTTCCTGTGGACCAGGGTGGTCAGGAAGCGCGAAACGGTGACCAGCCACGAGTGGTCCGACGTGCTCGAAGTGAAACTCGCCGACGCCAGGAGTGCCCGGCGGGTGGCCGAACGGATAGAGAGACTGGGCCCTTTCGGGACGTTCAGAATCTACAACGCCGACGTCCCGCCGGACCAGGGCTACCTCTACGAGAACGACCTCTTCCCCCTCGCCTTCTGCGAGGTGATGAGCGATGGAGGGAAGCTGCGATGGACCCTGGAGGACGACGTCTGGGCCTACGACTATGCCACCCCTCCGCTGAGGACAGCCAAACTCGACGTGCAGGTGGCGAAGGAGGGGAGGCTGCCGAAGCCCACGGATCGGATAGAGTCGTTCACACTGGAGTGCGACGACGAGCCAGCGGCCATCGCAGGCCAGAACGAGACAGAGAAGTTGCTCAAACTGGCGGAGGCGGTCCGCCAGGCCGACCCGGACGTCATCCTGACCGACGACGGGGACACGTTCCTCTTCCCCTACCTCGTCAGGCGTGCAGAGGCCAACGGCGTCAGGCTGTCTCTCGACAGGGACGGCGCCCCCCTGAAGCTCCCGTCGAAGCCGGGCACTTCATATTTCAGCTACGGGCAGATACACTACAAGCCCTCGGCGACGAGACTCCGTGGCCGTGCGCACATCGACGTCAACGCCTCGTTCGCCTACTCCGAAGGAGGGCTCGACGTACTCTTCGAGCTGAGCAGGGTCTGTCGCATGCCCATCCACACAGCCAGCAGGGCGAGCATAGGCAAGGCCCTCTCCAGCCTCCAGTTCTACCACGCACTCAAGGCGGACCTTCTGGTTCCATGGAAGCCTACCCTGGCGGAGCGCTTCAAGGACAGGAACGAGCTGCTGACGGCGGACCGAGGGGGCTTCGTCTTCGAGCCGAGGGTGGGGGCGTACGAGGGGGTCGGGGAGCTGGACTTCTCCGCCCTCTACCCGAACATCATGTACAGGAAGAACATCTCTGCCGAGACCGTCAGGTGCTCGTGCTGCCCCGACTCAGAGAACCGCGTCCCCGAGCTCGGTTGGAATATATGCCGGCGAGAAGGGCTGGTCCCCCGCTCCATCAGAATCATAGTGGAGAAGAGGCTCTCCTACAAGGAGATCAAAGGGAAGGCAGCCGACGAGGCTCTCCGAGCCCGCTACGACGCCAGGCAGGCAGCCCTAAAATGGCTGGGGGTGACCTGCCTCCCCGGGGAGTCGCCCGTCCTTGTGAAGCAAGGCGGTACCGAGCGGTTCGTCAGAATCGGTGATTTCATAGATGGCCTCGCAGGAGACAAGACAGGAGTCATCGCCTGTCCGCCGGACGTGTCTGTCGCAGGGCTGGGGCCTGACTATAAGGCGAAGTACAGCAGGGTAGCCAATCTGATAAAGAAACCGAACAACCAAAAGCTGCTAGCTGTAGAGATGGAGGATGGCAGAAGGATAGCCACCACCCCGGACCACCCGTTCTTCGTCCTCAGAGGAGGGAGATTGACGGTAACCGCAGCCGAAGAGTTGAGGGTGCACGAAGCGGTTCCCATAGCGACCAGGATCTCGTCGGTGGGCCATTCGATCAGTCAGATAGACCTGATTGATCGACTAGAGGCAATCCCAGCCGCCGACCGGTTCCTGTGGAGGGTGTCCGGGGAACTTCTGAAGGAAATGGCTCAGACAAGAAGACAGGCGCTCCTCAGAGCGGCGGCTTCCAAGGGATACTCCTCGCACGCGGTCGCCAATTGGATCAAGAGCGGGACCATTCCGCTCGGGTTCTTGGGGCTGCTCGGTATCAGTCCCAGTTCACATCCGACAATGAGGATAGGGGTCGGCCGCAGACTCGGAGGCAGGATTGCCTGGTTGCCAGCGGCGGTAGACGTCGGCGAGGAGCTTGGGTTCCTTCTTGGCCTCTATGTAGCCGGCGGCAGCGCCACAGACGCCTGCGTCAGACTGGGCATCGCATCGACGGAGCCTGGCCTCCTGGAGGCAACCAAGAGGGTTGTTGCGTCTCTCTTCGGCGTCAGGCCCAGAGTCTACAAGGAGCGGAGGGCAGAGATGTGCGTCGCCCAGGTCAATAGCACGAGCCTGGCGAGGGTTCTCGACCTCGTCTTCGGGCTGCCGGGTTCTGTAGAGAAAGGGGAGCTGAAGGTCCCTGAGCTCATCTTCAACTGCAGCGATTCAGTCGCACATGGGTTTGTCTCCGGGATGGTCGCCGGCGACTGCCACGCCTGCAAGAAGCGTGGGTTCGACATCGCCACGACATCGAAAGGCTTACAACAACAGATCGCGTTCTTGGCGTCCAGGCTCGGACTGGCTTACAGCCTAGGCACCTACCACGAAGGCGACGACGCCATGTACACCGTCAACTTTGTGGGGCCTGAGACCTTCAGGGGCTTCTGGAGCCGGGAGCATCCAAAGGAAGGCCAGCCAGGCGCAACTCGGTCTTGGTCGGAAGAACCCTCTCGCACCCGTGACCACGCCAGATACGCTATACTGCCGGCGGCCGGGTTCATGTTCAAGGTCGCTCGAACCTCTTCGGAGCCTCATGTGTATGGGTACGGAACCTGCCAGGCTCAAGCCATGTTGAAGCCTGACCGGATGGATTCTAGGGCGTCGAACCGAGCCCAGCCGCGCCAGAAGTCGCGCGTCGAGAATTTTTTTGACAGCGACCTGGGGTTAGCCCGAGTACTAAAAATCGAGAGACTCGACCTCTGTCCAGACTACGTCTACTGCTTCCAAATCGCTGAGGACGAGACGCCGGGGTTCTTTACAGGCGACGGACTTGTCTTCACCCACAACTGCTTCGGATACCTGGGGTTCAACAACGCGAAGTTCGGCCGCATCGACGCCCACATAGCCGTCTGCGCCTGGGACCGGAAGGTCATAACCGACGCCGCGAGGGCTGCCGAAGCCAGAGGCTTCGAGGTCCTGCATGGCATCGTGGACTCTCTCTGGCTCTGGAAGGAGGGGGCGGGGGAGGGCGACTACCTCGCGCTCAAAGCCGAGCTGGAGGCGAAGACGGGGTTCGCCATGTCGTTCGAGGGGGTCTACAAGTGGCTGGCTTTCTTGCCATCGAAGTCAGAGCCGGGGCTACCTGCCCTCAATCGATACTTCGGGGCCTTCGAAGACGGCCGCTTGAAGGTGAGGGGGGTCGAAGCGCGCCGCCACGACACGCCGCCGGCTCTCAAGAGGTGTCAGATGGCCATTCTGAAGATCCTGGCCGAGGCCGACACCGTAGCTGCGGCAAGGGCCAAGGTCCCGGAGTGCGTCGAGGTCTTCCTCAGGTGCGCGGGGACGCTCGAGCGGCACGAAGTCCCAGCCTCCGAGCTGGCCTTTTCGACCAACCTCTCGAAGGCGCCTGGAGAGTACACCACGGCGACCGTGCAGCGTGCCGCAGCGAAGCAGCTGGTAGGCGAAGGGGTCGACCTGCACGCCGGGGAAGGGATACGCTACGTCATCATGGACTACAGGAGCGGGGGCTCGAAGCGGGCGACGCCGCTCGACATGGTGGAGGACCAAAACCGCTACGACTCTGGCCGCTACATCAGGCTGCTGGCCGAGGCGTGCTCCTCCGTCCTCGAACCCTTCGACCCGGCGTGCGCCGTGGAGAGGCTGTTGGAGCGCTACGAGGCACGGAAGAGCGGAGCTCTCGCATGACCGCGCCGTTCGGGGCACATCCACTCACGGCGGGAGCGACCTCGTTGTCCTCCACGTTCTTCGGCCTTAGTCCGGCACTCGCTGGTCAGACCACGTCCCCTCCGCCGAGCGGGTAAATCCGGGGATGGCGCCCTTGGGATGGATCGCCAGCCTGCACACTCCGTGAACCCGCATGAAGTTCGACCAAGTCACGGAAAGTGTTACAACAACATTTACCAACAGTAGCCCTTGACCGGGCCTCGCCGATGACGGTCGACGCGACAGTCTGCCACATAATCAAGGGGCGCCGGCTCTTGCTGAAGAAGGCAACCAGAGGGATAAGCGCCGGCAAGTGGAACGGGCCTGGAGGGAAGATAGAGCCAGGAGAGACGGCCACAAGGGGGGTGGTCAGGGAGGTGATGGAAGAGACCTCACTGTCGATAATCAACCCTTTCTACCACGGCAAGTTGGAGTTCTACATGAATGGGGGCCGGAGCCTGGATTATTTGGTGCACGTCTTCTCAGCCAGGCGGTTCTCTGGGAGGCCGCGCTCGAGCGAAGAGGGGGAGGTCAGGTGGTTCGACGTCCGGGAGATCCCCTACCCCGAGATGTGGGACGACGACAGGTACTGGCTCCCTCTGCTGCTGAACGGCGTAAGCTTCGACGCCTGTTTCACCTACGACAGGAAGAACCGTCGCGTCGTCGATTACCTCATCAAGGCTCGGACGAGCCTCCAACCAGACGCGTCAGAGCGTGCCAATGAGGTGCGCCGCCCCTGGCCGCGCTAGGCACAGAGACCAACATGGACGGGCTCGAAGAGACCTAAAGGCCGCACCGCGCACTATGCCGGACACGAAACGGCATGGCCCATGCATAGTGCTTAAGACCGGCCCAGGCCTCGCACCCACAGATGTCGTTTTCGGCAGACCTCGCCTGGCAGCGCGTGAAGACCCTGGCCCCCTTCCCCCCCCACCTTGAGCCCTACTACAGGGACATACTGTCTCAGTACGAAGCCGCTCACAGCCTGGCTTCCGCTGCGAGGACGAAAGGCCACGATCCTACAAGCGTCGTCGAGAGCAAGACCGTCTTCGACCTGGCAGACAGGGTGAACCAGATGCTCAGGCTGGACCAGTTCGAAGGGCTGGTCGACAGGCTCAGGGAGCTCCTCCACAGCACCTCCAAGGAACGCGCAGCCCTGACGATCTCCCAAGAGATAGCTCTGGGCAAGTTCGGGGCGCTCGAGAGGCACGAAGCCCTGAGCTACGGGGTCAGGGCAGGGCTCGCCGTCATGACAGATGGAGTCACCGTGGCCCCCCTGGAAGGGATATCCGGAGTCACGATAAAACAGAACGACGACAACACCGACTACGTCTCTGTATCCTATGCAGGGCCGATGCGCTCGGCTGGGGGGACCGAGGCGGCGTTCTCTCTTGTCATAGCGGACGTGACCGCCAAGAAGCTGGGCTTGAGCAACTACAGGGCCCACCAAGAAGAGATTGACCGCTTCGCGGAAGAGCTGAGGATCTACGAGCGCGACGTTGCGAACTTCCAATACAAGGTGACAGACGACGACATCCGCCGGGCGATCTCCAACCTCCCGGTAGAGATCGACGGGATCGAGACTGATCCGATCGAAGTAGTGGTCCACAGGAACCTCAAGCGGGTGGCCACAGATAGGCTCAGAGGGGGCGCCCTGAGGGTCCTCAACGACGGCGTGATAGGCAGGGCCCACAAACTGTCGAAGAAGCTCGCGAGCTTGAACATATCGGGGTGGGACTTCCTCTCTCAGCTGAAAGGGGGGACCCAACAGACGGCGAACGAAACCGAAAAAGCAGGCGCCCACTTCGAAGAGGTCATCTCGGGGAGGGCCGTGCTCTCGATGCCTAGGAGCAAGGGGGGCTTCAGGCTCAGGTATGGGCGGTCAATGAACACGGGCCTCTCGACCATCGGGATACACCCGGCGGTCGCCACGCTCCTCGACTTCCCAATCGTGGCCGGGACCCAAGTGAAGGTGGATATGCCGGGGAAGGCGGCCACCATCGCCTTCGTCGACTCCATAGAGGGGCCTACAATCCTGACGAAGGACGGGAGCGTCATGAGGGTCTCGACCGTGTCGCAGGCGGAAGAGATGCGCGAGCTAATGTCGAAGATAATCGACCTCGGAGACGTCCTGATAACCTACGGCGACTTTTTGGAGAGCAACAAGGCGCTTCAGCCGTCCCCCTACGTCCCAGAGTGGTGGTCCCAGGACCTGGGCCGCGCTATGGCGGAGGTCTCAGGAGCCGCGGAAGCGCTGGCCTCGGCGGGGGTAGGAGGCGACAGGGCCAGGGAACTGGCTTCCGCTCCGACCATCGCCCCGACCGCCGCGGAGGCCATAGCGATTTCACGCGCGCTAGGCATCCCGCTGCATCCTTCGCATACCCCGCGATTCGACAGGGTAGAGTCTTCCGACCTGGCCGAACTGCGGAAGAGCGCTCGACCCGAGGGGAGGGACGTGGTCATCGACATCGCCGTCCCGCACGTCCGCTGGGTGCTGAACACCTGCCTCGTCGAGCACAGGACCGAGGGGGACGTGGCAATCGTCACAGGAGAGCCGGCTGTCCTCCTCCGCGCGCTCCTGCGACTAGGCGAGCCTGCGCCCGTGGTCTCTCCTGACGCGCCTGACTACATCAGGCGCCTCTCGGGGATCCAGATGGGAAGGCAGAGCACCACCACCATCGGCATCAGGGTGGGGAGGCCGGAGAAGGCGATGGTCAGGAGGATGAAACCCCCGGTCCACGTGCTGTTCCCCGTGGGCTACGGGGGTGGACCGATGCGGGACGTCTTCGCCGCCGCCAGGGCGGGGAGGGTCGAGATTGAGGTCGTCAACCTGTACTGCCACAGGTGCAACCAGAGGAGGCTCTCTCCAAAATGCGAAGTCTGCGGCGAGGATACTGAACCATTCATGGCCTGCCCCCGGTGCGGCGCCACATCCCAGGACATTGCCTGTCCCAACTGCAAGGCGAAGACCCTCCCATATTCGAAGATGGACTTCGACTTCAAGTCGCGGCTGGAGGGGTTAAGGACCAAGATCCCACATTCTGTGTCCAAACCGGTGAAAGGTGTGAAGGGCCTGACGAGCGTCTCCAAGGTCCCGGAAGCCATCGAAAAGGGGATCATCAGGAGCAGGCACAATGCCTTCGTCTATAAAGACGGGACCCTGAGGATCGACGCCACCAACGAGCCTCTGACCCACTTCAGGCCGCGGGACGTAAAAGGTGACCTTCAAGTCTTGGCTCGTCTGGGTTACACTCACGACCACATGGGAGCCCCCCTGAAGTCCGATGACCAGGTGCTGGAGCTCAAGCCCCAGGATATCATAGTCCCTGCGGACATCAGCGGCGACCTGGTCAAGATGGCCCAGTGCATCGACGACGAGCTTCAGAGCCTCTATGGCATGGAGCCGTTTTACAACGTCGCAAACACTGACGACCTGCTGGGGAGGTTGGTGATCGGACTCGCACCCCATACCTCGGTGGGTGTAGTCGGACGGATTGTGGGGTTTTCAGCTACGGAGGTCTGCCTTGCAAACCCCTACTGGCACTCTGCTAAGAGGCGGGACTGCGACGGAGACGGCGACTCCATACTCCTGCTGGTCGACACGCTGCTGAACTTTTCGCTGCAATATGTCCCGGCGCAGATCGGCGGCTACATGGACACGCCGCTATTGATACAACCGGTGATCCTCCCGGCGGAGGTGGACGAACAGGCGCATAACTTCGACGTGGCACGGATTTATCCGCTCGAGTTCTACGAGAAGACCCTCGGCACCCCGCCTGCGGCATCCGTGGCCCATTTGATCGAGCGCATCGGCTCGCGCCTGGAAAGCGAGTCCCAGTTCTACGGCTACGGGTTCACCCATCCGACAAGCTCCATCACGATAAGACGCTCCAGGGCTTCCTACTCCACGTTGAGGACGCTCCATGAAAAGATCGCGAAGCAGATTGAAGTCGCGTCCCTCGTAGAAGCCGTGTCTACCCGCGACGTGGTCGAATCCATCATCAGGACGCATCTAATCAGGGACATCATGGGGAACGCGAAAAAGTACGCGACCCAGGCGTTCAAGTGCAAAGGCTGCGGCATGACGCTCCGGCGGCCTCCGCTCTCGTCCAAATGCCCCAGCTGCGGCGGCGAAATCAGGGGGACACTGACCAGGGCTTCGGTGGAGAAATACCTCCAAATCGCGCAGCGCCTCGCCCGAGAGTACGACGTCGACCCATATCTGAGGAACAGGCTTGACATGCTTCAGAGAGAACTGGACCAGCTCTTCCAGGGGCCGAGGAAGCCAGACCAGCTGGAGCTGACGGACTTCTCGACGCCTACGCTAGCTGAATGAGTACGCGGGCGTGTCCCTGAACGAGTACCTCACCTTCTGGAAACCCTTCCTAATCTCCCTGATTCTGGCCACGACCTCCTGCTTCTTCTCTCCCCCGAGGCCCAGGTGCACGAGTTCAGCCACTTCGTCCATCTCTGATTTGCCCATCCCCAGCCGTGTCAGCTCCGACACTCCGAGCCTGATCCCGCCCGGGTTCGTATAGTGTCTCCCTGCCTGGATGTCTCCAGGTATCGGCTCCCTGTTGCATATGATGTTCTGGTCCTCCAGCAGCTTCTCGATTACCCCTCCGTCCGCGTACCTGGTCACGTCGAGGGCCACTTGGTGGGACATCGTGTAGCCGTTCTTCTCACCAAGGACGCGCTCGCCAAGGTCCGCGAGTCTCCCGGCGAGCGTCTGAGCGTTGTCTACGACGTCCTTCGCATAGTCATGCCCGAACTGGAGGAACTCGGCGAAGACCATCGCCTTGGCGGCCACGTTATGGAGGTGGTGGTTGCTCGCAGTGCCAGGGAAGACTGCCTTCTTAAGAGGCTCCGCGAACTCGGCCGACGACGCTATCGCGCCCCCCTGAGGCCCGAAGAGCACCTTGTGGGTGCTCATGGTCATGACCTGGACACCCTCCCTGAGAGGGTCCTGGAACTGTCCGCCTGCGATAAGCCCGGCGACATGGGCCGCATCATAGCACACTACTCCACCTTTGTCGCGTATGGCCTGCGCCAGCTCCTTGACGGGGTGGGGGAAGAGGAAGAGGCTGCAGCCGAACATCGCCAGCTTAAGTGAAGGGAGCGCCGCAATCCTCTTCTTCGTCTCATCGACGTCGATGTTCATCGAATCCTTGTCGAACGCGAAGTATGACACGTCTAGGGAGTGCACCAGCCCCGCCGTGCCTCCGAAGTCCTTCTTCCCATGGGAGATGTGCCCCCCGTTGGGGATGGAGAGCGCCATCATCATGTCTCCTGGCCCACTGACTGCGGAGTAGACCGCTAAGTTTGCGTTGACCCCCGAGACAGGCCTGACATCGAAGTGGTCGGCTCTGAACAGCTTCTTGCCGAGCGCGATAGCCTGCAGCTCTATCTGGTCTATGTACCTGCACCCTGCGTAGACCCTTTCGCCCGGCCATCCCTCAGCGTACCTGTGGCCGAGGTCTGACGAAAGGACCCTCCGGACAGGCTCGGACGCGAGGTTCTCGCTGGCTATCATCGGAAGGCTCTCTGAGAACCACTTCTCATGCGAGCGGATCCCGCTGATTACAGCCTCGAATTCCGATTCGTAGGAGGGCATGTAGCCCGGCGCCCTCCCACGTTAATTATACATTTGTCAGGATATTTATCCTTGGTAAACCGGCCAACGCAATCTACATACACAGTCGACCATGGCCAAACAGGCGCTCCAACCGCTAGTGATATGTCCAATCGATGTGAACCTGAACCATTCGTTCTTTCCTGACGTTCTTTCCTGATAGGTTCATTGGCCGCGAGAATGGCAGGCTGACTTGCGAAAAGCACAATTACGTCCCGCGGGTGCACGAATCCACCGGCCTGCCGAACTGGATTGTGACTAGAAGTCTTCTTTTATCGTCTGAAAGGCGACACACGTCTGCGTCTTCTCGATGCCTTTCATCGCCCGGAGCTTGTCGACCACGAGGCCGCCTATCTCCTCCACAGAGCTCGCCCTGACCTTGAGCAGGATGTCCCACTCGCCAGATATCACGGACACTTCGTAGACCCCGGGGATCTTGGACACCTCTTCTGCCAGGTCGCGCTGCGAAACGTCTCGCTCGCTCCTGAAGGTGACGAAGACGTAGGCCGTGACCGGCTTCCCTATCTTCGAATAGTCGGGGACTGCGACGAACTTCCTTATCACTCCAGACTCGGTCAGCCTCTTCAACCTCTCCTGGACCGTCGCGCGCGGGATCTCGAGCTCGTCGGAGATCTCGACCACCGACTTCCTTCCGTCCTTGACCAGCTCCCTGAGGATCCGTTCGTCCTTTTCGTCCAGCATTCCAGCATAATGCTCAGAAAAGGCACCATATATGATTTATCTTCCGACAGAATGCCAGCAATCCCGTTAGAATGTTTATAGGGCTCGGAAGAGTGATGTCGTTGTGGCGGAGGCCACGGAAGCGACGGACGCGGTCGTGATCCCGAAGCCGCTCGGAGATCTGTCGGAGGCCGAGCTGCTCAGGAAGCGGCAGATAGGCAAGGTTTCGACCGAGACCCTGAGATACCTGACGGACGCGTTCGTCAGCGAGGGCTTCGACTGGCTGCTGCCGGTGGTCTTCTCGAAGTCCACGGACCCGTTGTGGCCCGACCCGGGCGCATCGATTGAAAAGAGGGTCGAGACGGAGATCTACGGAGAAACGGTGAGGACGACCCTGAGCATGATAATCCACAAGCTGGTCGCCTGCTCCACCGCCTATCCAAGGCTCTTCATCCTCTCCCCGAACGTCAGGATAGAGAAGAGGGAGAGAGGGGCGACCGGATGGCACGCCTACGAGTTCACACAGCTAGATTTTGAAATCCGAGATGCGGGCTCCAATGATGTGAGGCGCCTGGTCGAAGACGCGGTCGTCGGGTTGATCACGCACCTGAAGAAGAGGACCAAAGGCGAGCTTGTATCGCTCGGAAGGCACAGCACCATCGAGGCACCTGCGAGACCGTTCAGGCTCTATGACAGGCAGAGCCTGTCGGCGGAGTACGGGGAGGGGTGGGAGGCGAGCCTGCCCCGGGACATCCGGGGGCCCGTCTGGGTCACGAACATACCGAGGGAGTTCTACGACTTCGAAGACCTGTCGTCAGGAGCGTGGGACAACTACGACCTCTTCGTGCCAAAGTACGGCGAGATACTCTCTGGCGCGAGGCGCGAATGGGAGTTCGACAAGATCTCGTCGAAGATGGAGAGAGACGGCGTCAGGAAGGAGAACTACACCCTGCTGTTGAAGCTCGCAAGGGAGGGCAGGCTCAAACCGTCGGCGGGCGCGGGGATAGGGGTGGAGAGGCTGGTCAGCTGGATAACCGGGGCGAAGCACGTAGGGGAGGTGCAGCCCTTCCCGAAGGTTCCGGGGACGGTCTACGACCTCTAGGGGTCGAGGGCCCCACGAGCTCCTTTGAGAAGGGGCGAGTCCCTCACCCAAGACCGCCTGGGTCAGGGGACCCCGCCGCTCGGCGCCGCCGTTTCGATAGGTTCGGGATTCCCTCCAATTGACCGGGTTCTGACCCTGCCTGGTTCCATCGAGATCGGCGGCTGGCTTCAGGCCACGATCATCGTCAGCGTGCTCCTGACGTTGTCGAGCCTGCGCACCTTGCCCTCCAGTATGCCCTTTATCCCCGCTATGCTCTCGGCCTCGCCCCTTGTGACGATGTCGTACACGCCATAGACCTGATGCACCTCTCTGATGCCCGCGACCTCCTTCAGCCTGGCGAGGACCTCCTCCTCCGTCCGGAGGTTCACGTTCAGCAGGACGAAGAGCATGGGCCTGAACCCGTATTCGTACGGCCTTCCTCCTCCACGCTTCCTCGGGTCCTTGGCCCTATTCCAGCTGGCAGGCTCCTCGACCCGCGCGACCACCTCGCCGGCGATGTCGAGGAAAAGAGACTCTTCCTCCTTCGAAGCCCTCTCGTAGACCACGTACTGACCTTTCATGGTCACGTATGACTGAGGAGAATCATCCAGGGGGTGCGACAAAAGCCTATGACAATCAGGTGCATTATTGGACTAGGCCTCGGAATTGTAAAGCTTCATAAGCGACCCAAGAATCTTAACCCACAGGCGGGTGAGCGGGCCTCCGTCCGTTCCGCCTCATAAACCCCGGAGTAGGAGGTAATGGGAAGCGCGAACACAAGAAGAGAGACTTCTGCCAGTATCGGAGATTTTCTTCAGCGTGCAGGGCGAAGGGGTATTCGCGGGGACGCCGAGCGTCTTCCTCCGCACGTACTACTGCAATCTCACCTGCGCTTGGTGTGACACCAAGTACACGTGGCTGGACCAGAGCAAGGCACAGGCAGGAATTCACTATCAACAGATGAGCGTTGGCGAGGTACTGGAGAAGCTCACAGATTACGGTTGCCACCACCTTGTTGTCACCGGTGGCGAGCCAATTCTCCATCAAGGGCTTCTTTCGTCGCTGCTCTCTGACCTGAAGCGATTGGGCTTCGTCGTCGAGGTCGAAACCAACGGCACGGTTGTTCCATCAGTCGAAACGGTTGGACTTGTCGACTGCTTCAACGTCTCACCCAAGATAAGCAATAGCCTCGTGCAGAAGACTGTCAGGATTCGTCGGACTGCACTGAAAGCTTTCGTGAGATCGGGCAAGGCCTGGTTCAAGTTCGTCATATGCGAGCCTAACGATATTGTCGAGGTCGAGGAATTGATCTCCTCTTACAATCTTCCACGCGAAAGGGTCCTCCTTATGCCCGAGGGGGCGGATGCCGAAACCCTTTCCGAGCGCGGCAAATGGCTCGTGGAGGTCTGCAAGCAGCGCGGCTTTCGATTCACTCCACGTCTGCATATTCTGCTCTTCGGCAACAGGAGGGGAACCTGAATAGGGAAGGAGAAAATAGGAACAGGCTGGAGTTTGGCAAACCCTTCTAGGCCCAGTACCCCGACCTATCGAGCGGTTTGGTCAGGAAGTCCATTATCTTCCTGGCGGCCATGTCTCTGTGGGCCATCTTCACCATGAACCTGATCAGGGAGCTCAACACCCCAGTCCCTGCGAGCCTGCACGGCGACGAGGAGATCTCCGCCCTGGGGGGACGTGTTGGCGGTGACCATGGAGAAGCTGCAGGAGCACATCCAGGAGAAGTCGAAGAAGATGCTTGGACTGAACGGGGGGACACAGAAGGTGGTCGCGGTGGAGGAGCTGGAGCACTGGATAGAGCAGGGGTGGGACTACAAGAGGGACCTGCCGAACGGGAAGACCGTGATAGGGCTCGGGGCGGGGTAGGTCAGGCGCGGAGGACGGCGGGGCCGGACACCGTGTAGCCCTCGAGCTCTCTTTCGAGCCAGCGGAGGTAGTGGGGGTTCGGGGCTGCGGCCCTGTCGGCGGGCATGGCGTCTGGTTCCTGGAGGAGGTCGGAGAGGACGGGGCTGTTCGCGGGAAGCTTGGCTTGGAGTTTCTCCTTGAAGGAGTAGATGTCTACGGTCCTCGGGTGATCTGGTTCCATGGGAGTCCGGGGGGTGTGCGCTTTTGACGGGACAAGACGGCGCTTCGGTCTGAGTTCCAGCTACTCCAGCCTGTCTAGGATATAGTCGACCCAGGCGCTGTACGAATCGCTGAGGGCGTTACTCTCATCCATGATGGCCCTAGAAACCTGGATGCGGCACTCTTTTTCGAGGGGTGCCATGACAAGAAGCGCCAGGTCCTCTAGCAGCCGCCGGTGGCAGAGGATCTCGTCCGCGCGCTTCCCTGTGATCGAGGGGCCGCTCTCTTTCTGGTGTTCCACTCGAACGCTGCGGGCCGGATGGTCTACCAGACTTACTCGATAGTCGGGAGGAAGGGTAAGAAGCGGATACCCGTCATTAAAATGGGGGAAAGCTTCCAAACTGAC
>JAJYNM010000065.1 GCA_021786335.1 archaeon
GGCCCTGGGTGGGATTTGAACCCACGATCGAGAGGTCCACAGCCTCCAATGCTAACCAAACTGCACCACCAGGGCCACTAGGTGCGGCAGTGCGGTCGGCCGTCTTTATGTCTTAAGTCGTTCCCCTCCACATCGAGCGCAAAGCATATCGAAGCGCAGCGCCAGCGGCAGCCAATGGTTCGCTGGTCGTTCACGGAACTCGACACCGTGGGCTCCACGCAAGAGGTGGCCAGGGAGCACGCTGCCAAGGGGGCTCCTGAGGGGACTACCATAGTGGCGAAGGCTCAGACATCGGGGACAGGACGCTTAGGGAGGACCTGGGTCTCCCCCGTCGGAGGGCTGTACATGTCGTTCATACTGCGCCCCAACGGACTCTCTCGACCCGAGCTCATCACACTGGTCGCCGCGGCCGCAGCCGTCGAAGGGATCAAAGGCGCGACGGGCCTTGAGCCGAAGATCAGGTGGCCGAACGACCTCACGTTAAGGACGAGGAAGCTTGGCGGGATAATCGCGGAAGCCTCGTCACTCGGGTCTGAGGTGGACTGGGTCGTCGTCGGGGTCGGGTTAAACTGCAACGCGCCTCCACCTAAGATGGCAGGCGTCGAGGCCGAGTCGACTAGCATAGGTCAGGAGCTGGGGAAGGAGGTAGTGATACGGGACATCATGAGCTCAATCCTGGCTTCGTTCGCAGCTCTTTACGAACGTTGGAAGTCAGGCGAGGACCTGCAGGAGGAATGGGCGAGCCGAGTCGGGACCATAGGGAAGGAGGTCTCCATCAAGCTGAAAACTGAAGAAAACCCGTTTGCATGCGTCGCCGAGGATATCGACGCTGAGGGGAACTTGGTCGTCTCCTTCGAGGGGGAGTCGATCGCTGTCAGCGCGAGAGACCTCGAATGGCTCCGTGAGAGGTGTTAGCGGTTCGTCAATCGACTATGGAGCTCGGGTTCTCGCCCCCCATTTGCTCCACGCTTTTAATGGCCGGGCCGAAGAGATTCAGAATTGAGCGGTACCGAAAGAAGCCTCGATGAGATGAACCGAGCCGCCGAACTCGGCGGCGGGCAGCAGAGGATCGACGACCAGCACAAGAAGGGGAAGCTGACCGCGCGCGAAAGGATCGAACTCCTCCTGGACCAGGGGTCGTTCAACGAGTTGGACAAGTTCGTCACCCATAGGGCGGCCGACCTCGGGATGGACAGGTCGCACCCCCTCGGTGACGGCGTGGTCACTGGCTATGGGAAGATAAACGGCAGGCTCGTCTACGTCTACGCCCACGACTTCACCATCTTCGGAGGGTCTCTAGGTGAGGCGCTCATGAAGAAGGTGACCAAGACCATGGACCTCGCTCTGAAGAACGGCGCCCCGGTCGTCGGCCTGAACGACTCGGGGGGTGCCAGGATCCAGGAAGGCGTCTCCAGCCTTGCGGGGGTGAGCGAGATGTTCTTCAGGAACACCTTGGCCTCGGGCGTCATACCACAGATCAGCGCCGTCCTTGGGCCGAGCGCAGGAGCCGCGGTCTACTCGCCGGCGATGACCGATTTCATCTTCATGGTGAAAGGAACAGGCCAGATGTTCGTTACCGGACCCGACGTGGTGAAGGCGGCCCTGGGGGAGACCGTGACCTTCGAGGACCTCGGGGGGGCTGTGGTGCATTCGACCCAGAGCGGCGTGGCCCACTTCATGTACGACAGCGAAAGGGCGTGCCTCGCATCCATCAGGGCACTGCTCTCCTACCTCCCTCAAAACAACGCCGAGTCTCCGCCTGCTGTCGAGTGGAAGGAGGCTGTTGGAGCAGACCACGAGCTTGACTCGCTCGCTCCTGCCGAGCCGTACAGGGCATATGACATCAGGGAAATCGTCGAAAGGCTCGTCGACCGGGATAGCTTCATGGAAGTGCACGCCGGTTGGGCCCAGAACATCGTAATCGGCTTCGGCCGGTTAGCTGGCAACAGCGTTGGGGTCGTGGCGAACCAACCGCTAGTCATCGGAGGCGCCCTCGACGTGGACAGCTCGGTCAAGGCAGCCAGATTCGTCCGCTTCTGTGACGCGTTCAACATACCTGTCCTCACCATAGTCGATGTCCCTGGCTACCTCCCAGGCACTGACCAGGAACAAAGGGGGCTGATACGCCACGGCTGCAAGCTCCTCTATGCGTACTGCGAGGCGACAGTTCCCAAGGTGACGCTGATCGTGAAGAAAGCATACGGGGGGGCCTACTGTGCGATGGGGTCGAAGTACAGCAGGGCTGATATCAACTACGCCTGGCCTGGCGCTGAGATCGCTGTCATGGGCCCGGAAGGCGCGACGAACATCATCTATAGGAAGGAGCTGGAGGCGTCCTCCGATCCCGTCGCCCTCAGGAAGCAGCTTGCGTCCGAGTACCGGCAGAAGTTCGCAAACCCCTACGTTGCTGCGAGCAGGGGGATAATCGACGAAGTGATAGCCCCGTCCACGACGAGGACCAAACTGATCTCGGCCTTCGAGTCGCTGGCAAACAAGAGCGAGTTCAGGCCGCCAAAGAAGCACGGCAACGTACAGCTGTGAGGTCCGCTTGTTCGACAATGTACTCATAGCCAACCGAGGAGAGATAGCGGTCCGGATAATCAGGACATGCAAGCTCCTCGGCGTCAATACCGTAGCAGTCTACTCGGACGTCGACGCCGAGGCCCTCCACGTCAGGCTAGCCGACAAGGCAGTCCGAATAGGCTCCGCGGACCCCGGAGACAGTTACCTGAACATAGACAAGCTGGTCCAGGCCGCCTCCGATGCCGGAGCAGACGCCCTCCATCCTGGCTACGGATTCGTCTCCGAGAACTGGAACCTGGCTGAGAAGTGCCGCCAGGCCGGAATCAAGTTCATCGGCCCCAAGCCGAGGACCCTCGTCTTAGCAGGGAACAAGGTCGACTGCAAGAGGATAGCGAAGGGGGCCGGGGTCCCTGTCATCGACGGGGGCGAGTCGGTCTTCTACACTCCAGAAGGAGTCTTGGAGGCCGCCAGGGAACTCGGCTACCCTGTCCTCCTCAAGGCCGCCTTCGGGGGAGGGGGGAGGGGCATCAGGGAGGCTTCCGATGACAGGCAGCTCCTCCAGGCCTTCGGGCTGGCCACCACCGAGATGAAGCGCTCCTTGGGGAAGACTGGGTTGTTCGTCGAGAAGCTCGTGAAGCCAGCCAGGCACATCGAGGTGCAGATAGTCTCTGACGGGAGAGGGAAGGTCATCCACCTCGGCGAGAGGGAGTGCAGCATACAGAGGAGGCACCAGAAGCTGCTGGAAATCACCCCCGCCCCGGGCCTCGACGAACTGGCAAGGATGCGCGTGGCGGAGTACGCGGTCAGCCTCGCAAAGGCGTTGAGCTACGAGAATGTGGGGACCGTCGAGTTCCTCATGGACGCAGACCAGAACTTCTACTTCATCGAGGTGAACTCCCGCCTCCAGGTGGAGCACCCCATCACAGAGATGAGGGCGGGGGTAGACCTGGTCAAGGAGCAGCTTGAGATAGCGGCAGGGGAAGGAATCGATTACGCGCAGGACGACGTCGAACTCAAGGGAGCCGCCATGCAGTGCAGGATAAACGCCGAGGACCCAGGGGCAGGCTTCGCCCCCTCAAGCGGGAGGATTGAGAGGCTGTTCTTCCCGGGGGGCGCCGGCGTCCGGGTAGACACTGCACTGTACCAGGGGTACGTCGTCCCTGAGT
Organism: archaeon; assembly: GCA_021786335.1. Next base: position 3,690 of record JAJYNM010000065.1, read on the forward strand.
ACTATGACTCCCTTCTGGCCAAACTCGTGGTCAGGGGCTCCGACCTGGAAGACGCCAGGAAGAGGATGGCGCTAGCCCTCTCAGAGTTCGAGATAGAGGGCCCGAAGACGACGATACCCCTGCAGAGGTTCATAGTGGCGCACGAAGAGTTCGCAAAGTGGAACCTCAACGTCGAATTCCTCCAGGAGAACAGGGTGCTCGAGTCGTTCTCAGAACACGCTGCAGCTGCCAGGGCAGAGCTGGCAGTGCAGGGAGCGGCCGTCGCCGCCGCGCTATTGGATTCTGGGGTAGCAGTCGGAGGGACACTGGGCGGCGCGCCGACCTCGACCAGGCGCCGCGCGACACAGGAGGGGAGGCAGTTCGACGCGCTATGAGCTGAGCGGCGGCGGCGAGCACTACTCGGTCGATCTCGTCAAGGCCGGAGAGGACTACGAAGCGACAGTCTCAGGCAGAAGCTACAGGCTGGGGCTGAAGCACGGGGCCACGCCGGGCTCGTTCGTGGCCGAGTTCTCCAGCAAACCCATTCGTGTGACAGTCGTCGAAGCAAACCCCAACCGAGTGGAACTCGTCATCGGTGGCGAACGCTTCGTCTACCGTACCAAGGCGTCGACCGCCGAGCAGAGGCCAAGTACCCTCTCCTCCCCCAGGGATGCCGGCGTTGTCCTGGCCCCCATGCCAGGCAGGGTAACCGGGGCCCTAGTGAAGGAGGGGGAGCAGGTGAAGGCAGGCGACCCTCTCGTGACCATCGAATCCATGAAGATGGAGGTGGCGGTCAGAGCGGACCGTGACGGAGTGGTCGCAGAGATCCTGGCGAAGGAAGGCGCTGCGGTGAAGCGCGGCCAGGGCCTCGTACGGCTGAGCTAGAGTGCCTTTCTCACGGCTCCGAAGTCAGGATACGACCCCGGGTTCTCCCCTATCCACATGTACTCGATTCTCCCTGATCCGTCCAGTACGAAGATCGCCCGATTGGAGCTTTCGTATCCCTTCAGTCCAGCCAGGTCGTTCCATCCCACGTCGTACGCTTTGATCGCCTCGCGCTTGTAATCGCTGAGGAGGGGGAATCTAAGGCGGTACTTGTCCGAGAACGCCTTGTTGGCGAAGGGGGAGTCGACGGAGATTCCCACCACCTTCGCGCCTAGCTTCTGAAGCTCCGCGTTCATGTCGCTGAGCTCGCACATCTCCTTCGTGCACACGCCGGTGAAAGCGCCGGGATAGAACGCGATGATAGTTTTCTTGCCCTGGGACAGGAACTCTCCCAACTCCCTTACCTTCAGGTTCGCGTCGTAGAGAGAGAACTTCGGTGCAGCGTCTCCTACTTTGAGCATCATGACCGGGTAGAGGATCGCCACGTAAAAATCCTGCGGCCAGCCTGACGAGGGAGCGTGGTTCGAGCCGGCTTCAAGGAGACGCACGGAGGAGTCCTCGCAACGCATATGTGGAAGGGGTTACGGCTGCCAAGGATGCTCCCGCCTGGCTCCATCAGGCCTGACTACGAGGGAAACTGCCTGTCCAACGTCCCATCTACAGTGTTGACCCTCCTGGGCAAGCGGTCGAATCGGCCCACCCTCCCCCATGACGCCTTGGAAGGGGTCGAGACTTCAGGCGCGGAGAACGTGATCCTGATGGTCTGTGACGGGCTGGGGATGAACGAATGGCTACGGAAGCCCGCGACCGGGTTCTTCGGGACGCTTTCAAAGAAAGGAGCAGTCAAACCGATCACCACCGTCTTCCCCTCGACCACGGCCGCTGCGGTCACGACCGTCAGCACCGGACTTACCCCACAGGAACACGGACTCCCGGAATGGTATGTCTACATGGAAGAACTCGGGGAGGTCGTAGTCGCCCTCCCGTTCACCAGGGTCGGGGAGAGAGGCACGGACACTCTGAAGGGAATCCTGCCAGCGAAGACCCTGATTGACGACACCACTATCTTCCAGCAGGCCGGGGACGGGGTAAGCTGCACGTCGTTCGTCGGCAGGGGGCTGGCAAGGACTGTCTACACCAGGGTCTCAAGAGCCGGGTCAGAGGTGGCCCCCTACACATCTTCATCTGACCTCGCCGTATCCCTGCGGCGACATGTCGAGAAGGCGCGGGGGAAGAACCTCATCTATGTGTATTGGAGCTATGTAGACACCATCGAGCACATCTATGGCCCTGGGACTGACGAAGCACGCGTCGAGACGTCGCTCATCTCCCATGCCCTCCAAGAAGGCTTCCTCGGGAAGCTCGACAGAGAAGCGGCGAAGCGGACCCTGGTCATTCTGACCGCAGACCACGGCCAGTTGCGCGTCCGGCCGGAGAACACCTTGTACATGAACCGGTGGGGGAAGCTCAAAAGGAGCCTCAGAAAGAGCCCGAAGGGGAAGCCGATCCCTCCCTGGGGGAGCGCGAGAGATGCCTACCTTGCGATCGAGGAGGGAAAGGTCGACGAGACGAAGGCCTACCTCCAGGAAAGGCTCGACGGTGTCGCAACAGTCATGGAGACAGAAGAGGCGATCCGAGATGGGCTCTTCGGCATCAACAAGCCGAGCAAGAGGTTCCGCAGGAGGGTCGGGGACCTGATGATACTTCCGCATGACAACAAGACGGTATGGTACAGATACGCGGAGGGGGACGCGCTCAGCCTCAGAGGCCACCACGGCGGGCTCGCCCAAGAAGAGATGACGATACCCCTCGCAGCAGCCAGGCTGTCGGACCTCGGGTAGCGCGTCTGTCCTGGGCCTAGCGGACCTTCGTCTTCGTCTCCACGGCGAGTAGGATCACTGCGGCACTCCCCGCCAGGGCCGCCGCATAGGCGTATGAGCCGAACTGGCTGAATGTGAAGATTGCCCCCATGACCAGGTTAGAGGTGAAGATCCCGAGCGCCCTGCTCGAGCTCAGCCGGCCCAGGCCGCTCGAAAGATTCCCTGCTTTCGTCAGGGTCGACGTGAGGACAGGCTCGAATGTCTCCACAGATCCCGTCGCGAACCCCAGCCCTGCAGCCCCAAGATAGTATAACCCAAGGCCAAAGTGAAGGGCATAGGACGCGCCGATGACGAGGGACGACAGGGCGGCCAGGAGGTATCCGAGGGTCCAGAGGGTCCGGAGCGGCCGCTTTGAGCGGGCCGAACCAAGGAGGTAGCCTGCGCCGGCAGACACTCCGAGGTAGATGCCGAAAGCAAGGATCCCGAGCACCGCGCTCCCCTGGGACTGCGCTACGGTGATTATGGGGAACCCCAACGCATAGTAGCTGAACCCGAACAGCATAGCTGATACGAGGAGCCACCTGAAGACGAATCTGTTCTCCTTCTCCTGGCGCTCCTCGCCCTCTGGTCCCGCCGAAGGCATGTTCGCGGCACGGAACGCGGGATGGGGCGTCGTCCTCGCAAAGGCGAGGGCCAGGCTGGACGCGAATATCGGAATCATCGTAACTAGGACGATATCGTCCAGAGGCGCTCCAAGGAGAACGAGAACGATTGAGTAAATCACCGCGATCATCCCTCCCCCCACGTCAAGGGCGTGCAGGAAACCGAAGACCTTCGACCTGTGGGCAGGGTCCGAGACTTCGACCAGCCACGCCCTCCTCGCAGGGGTGCGGAAGTACCTGGCCCACCACCCGAAGACGAAGAAGGCTCCGACGAAGACGACGTTCGGGAAGAGGACGCTGACTGACATCAACGGTATCAGCAGGTTCCCAGCGAGCGAGATTGCTTTCTTGCCATGCCTGTCCCCCATCTCCCCCCCGACCAGCGAGAAGAGAGAGCCTACGCCAAAACTGAGCGCGAGGAGGATTCCATATACGTAAGCCGGTTCGCCCAGCCGGATGACTATGAGGAGGGGGAACACCGCCGTAACAGCCTGGTAGCCCATATCGGCGAAAAAAGCGGACAAGGAGAGGAGCAGGACGTCCCGTGTGAGCCATCCGCCCCCTGAAGAGACCTGTGCCTGGTTCATCTCAGACGTCTTCGGCCGACCTCAAGATTCTGACCGCCCGACCGCCTCGTCTCCATAGAGCACCGCGAGCCCTGCCGTCTTCATGGCTTCCCCGAACGCGGCCACCACCGCCGGAGCGTTGATCCCATCAACCCACTGGCTGAGGTTCGCCACCGGTGGACACCCCTTCGGAGTGATGCAGAGGCTGTTCAGCCTCTCCAGGTCCGAGTCAAGGAGGAGGGTCCCATGGACCAAGACCCCCCTCGGCGTCGACCTTGCGGCCAGCCCCGACACCTTGCGGCCCTCCACGTCAATCCTGTTCGGAGGGGAGAATTCCGCCCTGACGCCGAGCCGCGCCAGGCCTTCAACCATATGGCGCGAGGCCTCGCCGAAGAGCTTCACCGGGGATTGGAACCCCCCCTCCGACCGGGCGAAGATGCTCCAGTTCAGGTTTCCGGCGTCGTGGTAGACTACCCCCCCGCCCGTCTCCCTCAGAAGCACCTTCACCCCCCACTCCTCAGCGAGCCCCTCGTGGTACCACCCATATCGTTCATCCCTCGCCTTCCCCCTTACAAGGCAGTCGGAGTTGGCCCAAAACCTGACCGTCTCAAGGCGCTCCGAGTTCTCCACCAGTCTAAAGAGCTCCTCCTCGCGAGCCATATTCAGCGCAGGGTCGCTCTCCGGGTCGTGAAGCAGGCGAACCTGCTTTCCCAAGAACAAGGCCAAGGCTCCTAGTCAGGCCCAGGCGGGTTCGTCTTCTCGACCGCCAGATGAAGGCCCTCCTTGCTCACCACCACAACCATGTCCCCTACGGCGAGCATCTCTTTGCATCTCGCAGACCACTCGAGGCCGTCCACCCTCACCGAGAACGCCCTGTCTTCTCCCACCTTGGCTGTTACGACCCCTTCCTTTCCTACCGGGTCATACCCACCAAACTGGACGCGTTCGATGGTCTCCGACGCCTTTACGACGAAGAATATCCCCGCGCCGACGAACAGGAGCATCGACATTGAGAGCGGAAAGAGGCCTCTGGTGACCATCCATCGGACTAGGAAAACTAATCCGACGCCGAGGAATGCTCCAATCATGACAAGCGAGCCGACGCCCCACCTGTCCCATGAGAATAGGGCTACTTCACTGGACTGCAAAGCCTCGAGCGCCTTCCATCTGAGGAAGGCCAAAGACCTTGCGGTGCTCATGGGGTTCCTAAAATAAGAGGTTCATACCTGACTTAACCATTCCCCAGGGGCTGGCTTATGGGTCAGACCATGGCTCTGGCTGACTACAGAGCTCCTGTTGACGCTCACAGTCTATGGGACGCCCAGGAATCCGCTGTAGCTTCTCACCGAGAGGACCGGATTCGACAGAGCTTCCTCCCCCAGGCTCCTGTAGGGACGGTCGCCGTAGTCGTGGCCGGGATAGATGACTGTAGAAGGCGGGAGCTTCAGGATCACGTCATGCAGGCTCCTGAACAGCTCTTCTGAGGAACCGCCGGGAAGGTCGGTCCTGCCACAGTTCCCGATGAACAGCGTGTCTCCGGTGAAGAGGTTCTCCCCGTCATAGAGGCAGATGCTGTCTTCTGTGTGACCAGGGGTATAGACGACTCTCGCTTCTACTTCCCCAAGCGAAAGGGTGTCGCCGTCGCCTGCGGAGATGTCATGCTCGATGGGGGACCGCCGGTGGGCTACGATCTTAGCCCCGGTGTAATCGGCCAGCTCTCTCAGAGACGACGTATGATCGGAGTGTCTGTGGGTGGCGACCGCGAACTTGATTTTGACATCGTCTTCCTTCGCGGCGTTGACTATGGGGTCGATCTCCCAACCAGAATCAACCACGAGCCCCTCTCCCCCAGCCCTGTCGGCGAGGAGGTACACGAAGTTCTGCATGGTCCCCACAGCTATCTGTCTGACGAGCATCACGGAACCTGCTTCGTGCCACTAATCATGTGTTGCGCAGAGTCATGAGGCGTCTGAAAACATGCCGCGGGTCGGATTAAAGCTGTAATCTGCCGGTAGATTGAGAACGAACTCGAATGCGAAGTCCGAGTCCGCCGAAGCGATTCCTATGCAAGAAACCCACTAGACGTGTCCTCCGGCAACCCATATGTCGATTTCGCGAGCGTGGGTGTTTTATGCCGTCGGGGAATAGAATGTCGGTGTTTCAGGACGGTTCTTGCGCCGAAAAGGATGGAACTGGTAAGCCCCCCGGATTATCGCGACTACCTGGCCCATCACTACAAGGTCCCAATCGGGGGCTCAGAGATAACGCTGAGGAAGAACTGGAACATCAGCCAGTACGGGCCAAATCACTATCAGCCCGAGGAATGGACAGTCTGGAGCTTCCCGGACAGAGGCAACTGGGCGACTCACGGTGGCGACTACCCTGGGAACTGGAGCCCGTTCATCCCCCGAAACCTGCTGGACAGGTACACAAAGGTGGGCGAGACCGTGTGCGATCCTACGGTGGGAAGCGGCACGACCCTCGTCGAGTCGAAGCTGATGGGCAGGAACGCGATTGGTGTAGATCTCAACCCTGACGCATGCATGATTGCGATGAACCGGCTCGACTTCGATTTCTCGAACCCACGGCAAATCGAGACTCCCAGAATCGACGTCTACTGCGGCGACGCTAGGAACCTCGACGCCATAAGAGGCGAGAGCTTAGAGTTAGTGGTCTTACACCCGCCGTACGCAGGGCTGATTCGTTACTCGGAAGGGAACCCGGGCGACCTTTCGCACCTCGGCATAAAGGAGTTCGTCCATGAAATCGGCTTCGTGGCGAAAGAATGTCTGAGGATATTGAAGCAGAATCGACATTGCGCAGTCCTAGTAGGAGACACTCGTTTACGCGGCCACTACGTTCCTCTGAGCATCGGGGTCCTTTCTGCCTTCCTCGCAGCAGGGTTCGTGCTTAAAGAGGACATCATCAAGATTCAACATCAGACGAGGTCCGCTAGGGAGCGCTGGACCGACAGGTCGTACGGCTTCTACAAGATAGCCCACGAGCACCTGTATGTGCTGCGGAGGCCAGTCTCGGGAGAGCGCATGGTCGATTTCGAGAACAGCCTACTATGGTGGTAGGGGGCGACGCAGCAAGATAACAGTTGCGGTGAGTTGTTCTCACTGACGTCTTCGTCGCCAGACTGATGAGGTGCTCGTTTCCCCTAGCGCCATGGAAGGCGGGGCCAAGGGCGGGGTGACGTCAAGCTTTATAGCTCGAAGCGCCAAATAAACACTTGGAGAGGCGGGGAAGAAAGCAGCACGTTTTTGGCGTGCCCTATGAACCCGAGTCTGGGGCCCGGAGGGCGACGGCGTCCACGACGTGCTTGGCTGGCTACTCCCCTCGCCTTCTCTCCTTAGTCTTTGTAGGGGTGGATTCTGGGGCAGAGCCCAGGCTAAGTCTTCCTGAGACTTCTGGCTGTGGTCATGGCCTTTTCGAACCGTGACCGCGATGAGTTCTGTTCTTAGGATTAACCGTGGTTTTGTTACTGACAGGCGCATTTGATTCCGTGGCCTAGGCCGGCCACTCGAAGAACGTCTTATCGGGTCACCCCCACACCAGTTGCTTCCATACTGTTCACAACGCCAAGTCGGGAGGTTGCAGGTTTGCGTTGAAAAGGATGGCGATTCTTACAAAAGTTTATGTAATTTCCTTCTATCCAAATGAACCAAAACTCTTGGCGTTCGTAGCCCGCGTCCAGATCATTCCAATTGGGCCGCGAGCTTGTCGAGTTGCAAGTTTAGCTGGTGCTTTGAAAGTGGATAGATTGTGCTTGGTGCTCGACAGAGAAGACAAGAAGGCGAAGCAGAGTGCCGAAACCCTGAGAAGTCTGTTGGGAGGCAGAGTGAAGGTCAGAGAAGAGCACGCGGATGTCTGGGACCTTCATCAATGCTTGGAGAAGTTTCGCCGGATAATTGAAAGAGAGAGGGGGAATCAGATTGCTCTTAACGTCTCGATGGGCACCGAAGTAACTACCACCGCGGGGATGCTCGCTTGCATGTTATGGGGACCTGAAGTCCAGATGTTCTGCGACCGCGCCTATGTCAGGCACGACCCGAACAAGCCAAGCGCTAGGTTCGTACCAATCGAAACGCTATCAATCCCTTCCCCTAAGAAGGAGGCGCTCGCGGTGCTCAGGATTCTGGCGAGTCAGCCCGGGCAAAAAATAAGGAGAGGGCGACTTATCGAGATTCTTTACGACAGAGGAGTGATAGCAAAAAAACAATCCAAGAATGACAAGCAAGGAAACCCGAAGGAATTTACGAGTCAAGCGAAACAGAGCCAATTGAACTCCATTCTTGGTTCGATACGCATTAATCCAAGGTGCATTGAAATCCAGGACGTTGGGAAAAGGTGTGAAATTGTCCTGACTAAGTTGGGTTTGAACGTTTTGAGAATTTTCCAGGGGCAGTTCTCAGACTATCTCGATCCGTTTGGCCGGCAATTTCTTCCGGCAGTTCCGTAAACGGACGAGCTCGCTCGTGCTTGGTTGCACAACATCGTGGATTCTGAAGCATTCGAGAAACTGGAGCAGATTGACGAGCCACTGGTTCGCAACAATCCGAGGAAGTTCGAGAAGTATTGGAATGGCTTTGGCCCCGAAAGCAGGGACTCGCCTCAGTCTGAGGCTACTTTTCTTCTCCGGGGCCCTTGGGCTTTACTTCCACAAGAAGGAGGTTGACTTGGTGCCGCTTGCCGCTAATCTCCAGTTTGCCCTGCGCATGCCAACCTGTCCGGCCTGATTCAAAGGGGTGGTCCTTTCCTCTCCTCGTGAAGTAAAATACGCCGATGGTTTTTCCGTCGTCGTCGATGATTTGGGCCTGCATCGTTGCGGGACGAAGGTTTGCATTATTTACCTGTTCCCGTGGCGGAGGGGGTAGCCGGCTTCCAGTAAGGCCTGCGGCACTGGGCGCCTCCATGCGTTCCGAACTAAGCCCATACGCCTTAGCGGACTCGGTCGCTCCATCACTTCCCTTGCTTCTCGGCCGACTGTGTCCCGCTATCCAGGGAGGAGCGGACCCCTCTTCCGGCAGCTGCGCTTCGTACTCGAGGTTTCGTGGGACCAGCCCAAGTTTCTTGCTCTCCTCGATGAAGGACCTCACAGTCCTGGGCCCAGCCAAACCGTCGTATACGGGACCCGGGTTCCATTCAGGTCCCATGCCTGCCCTCCTCAGCACGAGTATCGCGATGCACTTGGGGCAATACTCGGAAGCGCTCGGTGATGAGCTGTAGTGGCCCGTCTGGTCCATTTACCGGTGGTGGAGTTGCACTTGGAGCACTGCATGTAGTAGCCCATGTCGATTGAGAAATCATGCGTCCCTGGGGGGCATGCCCTCTTGCGGCGCCCGGATTGTACGGCCCGCGAACCACGGCTCAACTATGGTCTCAAATCCCGGCTGACTTCTGGCGCGAGACCTTTATCCAAGCTTCGAAGTCAATCCTCCCGCTCTTCTTGAATTCGTTGTAGATGGTCCGAAGGCCGCCTTCTGCGAATTGCATCATCAGGTGGCCAATTTCCGCTTCGCCTGCCTCGGGGTACATCGATTTGATGACAAGCGGGAATATCCCATAGGGATCCCGATTGACATACGTGTCCAGGATGCTAATCATTTGGTCGAACTTCGCCTCCGCGAGGTCTCGGGTGATTACCCCTATCGCAAGCGAGAAGACGAAGACGTCAATCTGCTGACCGAAGGGCTTGAAATCACCCTTGCCTTCCTTAAGCTCCTCAAGCATCTTCTTCCCCTCCGCAGTGGTGAAAATCCTCTGACTCGGGCTGACATACCGAAAGCCGATTCCTCTGGAACTCAACCGTTGAACTCCTCGAAGTTGCTCCTGCCTGTGCTCTTGTCCCGGCTGATGAGGTATTCCTCGGTCGAGAGGGAGTCAAGCTTACGCCTGACCGTCTCAGATTGGATTTCCGAGTCTAGGAGGAGGATGAGAACCTGCTCCGCGAAGTCGGAAAGGTTGTTCACGACTTCGAGCTGGCGCGCCTTGTCGAGCCTGCCCAGCACGAAGTCCATTATGACCGGCGCTTTGTAGCTCGCGGCCTTGTTCAGTCCGTAAATCAGCGAAAGTGCGACCAGCTCTTTGTACCCTTCTGACGGAAGGATTTTGCGCCCTTTCTTGTCGAGCATCCACGTCGAGTAATCCGGGTCTATGTCAATCCCCCGCCATCCGCCCTCCTTCGCTATCATCTCGAAGTACTTCGAGGCGTTTTCGACGATGAGCTCCTTCTTGCGCTCCGTAAGCTCCCTGATGACATCGTCGAAGGCCTTTGCCATGCGCGCGGCGGTCTCTTGCCTCGCAGATGTCACGGCCAGGCTTCCCTTCTGGAGTCCCTGCTTCCTGAGGATGCCCTCTAGTCGCCCCTTTCTCGAGAGGCTGTCCTTGTAGCTCTCCTGAAGGTGCCTTATCTCTTCATCAAGGGTACCCTTCTTGAAGTTCAGGGCGTCGATTTCCTCCTGCACTTTCGCTGCCTCTTGTACCTCGCTCTTCTTGATTTTTCCCTCGATTGCGAGCCTCTCATCGTCAAGCTCTACGGACCTCACCCGCAGGTCGTTGATGATTTTGTCCACCTCCTTGTAGTCGACCTTTATTGCTTCGATTCGTCCCAGCGCATACTGAATCTCATCAATGGGCGGGGTAGTCTTCTTGGCCGCCTTTTCCTGGAGCTCCTCGAGGTTGCGCTCGAGCGCCTTTCTGGAGATTGCTAGGTGCCTCATGTGCCCTTCGTCAAGCCGGGTCCCGCAGATGCATGTCGACACCTTCCCGGACACCATGTCGTCGAGAATTCCCATCCTGGCTCTCACGTTTACAATCTGGGAACTCAGGTCGTCCGCCCCCGTTATCTCCTTGAATCGCTCAAGGGTTTCCCTTACTTGCGGGGCTATCAGGTAGTAAGGTATGTCGTCCACGAGCCTCTGCCGCATCTCCTGACGCTCCTCGATGCTGTGGTCTACGGCCTCCTTCTCCGCCCGAATCCCCCTAAGCTTAGCGTCCTCGTCTGCTATCTCCTTTAGCTCGCCTCTACGCACCTGGGCCTGGAGGAGGTCCTCGTTGACCTTCGTTAGCTCTATCTTCTTCGCCTCCAATGTCTTGGCATATCCCTCCGACTCCGCTATGACCGCTGACAGTGCCTCGGAGTTCTGGCGGTATGTCTCGGATAGGGTGGCGTCATCCTTCATTTGGTCGAGGTACTTGCGCTGCACGCGTAGGAGGTCCTCCCTGGCCTCACGGATTTCAGGGATTCCGAGGACGAGCTCGATGGCATCCTTCGTTTCCTGGGGCTTCGATCCGCTATAGCGCCGGATGTCCTCGCCGTCGAAGAAGAAGAACTGAGATGCGTCGAACGGTAGCATGTCCTCAACCACGCCATCGGGATACTTCTCTTCCGACCCTTTGCCATGCTCCGTTAGCCTGAAGTCCTCCGCGCCGAGGTCTCGGTTCGTTCGTGGCCTCGACGATTTCGTGGTGACGGTCCTGTGGAGGGTATACCGCTTCCTGTTGTGCTCGAAGGTGAGCGAAACCCGCATGGATGGCCTCGGGCTGTTCTCAACCGCGTCGAGGTTCATCAGGTCGAAGTCAGTCCTAGGTGCTTGGCGATCGTTTGGCCTCCCTGCAGCGTAAGCCTCGATGGCCTTCTCCCCGTACAGAGCCCAGATGACCGCGAGGAATACGGAAGTCTTACCTGACCCGCCCTCGCCCACGAAGGTTACGACTGGCTTCCCGGAGTTCTCAGGGAACTTGACGGTCGCCGACGGCTCGTAGCATCTGAAGTGTTCCATCGTAAGCTCGATTAGGCGCAACGCTAGGTAACGCCTTCCTCCAGCAGTTCCTTTATCTGATCCACGAGATGCTTCTTATCGCCCGAGCGCCTGTACCTCTGCAGCCTCTCCTCCAGAATCACGCCTTCCATAAGCTCCTTCGGAACATCGTGCTCCTTGGCGGCTTTCTCTATTAGCTCCTCCAGGAGGGGGTCCAGCTTCAGGCCGAGCGCATCTCCATTCCTATGACGTGACCTTCCTTGACATCGCCGCTTCCAGTTTCGTTATATAAATCAGGACATCCCCCGAATTGGTTGCTGTTTTCGCGAAGAGCTTTGCCCTCTCCAGCTCGCTTTCTAGAATCTCGAACTCAGCCTGCGTAATGCCTGTGCCCACGGCGTCGGGATCGATGGGGAGGACGAGGATGTCATTAATTGACGCGGACTCCTTGCCCTCGGCGCGACGGAGGAGCCTTCCGCGCCTCTGTATGAACTCTCTCGTTGACTTGGAGCTGGACACGAGGATGGCGCTGTCGCACGTGGGGATGTCGACCCCCTCGTCGAGACAGTGAATTGATAGGAGATACCCCTCGTGGTTCCCCTCAAGGTAGTTGAGGCTGCGCTGCCTTTCCTCGTCCTTCATGGTCGAATCGTATCTCATTCCAAAGGTTCCCAAATCGGAGAGCGCGAGGAGCGTCTCGTCCACATGGGCTATGTCATTGCAGTAAATCAGGCATCGGCCCAGCCCGCCCCCTTGGACTATCTCCTTCAGCGCCCTGACCTTGTTCCTCGCCCTTTTCAGGACGTTGACTCTCCTGATTAGAAGTGCCTGGACGGAGCTCGATTCTCCTTCATCAATAGAGCCCAGGCGGGCGAGCATTCTCGGGAACGGCATGCCCTTGAGTTCAGGGTGAGACTTCAGGAGCCTAGATATTTTCGATGTGATGGCCGCACTGAGGTCGGCGTAGTCCCTTCTTTCGTCCTGCTCGAGAATCGCCGGCACGACGCGGTAACGGTATTCGGAGAGGACCTTGTCCCTGAGCGCCTCCTCCAGGGAGTACTCGTAGACCACCGAGCCAAAGAACGTCATAATCCTGTCCTCGCCTTCCTCGTCCCAGAACCTTTCAGGAGTCGCGCTTAGGCCGAGCCTATATCCAAAATCATGGGACATTACATTGGAGAAATATGGTGCCCCGGCTCGGTGCACCTCGTCGGCAATCAAGCAGAGCCTGTCCGGCTGCAGCGACCCAATGAGAGAGCCGAAGTCAGGCGAGGCTGCTGTGTTGTAAGTCGCCAAGACGAAGACCCTCTTCGAGCTTTCGTCGCCAGTTTTCACGTAGTCGACGAGCGCATGCAGGGCGTCCCGCCAGCCACCTCGGTTGGAGTCGCACTCAGACGCGACGGCCCCAGGGAAGGCCCTCTGCACCTCCTTCTTCCATTGGCCCGCCAAGAGGATGGTCGGGACTGTCACCACGACGAGTGCATTGACAGGGACGTGCTTCCTCACGGCGTTGAGAGCGACGATTGTCTTACCGGTCCCGGTGGCCATCGCGAGAATCCCTTTGAATCCGGCCTCGCTCCACCTCTTGACTGCCTCCACTTGGTAGTCTCGCAGCTGTACCTGCCTAGGAGGAGACGTGTTCCTCTGGGGGATGACCCTGATGTCCTCGAGTCGCTCTGGCGCCAGTGAAATCAGCTTCTCCTCTATCGCCTTCGGGACTTCGATGACCCTCGTCCTCTCTGATTCGCCATTCCAGTACTTGTTCATCTTTTCCACGTCGCTCTGGAAGTAAGGGAGTTGGCTGGCCTCCCACCCTTTGTACACCTTGAACTCCTCGATGTTGTGGAGCCAGGCGTATGCAGTCTCGTTTATCGACCCGCTGAAAGATATCGAGTCGCCTTCCTCGTCGGTGAGTATTCCCACCTTCTGGTGGAATATCCCGCTATTCTCCACCTGATCGGCATCCATGGGTTGTCCGGAGTCATCGAGTGGAATCGCAATCTTGATTCTCAGTTTCCTCTTGGCTACCATCCACGCGAGCGCCTTGACGTTGTCCCGCAGAAAACCCTCGTCGAGGCCCTCAATCTCCCGCACCCCAGACTTGGCTATGATTCCCTCCGGGTCCTCGAGGCCGTCCCTGATGGCTTCGACGTCGCTCCTGCTGAGGCGGGCGCTGACGAGAAGGTCCATTTCTCCTCCTTTGACGATGAAGTTCATGATTCCTCGTGCGGCTACGGCGAAGGTCGTAGACGAGAAGAATCCTGCCAGTCGGCGATACCGCGCCGACTCGGTAAGTGCTGGGACGTAGAACTCGTTCAGTATGTCATCGGAGTCGGAGTCCCAGGCGGATTTCAGGCCGAGAGCTCTGAGGCCCAAGCTCCACGGTTTTGCGGTCTGGCGATTATAGGGTTTCTCCGGTTTGCGGGTCGTAGTTGAGAACGAGGAGCTCCTCCACCCTGCCCCTGCCCTTCACCTTGCCGCTCAAGACGGATTGGCTCCCGAGCTTGACCTGCTTAAAGCCGCGGTAGAGCTTCGTTATCCAATCGTCGCTGCCATCGCTGAGCAGCACGAGGGCGCCCTTCTCGTGCAGGCTACGGAACTGCTCGGAGAGCCGCTCCTGGTCGCCCATCGCGAACCCGTTCTGGTGGTACCCAGTGAACTGCCCGAAGTACGGCGGATCAAGGTACACGAAGTCCCCCCTCTCGACCCTCTCGAGGGCGCTGGTGTAATCCAGGTGTTTGATTGTGGAGCCCTTGAGGGCAGCGCTGTCGGCGACGAGCGTCGGCTTGTCGAGAATCCTTGGACTCTTATAGACCCCCATCGGCACGTTGAACCTTCCGGCGGAGTTGACGCGGTATACGCCGTTGTAACATGTCTTATTCAGGTAGATAACCCTCGCAGCTCTCTCGACAGGATTCAGGCTTCGTGAATCCGTCTCTCTGGTGGCGTAATAGAAGGCCTTCCCCTGGGACTCGTGAGATCGG
>JAJYNM010000045.1 GCA_021786335.1 archaeon
CGAGGGCCCTGAGCCTCCCCACGCTTCACGGCGGACGCGGCAATCTGTTTCTGGGTTTGTTGCGCCACACCGATATCCTGTAGGACTCGGCCAGCCTCCCTGGTCCTGGACGACGCCAAGGGGGCGAAGAACGACAGGGGTGTCGCCATATGGACGGACAGCAGGGACTATGCGGAGACGATGGCAGGGCTCTACAAAGTAGCGTTCGCGGACGCGGAGGACGCGGGGGGCAGGCTCGCACGGGTCCGCAGCCAGGCGAGGTTCGCCGAGAGGACGGCTGCGATGGTCGCCGTGGTCCGCGACGCCCTCTCCGACCGCGGATGGAAGGTCGAGACCCCGGGGACCATCAGGGGGGCATCGGGGAGGCGTTCGAGTTCGCGGCCCTGCTCTCGGGCCCGGGGAAGCAGAAGTTCGGGGGCAGGTCACGGAGAAGGTGACCGCCTCTGCCCTGAAGAAGCTCGAGCTGAAGGACGCCGGCCTTCTCATAGTCGCGACCCCGGGGCCGGACGAGTGGACCAAAGGCCCGGCGAGGCTCCTGGGGGTGTCGGTGGTGGACGGGAGCGACGCCGTCGACGCCGCAGCGGCCGTCAGGGACTCGGCCGCAGGTGATGCCCAGCCCCCGCTCCCACCTCCGAGTACCCTGCCGTTATCACGTAGTCCTTGAGGGCCTTCGTCACGTTTTTGATGGCCAGCACGTCGTTCTTCCTCTGCGTCAGGAAAGGGAGGGAGAATGGGATGGAGACGGCGGTGACAGGGAAAGACTCCTCCCCGACTATGGAGACTATCACCTGCTTGTAGGCCGAGTCGAAGGAGGTGGCGTAGACGTTCTTCCTGAGGGAGCCCTTCTCGAAGACGAGGATCCACCCCTGCTCTCTCGTCAGCCTGTACCCGAACTTTGCGAAGTGCCGGGCGACCAGGTCCCTCACGCCCTTCCGCCCCGCGCCGGGGGCGAACGCCTCGGAGTGCTCCCCCACGACGCCCGAACGGCGGTCGTTCGCTCATGAACCCTGCAGAGAAGCAATCCTGTCGGCGCCTTCACAACCTTAAAAACAGGGAGATTGGCGGATTTTTTACTTTTTCTCTGGTGAGCACTTGGTTTGAAATGCGATTATTGCGGCAGGGACGAGCCGCTCCCCTTCGTCTGCAACTACTGCGGCGGCGCCTACTGCGCCGACCACAGGCTCCCCGAGGCCCACCAGTGCCTGGGCGACCTCACCCAGAAGCGGACCGCCACGGCCCCAACCCAGTCGACCTTCAGCTGGCAGACGCCGTCGCGCTCCACCCTCTCGCAGCCGCCGAGGCAGGCGAAGGTGTTCTCAGGGGTCGAGGTCAGGGACATAGTGATCGCCTGGCTGGCCCTGGGGGTCGCCTTCTCCTTCGCCCTGTCCGGGGGCGGTTTCGGCTTCTTCGGAGGGGGTGAGTCCCCAGCCTACGCCGGGCTGCTGGTGGGTATCTCCCTGGTCACCGTCGGCCCCGGCTTCGTCTTCCACGAGCTCAGCCACAAGTTCGTGGCGCAGAAGTACGGGTTCTGGGCCGAGTTCAAGATGTGGCCGATGGGGCTGGTCCTCGCCCTGGTGACTTCGCTGATCGGCTTCGTCTTCGCCGCCCCAGGCGCGACCTACATCTCTGGGGCGAACATATCGAAGTCTGAGAACGGGAAGATCTCCGTAGCCGGGCCGCTGATGAACGTGACCATCGCCCTCCTCTTCGTCCCCCTCCTGTTCGCCGGGTCTGGCGTACTCAGGGACGTCGGCTCCATCGGCGTCCCTGTCAACATATTCCTCGCCATGTTCAACCTGCTCCCCATCGGCCCCCTCGACGGGGCGAAGGTGATGCGCTGGAACGTGTTCGTCTGGGCGGCCGTCTTCGTCCCCCTGGCCCTAGTCATGGCGTTCCTGTACGGGCTCATCTGACCGCGCGGACATCTCGCCGGAACCGCTCTCGCCTGCCAGGCCTGTCCGGACCGGACGCTTCTGTTCTGCGACCTCGCCGAGGCTCCCCGGGGAGATTTTGGGCTAGTCGGCAACGTTTTTACTCTCTGGGGTGCATTCGGCCCCCATGGGTCAGATAGACGCTTCCTTCGGGGTGGCGCTGCCCACCTATGCAGGCGACGCCACCGGCACCCCCGGCGCTGAGGAGTACTGGGGGCTGTACGACATGACCCTCAACGACGAGGTCACCTGGGGGAGGGTGGCGGAGTTCGCGAAGTCGGCCGAATCCCTGGGGTATGGGTCCCTCTGGTCCCCCGACCACTTCTTGCTGGGGAAGGACGGGATGACTTTTGAGGTCTGGACCACCCTGAGCGCGCTATCACAGATCACTAGCAGAGTGGAGCTAGGGACCTGGGTCGGCTGCAACAACTACAGGAACCCTGCCATCGTGGCTAAGATGGCTTCGTCCTTGGCGCTGATGTCCGGGAACAGGTTCGTCCTCGGCTATGGGGCAGGGTGGTACCAGCTCGAGTACGAGGCCCTCGGGTATGAATTTCCCCCGCCCGGGAAGAGGGTGGATATGCTGATCGAGGGGATAGAGGTGATCCAGGGGCTGATGAAGAAGGAGAAGTTCTCCTACAAGGGGAAGTACTACAGCGTTGACCGCATGGTGAACAACCCGAGGCCCTCGAGGAGCGTCCCTCTCCTCATCGGGGGGTGGGGGCGCCGCGTCATAGGCGTTGCCGCGAAGTACGCCGACGAGTGGGACATAGGGGCCGAGCCCACCTACGCCGAGTACAAAGAGAAGGCGGGCATCCTCACCGAGGAGCTGAAAAAGAACGGCCGCAGGGCCGACGAGGTCAAAAGGAGCGTCCACGTCCACGTCCTCATCGCCGAGGACGAGGACCAGCTCAGGGAGAAGAAGAGACGGGTCATGTCAGTGGTGGACGCCCTGGGGTCGAGCATCGTCCAGCTCCCTTCGGCAGACTACCGCTTCGAGCTGGACAAGGCCATAGTCGGGACCCCCTCACAGGTCAGAGAGAGGCTGAAGGGGTACGTCGACCTTGGGTGCCAGCGCTTCGAGCTGATGTTCATGGACTACCCGAAGTACAACTCCATGGAACTCTTCTCGTCCACCGTCTTCTAGGGGTCGCACCTGATCCTCTCGACGCCCGCCGGGCGCCTTGCGGGGTACAGGGGCCTCTCCCCGCTAGCTCCCGCGGACGGTCACTGCTTCAGTGTATACCTCTCGATTACCTTCTCGTCGGGGGTTATCCCCAGCCCCGGCTTGCTGGGCTGCAGGAACTCCCCGTTCTCGTACTTGATGGCGTCCCCGGCCAGGCCATCCCTGAACGGGTTGGGCCTGAGGTGGTACTCTATCATCGGCGAGTTCATGGCGAGGGCCGCATGGAGGCTCGCCACGAAGCCTATCCCCCCTGCGGAGTAGTGCGGTATCACGGGGAGGCCGTGGGCTCTGGCGAGCGTCCCGATTCTCAGCATCTCGGTTATCCCTCCGTTCCAAGCCGCGTCGTTCTGGACGATGTCCACGGCGTGGGACTCGATGAAGTCTCTGTACTCATAGATGGTGTACGCCGTCTCGTACCCCGCGATGGGGACGTCGAGGGTCCTGGCGAGCTCCGCGCTCAGCGCGGGCTGGTCAGTGGAGATGGGCTCTTCGAAGAAGATGACCCCGAGCTTCTCCAGCTCCCTCCCCATGCGCAGCGCGGAGTTGAAGTCGAAGGTGTTGTTGGCGTCCACCGCTATGTTGACCTTGTCCCCGAAGGCCTCCTTGACGCTCCTTATCCGGTTGACGTCCTGGGCCAGCGGGAGCGCGCCTATCTTGAGCTTCACCGTGTCGAAGCCCGCTTTGATGTACATCCGCACCTCCTCTATCAGGGTCGGTATGTCCTTGTCCGCCCTGTAGTACCCCCCTGTGATGTACCCCTTGACCCTCCTCTCTGCTCCCCCAAGGAGCTTGTAGATCGGGGCTCCGAGCTCCTTCCCGAGCAGATCCCAGAGCGCGATGTCCACCCCGCTCATTGCGGAGATGACCACCCCTCTCCTCCCGAGCCTGAAGGTTGCCATGTACATCTTCTCCCAGAGGTGTGTTATGGAAGACGACTCCTCCCCTGTGAGCAGGGGCCCGAGCACCTTCTCGACGGACGCGGCGACGGGCTCGAGCCCGCCATACGAGACGCATTCCCCGTAGCCGAACTCCCCGCTGCTTGTCTCTATCCTGACCAAGACGATCTCCATCGGGTGCTCCGCGCCCCCTACCACCGCGAGGGCGTCCCGCTCGTAGAACTCCTTCGTGGGCTGCCAGACCTTTATTGTCTCAACCTTGGAGATTTTCATACGGATCAAGAGACTCGCCTGTGGTTAAAAGCGATTCCTGCGTAAGTGACACCAAGTAGACGCGAGTAGGCGTGGACTGAGTTCACACCCTCGAATCAGGTGCATCACCGGCTTCATCCGAGTTTTGTTTATCTAGTGTGAGGGGAGCCTCAGCCCTGACCGAAGACGAAGAGGGGAAGAGACGACCAGCTGGGAAACATGAACAATGTCACTCCAGATAGGGTTCTTTCCGCCCTCGGCGCGCCAAAGAAGGGGAGGGTCTACTCACTGTCGCACGTCCTAGACGAGACGATGCCGCTCAACTCATTCCATGGGCCTTTCTTCCTTCAGACATTCCGCAGGCTTGAGGACGGGCTGAAGTTTTGGGGCGGGAACTTCAGCGCCATCAACGTGCGGCTGGAGATGACTGACCAGCACGGCACCCACATCGATTCGTTGAACCACGTGTCCTTGGGCTACAAGATGTACAACACGGAAGACGGAAGGAAGATCACCACGGAAAAGGGGACAACGAGGCTCGGCATCGAAACAATGCCGCCGCTGATATCCCATGGCGTCTTGATCGACGTCGCGCGCCACAGGGGGACGAAAGTGTTGCCTGACGAATACCAGATAGACATCGGCACCGTGAAGGAGATAATGAGAGAGGAAGGAATCGCGGAGCCTGGGCGAGGGGACGTGGTCCTGTTCCGGACGGGCTATGGGAGACTGTGGGGGCGGGACAACAAGAAGTTCACTGGCCCGCCGCTTCCGGGGATAGACCTTAGCGTGGCTGAATGGGCAGTGACGCGGGGCTTCTCGGCGATGGGCAGCGACACACAGTCTCTCGAGCACATCCCGCGCACGGACCCGCCGACCGGTCACGTGGAGCCGGTCCACCAGACCTTGATCGTGAAGAACGGGATACACATAATCGAGAATATGATGTTGGAAGGGCTGTCGGATGACGCCGTGAAGGAGTTTCTCTTCGTCTGCCTCCCGCTGAAGATACGGGGAGGTTCAGGGTCTCCGATAAACGCGGTCGCAGTGGTATAATCTTCGGCGGTTCAGCCAGCTGACGCCCTACCAGGAACTCGCTCATCTCCTTCTGGTTTATCTCCAAGTTCAGGCCGGGCCCGCTCGGTGCTTCTAGGTACCCCTTTGCCGAACCTTTCAATCGGCCTGTCGATAATGTCCGTGTGCAACGGTTTCGGAAGAAAATAGATTTCATAATTCGTGGAGAGCGCCCTCGGAAGGATCGGCGCTAACTGCAGGCTCTCCGCCCTGCAGCCGGGTCCTGACAGCCCGACGTGGAGCGTTATCGGGATGTCGAAGGCCGAGGCCATGGCGGTTATCTTTCTAGCTTCGGAGATCCCCCCAACCCTGGCGATGTCGGGTTGGATTATGTCACTGCGCCTTGCGTCATAAAATCCCTGTAATTGGAACGCCAGAACAGACCCTCGCTCCCGCACACAGAGATATCCAGGGCCTCGGTGACGCGGACATAGCCACGAATGTCGTCCGGCGGAACCGGTTCTTCGAACCACAGGCACTCGTACTTCTCGAACTTCCGTCCCACCTGATGGGCGAGGCGACATTGAACGCCGAGTCCGCGTCAACCACGATATCGACACCGTACCCAAGAGCGTCTCGCATCCCTTTCAGCGCTTCGACGGCTTCTTCGCCTCTCCCCACTTCGATCTTGATCTAGTCGTGGCCCTCTGCGACGAGCTTCGTGGCAATGTCGACGATGGCCCTGGTCTTGCCGTAGATTATCGACTACGCGTGAGCCTTCATCCGCTTTTCGTGCGCACCCCCCAGCAGCTTGTAGCCAGGCACCCTGAAGCGCTTACCCGCGATGTCCCAGAGCGCGATGTCAACGCCTGAAATCCCTTCGACGAAGAATCGCTCGGAGCCCCCCCTGGTCCGGAGGGTGTGCAGCATCCTCTCCCACAGCACCTCGATGTCCAACGGGTCTTGGTTCAGCAGGAGCGGTCTGAACAGCCTCTCTGTGATTGCGGCGGACGCTTCGGGAACTTCTCTTACAATCGATCCCCCCACCCGACGACCGCTTCATCCGTCGTTATCTTCACGAGCGTCGAGTAGTAACCTGCCCCTGCAATCCCCGCCAGATGTTCCTCGTAGGGGAGGTGCCCGCTCAGATTTTCCTCCCTGGGAGTTGCGAGAGGGAACGCATCGACTTTTGTTATTTTCACTCGAAGATGCCCTGCCACATCTGATTGTAGAGGTGGTTCATCTTCTCCGCGTCAAAGACGACGGGGCTGTTGGTCCTGCCATACGTCTTCAGGCATTCGTCCGCAAGGTTCGGAAGATCAGCCTCCTTGACCCCCAACCCCTTCAGCGAACTAGGCACGCCGAGCTCAGCCAATATCTCCTTGACCTTCTGGGCGATGGCCTCACCCAGCATCTTCGGCTCCCTAGAGCCAGCGTCCACGCCGTACGCTTCGGCCAATCTCTGCATCTTCGGAGCGACGGCTTCGGCGTACCTTGCGATAATGTAGGGGAGAGGGATGCCACATGACACCCCGTGCGGCAGATTGAATCTTGTAGCTATCGTGTACCCTATGGAGTGGCCGTAGACCATCCGCGCGTGCAGGGCTATCCCGCCGAGCAGCGCCCCGAGGCTCATGGCCTCCCTGGCTTTCCTGTCGTTCCCGTCGGTGTATGCCTTCACCAAGTTGCCGGAAACCAGCTTGATTCCCTCCAACGCGGCAGCGTCTGTGATCACGTTCGCTTCGTCTGAAAGATACGCTTCGGTATTGTGGCTGAGCGCGTCGAGCCCGGTCGCCGCCGTCACGCTCCTCGGCATCGTAATCGTAAGCTCGGGGTCTACGACGGCGACCGACGGCAGGAGCAGGGGGCTGTTTATCCACTGTTTGTGGCCTGCCACGGTGACCATCGATGTGACGGTGAGCTCGGCTCCGGTCCCGGCTGTGGTGGGCACCATGATCGAAGGGAGCGGCCTTCGGCCGAACAGGTTGTTTCCGACGTACTGCTTCGGAGGGCCGGGGTTTGTCGCGAACGCAGCGGCGACCTTCGCCATATCCATCGCGCTCCCGCCACCGACGCCGATGACGGCGTCAAAGATGTCTCTTCTGACCCGGTCTGCCACCGCCTCGGCCACCTCCAATCGCGGCTCGGCTTCCACCCCGTCGAACACCTCGAAGCGGGCGTCCCCCAGCTTGGCTGTCACCTTCTCGACTATGCCTGTCTTTACCATCACTCTGTCAGTCACTATGAGCGGCCTGTTAGCTGACAGCGCCCTGGCTTCTGCGGACAGCGCATCGAGAGAACCGAACCCGAACACCACTTTGGTAGGAAGGTAGAATGAAAAGCTCGTCGCGCTATCGCCTCCAGCTAGGACGACGGTGTGAAGTACCACGGCCTGTCCGCGTAGGAGTAATCGATGAAGACCGTCTTCTTCTCCGTAAAGTGTTCGATGGCTTCGTCCCCCAGCTCCCTGCCGAAACCCGAACTCTTGACTCCACCGAAAGGTGCGCCTACTTCGGGGCCGACGGTCCCTTGGTTCACGAAGGTCAGGCCTGCGTCAATCTCATTGATGGCCTTGAACATTTTCCTGATGTCCTTCGTGTAGATTGCCGACGACAGGCCGTACTCCGTGTCGTTCGCTATCTCAATGGCTTCGTCTACGTTCTCCGCTGAGATGATCGAAGCCACCGGCCCGAAGATTTCTTCCCGGGCTATCTTCATGTCGTTGGTCACCGAGCCGAAGACTGTCGGCTTTACAAAGTACCCTCGCTTCCTCTCTGGATCGCCGTAGGCCCCGCCTCCGCTGAGGAGCGCCGCCCCGTCATGTTTCCCCGATTCTATGTACTCGAGAGCCTTCTCCTGCTGGGAGCGGCTAACGACTGGTCCGACCTCGACATCCTCCCTGAGGCCGTTGCCCACCACCAGCTTCGACGCGCCTTCAGCAAACGCACGGGAGAACCTGTCCAGGGCTCCTTTTTCTACGATGATGCGCGAAGCGGCAGTGCACTTTTGGCCTGCGCTGCTGAACGCAGCATAGAGCGCCGCATGCGCGGCGATTGAGATTTCCGCGTCGTCAGCCACTATGAGGGCGTTCTTGCCTCCCAGCTCCATGACCTGCTTGCGGAACATGGGCGCGTTGACCTCTGCGATATGCCTTCCCGTCGCGCTCTCCCCTGTGAACACAGTCATGTCCACCTTCTTGTTCCTGATGAGCGCCTCCCCGACGTCCCCCCCTCCTCCGGTCACCATGTTCAGGACCCCCTTGGGCAGTCCTACCTTTTCGTATACCTTCACCAACTCGGCAGAAATCACGGCGCTGTTGGAGGCTGGCTTGAAGACCACGGTGTTCCCCGTAACCAGCGCAGGAGCTATCCCCCACATGCCAAGCGACGCGGGGTCGTTCCAGGGGGTGATCACGCCCACGATGCCCACAGGCCTCCTCACGGTCATCGTGAACTTCTTGGGCTGCTCGCTGTCCACGACGTTGGAGTACATCCTGCGGGCCAGGCCGGAGAAGTAGATCGCCGAGGTGGCGGCGTTGCCGACCTCCCTCCTGGCTTCTTTGATGGGTTTGCCCACGTTGGTCACGTCAATCTTCGCCACGGCGTCCAGGTTCTCCCTGATCAGCAGCCCTGCCTTCAGGACGTAGTCCGCCCGCTGGGCCGCCGGGGTGTCTCTCCAGCTCTTCTGAGCAGTCTCTGCGGCGTCAACGGCCGCCTTGACATCATCGCCGTTCCCTTTTGGCACTCTGTCGAACTCTTCCCCCGTCGCAGGATTCACCGCGGCGAATTCCTGGCCCGAAGAAGATCCAACCCATTCTCCGTCAATGTACATTTTCATCTCATTCCACCCCGTTGGCAAAGCCGGGTGGCCAGTTTATAACAAAACACCCGAATCACTTACGGCGCGCGTCGTGTCTTTCCAGACGCGGCAGCGTCTCGCCCTCCTCGCGGTTCATCCTGCGGGACTGCCTCCCGTTGTCCGTCAGGCGGTCCGCGAAGACATTGTCTCAGGGCTTGATTCGGTGTAGTTTCCCGAAATGAGTTCGCCCCTCCCTAGCTCTTCTGGGCATGGTATACCTCCCCTGATTCCTCGTCTATGACCGTCCCTTCCTGAGGCATCTTCCTGACGAACGCCTGGTGTGGAGTCTCCACGACGTCCAGGTTAAGCGACATATGGGGCCTGACCTCGTTGTACCACCACATCAGCTCCTCCACGCTCCCGAATTCGCGCAGCTTCTCTTTGACTGTCCTGAAGAAACGTTCCACCTTCCCGTTCGTCTGGGGGTGCATCACCCTCGCGAGTATCTGTCTGATATCGTTCTCCACCAGGTACCTCTCGAAGAGGGTCGCCCCCTTCTCGCTCTCCTCCTTCTCGTTGGCGTAGAACTGGGCCCCCCTGTCCGTCAGGATCGACGCTGGCTTCCCATGCCTCTTCGTCGCCTCCTCCAGCACCTCCACCGAGCGCTCGGACGTCGCCTCGGGGAAGATGCCCCACCCGGTGACGTATCTGGACGCGTCGTCCAGGTACGCAATCATCCACCCCTTCCCGTCGATCAGGGTCCAGTCGGTGTGCCACATGGAGTTCGAGTACCTCCTCTCGTACCTGACCCAGCTCCTCCTCGCCTGCTTCCTTGGCTCGTCCTTTGCCAGCCCCATCGCCTTCAGGACCACGTGGATGCGATTGTGTGGTATATGCGTACCGTAGTGGATGTCGATCAGCGGTTCGAGCGCCAGCGCGTTGACTCTGAACCTTGCGTATGCCCTCCCTACGAGCTCCTTCAGCTCGTCGCTGGTGTTCACGCGTCTCCTCCCGGGCCTATTGAGCGATGGGACAGACCCGGTCGCCCTGTATGCCGCCCAGAGGCTCTGGACCCTCCTGACCGAGACCTTCATCGAGTCTGCTATCCTCTGGTTGGCGGATCCCTTCTCCTTCTGTCTGATGATCCACTCCACCTTCACGGGGTCCAGCTTCATGTAGACGTGATAGCGTCTCCCCCTGCTCCATACCCACCTAGCCCCAACCGTCTTTGCCAGGGGGTGAACTAATTTCAGGATAATAGAACAGGGCTTGATTCGGGAGAAGACTCAAATAACCTGCCGCGAACTAAAAGGAGTGCTACAGAACCTCTCGAGGGGGTTCTTCGAAGACGTGGAGACGAAGCGGATCAGATATTCAAGGCGTCCTTTAAGGAATGAATCCGGCATAACTGAGGAACTTCTTCTCTCGGTAGCCGAAAAGGGCCTAGTGCAGCCCATCGTCGTGAGGCCCTTGAGAGAGGAAGATGGGTTCGAAGTCGTGGCGGGGAACAGGAGACTGCAGGCGTGCAAGACGCTAGGGCTAAGAAAGATACCTTGCCACGTGATAGAACTTGACGACAAGGAAGCCTACGAGATGTCCCTCGTCGAGAACCTGCAGCGACGAACCCTCAACCCGATAGAAGAAGCCAAGGCGTTTAAAAGCTACGTGGACGAGTATGGTTACGGCAGTGAGACGACCCTCGCGCGCACTCTGGGGAAGAGTCCATCCTACGTGAGCAGGAGGATCGCGCTCCTGAAGATGCCCGCCAACGTCCAGGACAGACTTTTGCGCGGCGCAAAAGTCAGTCTGACACAGGAACTCTTTTCTTTAAACGAGGACGATAAAAACGCCCTGGCCGCATTTATAGCTGAGAACCAACATCTGGCGAGAGACGATGTAAGGCTCGTCGCACAGCTCATCAAAAGGGGCGAAGGGATTAATCTGGCGAGAGCACCTCTTTCCGGTTACGCTGAAGAAGAAGCCCGCCGACACTACCTCGAGAGGGTCGTAGGAAAGTTCATCTCTATTCTTGAGGTCTGTGAGATGAGGTTGGATGAAGTACTAGACAACCTCGAGAAAGACGAATGGGTCCTAAGGGAAATCCTAGCCCAGCAAAGGATGTTGATACACGACCAGATTGACAGCCTGATGAAACTTAGACGGAGGTTCCGCCGTCACATGCCCCCCACCGAGGCGCCCTCTCTTGGGCACGTGGGTCCTCGCAACAGGCGCTCCTGACCGATCTGACCTTCGAGAATCGTGGATGTGTGACGAAGCTCGCCCCGCTGTCTCGTCTCGATGCGGCCGTCTTCGTTTATGCGACCGCCGTACTAGACGGGCGCAGCCCTGCCTGCATGCCCGCGACTAGATCTGGAGCTGCCCGTTCCTCTTGTCAAGCACGGTCGTCAAGGACGAAGGCATCAGCAGGGAGGACAAGATAGACAGGGTAAAGTTCCGCATCGGGCTGTGACACAACCTGTTCGCCGTCTACCCATAGTGGGTTTGTCCAATGCCTGAAAACCGTTGAAATGCTATTATTTCGGTTGAACGCAAGCTTGAGCGAAAAATTGGCCGAAAGAACAGCGATTACTCGAACTGTCACTGTTGGAATCATAATCGTCATCCTCGTCATCGCCGCCGCACTCGGAATCTTCCTGGCGACAACCTCATCTCACAGCACTACCACAACAGGGCTTTCCACAACAAGCACCACGCAGACAACACAGTCGTCCTTCGCATATCCGGTAGTAACGAACGTCCCGCAGAACCTGACGGACGCGTTCTATCCCGCAACCCCGGTGACCTTATCAATGTACGAGTGGAGCGGAATACCTCCGCAGTACATGATCCAGCAATTCGAAGCCGCTTTCCCCAACATCCACATCCAGAGCACACCTAACCAAGACGTTTCGGGGCTCCTGAGCGCGTTGGACACCCACCAACACGTCTACGATGGGTTCAGGGTGCTGTACTCTCTCCTGCCTCAGGAGGTGTCGACTGGTGAAGTGATGAACATCGGACCTTGGTTCAACCAGTATCTCGGGTACCTGAAACAGCAGATAACCCCGGCTGCGTTCAAGCTGGTGTCTGCTGGGAATACGGGAGCGATGTACTGCATCCCTGAAGACTTCGCCCCAGTCGCCCTTGACTATAGGGCAGACATATTCAACAAATACGGCCTGACCGTCCCGACAACCTGGGCACAATTCGCACAGGACGCAGCGAAACTCCACACGGAGAACAGCTCAATCTACATGACCATCTTTCCACCCAACGAGCCGTCGTCCGACCTGATGGCTCTCTTCTCTCAGGGCGGGGGGAACATGATCGTACCGGCGGGGAACAATTCGTGGAATGTGGTCATCAACAGCACCAAGAACATCAACGTGATTAACTTCTGGGGCAACCTGATATCAGCTGGCTCTGTAACTGCAATGAACCTATACACGCCCCAGTATGACCAGATGCTAACCGAAGGGCAGATTGCATCGTTCGTCACAGCTGCAGCCTGGTATCCAGGCTACCTCATCGAGCCCGCAGCACCAAAGGAGGCAGGACTCTGGCGGGTGGCTAACATGCCCCAATGGAACTCGACGGGACCCTTCGTCTCGGGACAGATCTCCGCTAGTTGCATTGGCGTCACAGCGAACTCAGTTGATCCGCGCGCGACATTCCTCTACGCATTCTACACGACCCAGACTCCTCAGGTGTTGCCGTGGATGTGGGTGAACGAAGGCCAGTGGACCTCTAACACCTACAACCTGGCTAACCTCAAGTATCCCAACGGATCGTCGGTCTTCTTGAGCAACGCCTCTTACTTCGGAGGACAAGACATCGGGCAGGTGTACCTGTACGCGCAGGAACACATGCCTACCCAGTGGGTATGGAGCCCGTTCCAGATCACCATCCAGACAATCCTGCAGGAGCAGATCACTGAGGCTGCTGCCGGGCAAATCACATTCGCTAGCGCACTTCAAAACACAGAAACAATCATGATCCAATACGTGCAGTCGAGTGGCGGCACAGTCGTGGGAGTCGGCCACTAAGCACCAAATCGGTCACGAGAATCGTAAGGTGCTAAAGTTGGCCAGACTCGCCCACCTTTTTTTCCTGCTCCCTTTCCTCACTCTGTTCTTCCTGTTCGTGATCACCCCGATATTCTACACGTTCGGGCTTAGCTTCTTCAACGCCTCCGTCGCACAGACGAGCCTCTTCACAAACTATGTGGGGGGGACGCAGTACGCCCGCGTCCTAGGGGACAGCAACTTTTGGGGAGGATACGAGACCATGCTCTACTTTACGCTGCTCTGGGTGCCTCTCATGTTCGTCCTGTCTTTCCTCATAGCGCTGTTCTTGGATTCAAGAAGAGGCAAGCTCGGGTCGCTGGGGAAGGTGATGGTCTTCCTCCCGTACGGCGTGCCAACCGTAATCGGGACCCTGATGTGGGGCTACATGTACACGCCGGGAGCTCCCATGGGTTCGCTTTACGCTCTGATAGGTCTGGGGAACCAAGCCCTGGCGCCAGGCTACATCATCTACGCGATGCTCAACATCATAGTGTGGGAGTGGGTAGGATACAACGTGGTGATACTTCTGGCGGGGCTCGGCGCCATTCCGAAGACGCTCTATGACGCGGCGAGGCTCGACGGCGCTTCTTCCTGGCAGGTCACTCGCCACGTGAAGCTCCCGATGCTCAAGAAGTATTTTGCGTTCATAGCCATGCTCGCGATAATCGGGGACCAGTTGCTGTTCAACGAGCCCTTCACCCTGTCCAATCTGAGCAGCGTCCCATTCGGCTTCACGCCAAACTTGTACATATTTCACGTGACGTACTTCCTTTCGGAGTTCAACTACGCCGCTGCGATCGCCTTTGTGCTCATCGCGATGTCTTTCGTGGTTGCGGTCATAGGAGTCCGCTTCTTCATGCCTGAAAAGAGTCGGTGATGAGTTGACAAAGCTAGGCCACAGCTCGATAACAATCGTCGTGATAGTCCTGCTGATGGTGTACTTTTTGCTGCCGCTCTGGTGGGTGGTGGTCGCCAGCACGAAGGTCTACGCCAACGCCTTTACCGGGATTTCCCTTTGGTTCCAGAACCCGACGCTGTACAACTATGTGTACGCCTTTACCAGCTCCAATCTCCTTCTCTGGGTGTACAACAGCATCATAGAGTCGGGGGCAGCGGGAGTAATCGGCGCTTTCTTCGCCGCGATGATGGGGTACACCCTGGGGAAGTTCAGCTTCAGGGGGAGAAACGCGCTCACGCTGCTCGTAGCCGTAGCGCTCATGATTCCGAGCACCGCCATAGCGTATCCGACATTCGTGCTTGAAGCACAGCTGGGCATCGCGAACACATACTGGGCAATGGTGCTGCCTTCTGCGGTGAGTGCCTTCGGGGCGTACTTCATGACGATATACGCAGAAGAGACCATACCCAAGGAGGTCCTGGACGCGGCCAGAGTCGACGGAGCATCCGAACTCAGGGTTTTCAGGTCGATAGCCATCCCCTACTTCAAGCCCGCCTTGGTGACCGTCTTCATCATCATATTCGCGGCAACCTGGAACAACTACCTCCTGGCCCTGTTCGTGCTGAGGAGCGGCAGCCTCTTCATGATACCCCAGGGGCTGGAGAGCGTCCTGATCAACGGAAGCTCCTTCCCTCAATTCCAGTATGCGATCCAGATGGCAGGGTCAGTGGTCACGGTGCTGCTGATGGCGGGACTGTTCCTGAGCCTCGAGAAGTACATCGAAGCCGGCCTGGGGCTGGGCGCCGTCAAGGGCTAACTCGCCAGACATCCGCGGGTCTACTCTACCCTGTCGCCCGACTTGGTGTCGAAGATATTGAGCTTCCCTTTTTTGACCCTGATTCTCCCCTTCGTACCCAGCTTCGGCGCGAAGCCGGGGGGCATGACCACCTTGACCTGATCCAACGACGCGCTCACCTCCAGGGTGAGGAGCATGTGAGTCCCAGACGGCTCCTCGACGCGGACCTCGGCCGGGATGCCGTCCTGACCGCCAATCTCGAACTCCGCGTCCTCGGGCCTGAACCCCACTCTTATCTCATCGACGCCGCTTAGAGACGCCAGCTTGGACGCCTCAGGCCTCCTCACTGCCACGTCGACCCCGTCCTTAATCATTATCGTGTCAGGCTTGACGAATCTCGCGTTGAGCACGTTCATCGCGGGCGAACCGAGGAACTGGGCCACCATCACGTTGGCGGGCTTGCCGTACGTCTCGTCGGGGGTGCCAATCTGCTGCAGACTCCCCTGATTCATGACCGCTATTCTGTCCGCAAGCGCCATGGCTTCCGCCTGGTCATGGGTGACGAATATCGTCGTTATCCCGAGCTCCTTCTGAAGGCTCTTAATCTCTGACCGGGTCTCGATCCTCAGCTTCGCGTCGAGATTGGAGAACGGCTCGTCCAAGAGGAAAAGTTTCGGGTCGCGGACGAGAGCTCTCCCAACCGCCACCCTCTGCTGTTCGCCGCCGCTCAGCTGCTTGGGCTTCCTGGGGAGGAGATGGGTGATGTGCAGCATCTCGGACACGTCCCGCAGCTTTCTTTCCACTTTGTCCTTGGGGACCTTGTGGATCCGGAGGGGGAACGTGATGTTGTCTCTGACCGTCATGAACGGATAGAGCGCGTAGTTCTGGAAGACCATGGCCACGTCCCTGTCCTGGGGCGACTTGTCATTCACGACCTGGTCATCCACCATGATCTTCCCCGAGTCCACCGTTTCAAGTCCGGCTATGCACCTGAGGGTTGTCGTCTTGCCGCACCCCGAGGGGCCCAGAAGGGTGACGAACTCTTTGTCGTTGACCGTGAGGTTCAGATCGTTTACGACCTTGCTGGACCCAAAGCTCTTCGAAACATCTTCCAGGATGACCTTGACCATGTGTAGGAATGGTCGGCCCATGCCAAAAACTATAAGGATTTTCTCACTGATCACGGCCGAGGGGCCATTCTGGTTGCCGGGCGGCGATCCTTTGGACGCCGTCGGGTGCCTACGTGAATGTCACGCTTATGTCCGATGGGTGGAGGATGACATAGAGGCTCGCGTTCCCATCCTGGATTACAGCGTACGAGATCAACTTGTAGCTGCCGGGAGGGACCGCATAACTCGTCCCGTTCGATGGATACACGGTCCCGTTCCACCCGAGTGTGGCCCTCCAGACCTCGCCAGGTTGGAGCTGGACATACTGCGGACCGTTGGGGGTGCTGAAGTCGATGTGCGACCTGAAAGCCACCACCTGCTTCCCGACGGAGTTGTTGAAGACCATGCTGAACTGGCCGCCGAAGAAGTACGAGGGCGTAGTAAGCGAGTACGAGTTGTCTGTAAGCACATATTGTGCAGTGAAGTTCTGGCCCAACGGCACGGTCGTCGGGCCGTAGTCCACCGCGAGCGTGAATCCCTGCTCAGAATCCTGCGCCGTATGGACCACCGGGACCGACGACGCGATTGAAAAGACCGAACCGATAAGCACGCCCACCAGTACGGCGGAAGCCGCGGCCGACCTGGAGGGCAGGTGCCTATCTCTAAACTTCTTCGGCCAAGAAGCTATGCCGAACAACGCCACCAACACGATTGAGAGATAACCCAACGAGACAGGCCCCAGTGATACTCCGTATGGAGAAGGACCAAGGGAGGCTATCAACGAAAGGGGGCTCGGAAGCCTGCTATGTGCGAGTATCGCGAGATAGACCAACAGGGATACGACGTAAGCCAGAAGCAAGAAGAAAGCGACGCCGCTGGATGTAATCCTGACCTGCGACCCGCTTCTCATCCGGCGCCTCAGGGCGGAACGGTACATGCGTCCCTTCGAGAACTTTCGGACGCCTTGTAAACGTTTTCCGGCGCAAGCGGGTATGAAAACCTGAGCAGCCGCGCCGTCTCGCGTTGCCCTCACGCTTCCGGGCAGCCCTCGACCGGGCCGCTATCCTCCCGCCGAAAGAGTCGCGGTTGACACATCCGCGGTCCTCGTGCCCAGGACAAGCCAGAAATACGCTCGTCCCGCCGACGGCTGCATGAGGTCCTACCAGGAGCTCGCCGACAGATGGGTCCGGGGGAGCGGAGGCTCCCTGGACGACGTGGACCCTGCAGACCAGGACCACGTGCTGGCCAAGGTCCGCCTCTCCACCAAGGAGGACGCCAGGGCTGCGGTGGAGGCCGCGCTCTCAAAGTCATTCGAGTGGGGGACTACCCCTCCCCCGAAGAGGGGCGCCATCCTCCTGAAGGCCGGCGAGCTGATGGAGTCGGTCTCCGAGGAGCTCTCCGAGCTCCTCACCCACGAGGAGGGGAAGACCCTCCCGGAGAGCAGGGCCGAGGTCGCCAGGAGCTGCTCCCTCTTCAAGTTCTACGGGGCCATGGCCTACAAGTTCGGGGGGCTCACCCTCCCTTCGTCCGACCCGAACACCAGGGTATTCACCGCCAGGATCCCCCTGGGGGTCGTCGCCGCCATCACCCCATGGAACTTCCCTGCCTCGATCCCGGCGTGGAAGCTGGCCCCTGCCCTCGCGGCAGGCAACGCCGCTGTCTTCAAGCCGGCCACGAAGACCCCG
>JAJYNM010000040.1 GCA_021786335.1 archaeon
TTCTCCCCCTTCGACGCCATAAGCAGGGCCGGGGGGGCTTCTGTGTCTTCATGGCTGAAGGGCCTCCTCAAGGAAGGGCTGACGCCTGTCACCTTCGGGGACGTCGGGCTGACCCCGTCGGGGTTCAAGGTGATATCGGGGGACGTGATCATGCAGGAGCTGTCGAAGATGCTGGAGCCTGAGCGGTCCGTGTTCGCCCTCGACGTGGACGGGGTCTACGAGGAGAACACCAGGGTCATCATCCCCGAGCTGACCCCAGCCAAGGTGAAGCGGATGAAGGCTAAGGAAGGGGACGATACCACCGGAGGGATGAGGCTCAAGCTGGAAGTGGCTGCCAAGATAGCAGCGGGAGGGACCAGCGTCTGCTTCGTCTCCGGGTACAGGCGGAACGAGTTCTCCAAGGCCCTCCGGGGGCTGGACTTTTACGGCACCTTGGTCCGCGCCTAGGTCGGAGGTAGGGACCGGACAGGCATGCCCACCATCCAGGACGAGATGAGGCGCGTGAAGGCGCGGGTAGACAGCCTAATACTCGACCAGATCCTTCCGAAGTCCAGCCCGATAGAGGAAGTCGACCTCCTCTATAGGATGATGCGGGACTACCCGTCCCGCCCGGCCAAGGGTATGAGGCCCTTCCTCTGCGTCACCGCCTGCAGGGCGGCAGGCGGCTCCGAAGGCGACGCTATCCTCACCGCGGCGTGCATAGAGCTCTTCCAGCACTGGATACTCGTCCACGACGACATAGAGGACGGGTCAGAGCTGAGGCGCGGGGAGCCAGCCCTGCACAAGAAGTACGGGGAGGCCCTGGCCCTCAACGCCGGGGACGCCCTCCACGCCCGCACGTGGGAGGCGCTCCTGAAGAACAGGGAGCGGATCGGTCCTGATAGGACGTTCGCTGTCATGGAGGAGTTCTCAAAGATGGTCGACGAGACGACCGAAGGGCAGCACATGGAGCTGGGGTGGGTCGCTGCCAAGCGATGGGACCTGGGGGAGAAAGACTACTTCGAGATGTGCACCCGGAAGACTTCGTGGTACACCGTCGCCAGCCCGTGCAGGATGGGCGCGCTCGTGGCCGGGGCCGGAGCGGACGTGCTGACGGGGCTGAAGGACTTCGGGACCACCCTGGGGGTCGCCTTCCAGATACAGGACGACGCGCTGAACCTGGTGGGGGACCAGAAGAAGTACGGCAAGGCGAAGTCTGACGACATACTGGAGGGGAAGAGGACCATGATGCTCCTCCACCTCCTCTCTGTGGCGTCCCAGAGCGAGAGGGACAAGGTGATCGCGATAATGAACAAGGGACGAGCGCAGAAGACTGACGACGAAGTGAAGTTCGTACTCTCTGCGATGGAGAGGTATGACGCCGTGGGGTTCGCCAGGAAGAGGGCGTCAGAGCTCCTCAAGCGGTCCCTGACGACGCTCCAGAGCATAGATTGGAAGGGGGACGAGGAAGCCGTGTCCCTCCTGGCTTCATTCGCTAGGTTCGCAGTAGAACGGGAATGGTAGCCGGATCTCTGGGGGAGGAGGCGCTCGCCGCAGTGGAGAAGGCGGCCCTGTTGAACGCGGCGAGGCACGGCGGGAAGGCGGAGGTGGGCGCGATCGTAGGCAGGGTCCTTGCCGAGTTCCCTGAGCTGAGGGCCAGGGCGGGTCTGGTGTCGAAGGAAGCGGCGGCCGCGGCCAAAAGGGTGAACGCCCTAGACGTAGGGGAACAGGAGCGGCTCATCTCAGAGAGGTACCCGGACGCGGCGGCGCCGGTGGAGAAGAAGGGGCGGGTAGGGCTCCCAGACCTCCCCAACGCCGTGAAGGGGGAGACTGCCTTCCGTCTCCCTCCGGAACCGTCAGGCTACATGACGGTGGGGCACGCCATGGCATTCACCATCAACTACCTCTACAAAGAGCAGTACGACGGGGAGCTCTGGCTCCGCTTCGAGGACACCAACCCGAGGAAGGTCCTTCCGCAGTACTACGGCAGCTTCCGCCGGGGGATAGGCTGGCTCTCGATAAGGTACGACCACGAGAAGAACGTGTCGGACGACATGGAGGTCATCTATGAGGCAGGGAGGGAGCTCCTGGAGCAGGGGAGGGCCTACGCATGCTCTTGCGACGAGGCGAAGGTGAAGGCGCTGCGGTTCGAAGGGACCCCCTGCGAGCACAGGGGGGGTTCTGTCGAAGCGAACCTTAGGGTGTGGGACGACCTCCTCGCGAAGAAGCACAAGGAGGGCGCCTACGTCGTCAGGTTCAAGGGGGACATGAAGAGCCCCAACTACTCCCTCAGGGACACCAACCTCTTCAGGATCATCTCCCACCCGCACCCGCTCACGGGGGAGAGGTACTCACTCTGGCCTACCTACGACCTGGCCAACGCCGTAGAGGACGAGATATGCGGGATAACCCACGTCCTAAGGAGCTCCGAGTTCCGCAACGAGCTCCAGGCGCAGCTTCGCGACGCGTTGAGGTTCAGGCGGATAGAGGTCATCCAGTTCTCGAGGTTCAACTTCAAAGGGACGCCTGTCTCTAAGAGGCTGCTCCGTCCGCTCGTCGAGAAGAAGGTGGTGTCGGGCTGGGACGACCCGAGGATGCCGACTGTCGACGGCCTCAGGAGGCGCGGCATCATACCGCAGGCGATAAGGGAGTTCACCCTACATGTGGGCTACACGAAGACCGAACACGAATACGACTGGAGCATCCTCCTGTCGGTGAACAGGAAGCTCCTCGACCCCCTCTCGAAGCGTATGTTCTTCGTCCCTGAGCCCGCGAGGCTGGAGGTGGAGGGGGCGCCGATCAAGAAGGCGACCCTCGCCTTCCACCCCCAGAAGGACCTGGGGAGCAGGACGATCGACACCGAGGGCGAGTTCTTCGTCCCATCGGCAGACCTTGGGGCGATGAAGAAAGGGACAGTGTTCCGTCTCATGGACCTTTACAACGTGAGGCTGACGGCGGAAGGGCCTTCCCCCCGGGGGGAGTACGCCGGGGACGGACTCGTCCCCGACTCGAAGAAGGTCCAGTGGGTCACCCGGGCACACTCGGAGGCGGTGGTCACAGTCCCCGGCGAGCTCTTCTCGGAAGGAGGGGTCTACAACAAGGACAGCCTGAAAGAGGTGGCAGGATACGTCGAAGAGGCGGCGTCCGGGCTCTCTCCGGGCGACATCGTCCAGTTCCCACGGTTCGGGTTCTGCAGGCTCGACGCCCCTGCGCGGTTCATACTCGCGGGATGAGCCGTTAAAACGGACTCGCCGGCCAACCGTTTATATGCTGGCCGAAACTGGCCCGCCTGGGAGATTGTGAGATGACCCCAGACAAGAGGCCTTACTACATCAAGTTCGACACCCCGAAGGAAGTCTCCGAGGCAGCCTACGAGGTCCTCAGGCAGGCGTCCCGGACAGGCAAGGTCCGCAAGGGGACCAACGAGTCTACGAAGGCCATCGAGAGAGGGCTGGCCAAGCTGGTGGTGATAGCCGAGGACGTGAACCCCCCCGAGGTGGTCGCCCACCTGCCCATCCTCTGCGACGAGAGGAAGATACCTTACGTTTTCGTCCCCTCCAAGGACCAGATAGGGCCCGCCATCGGCATCGACGTGTCGACGGCGGCGGCGGCTGTCCTCGAGGCCGGCGAAGGCTCCCAGATACTGGAGCAGGTCACCCAAGAGCTTTCGAGGCTGAAGAAGGCCGCATGAGCAGCAAGAGGGAAATAGAGACACTCACCCCGGCCGAGGTCGTCCAGATAGTAGGTAGGACGGGGGTCGCAGGGGAGATAACTCAGGTGAGGGTGAAGATACTCGAGGGGAAGGAGAAGGGGCGCATACTCACCAGGAACGTGAAGGGGCCGATTCGGATGGCCGACATCCTCGTGCTCAGAGAGACGGAGCGGGAGGCGAGGAAGCTCAAATGAGGCTCTCCGACCCCTGTCTGCCCCCTTCATCCCATACATAGAGCGCGCCCCGACTGTCGGGCGTCCCCTACGGGCCCTAGCTGCGGATGGTCTTCTCGAAGTCCGCCAGGTTGTGGGGCCTGGTGTAAGTCCCACGAGTGAGTGTGGCTATGTCTCTGAGCTCCTTCGACGCCTCGTTGGAGAGCTCTATCACGTCTATCTCGATTGCGGAACCCTTCAGCTCGTCGACTATCGTCTTGACTGGCTCCCCGTCGTTCCCCCCGTCGCTGATCAGTTTCATCACCTTCTCCTTCCTGATGGAGTCTGAAATGTTGTCGATGCCGTATCTGACCGCGTCGACCAGCGGGCTCCCCCCTTTGCACTGCAGCTCCTCCAGCCTGTACAGCTCGAGCGAAGCTGGGGCGGGGTTCAGGGGGACCACCACGTCTATCTGCGTCGAGCCCGGGGTCCCCAGCAGCCTGTAGAACGACACCCCCAGCCTTGTCGGCCAAGGGAAGTAGGAGACGGGCCAGTGCTCCATGACGAAGTTGAAGAGCCCCGTCTTGACCATCTGCATCTTGGTCATGCCTGAGGAGTGGAGCTTCCCTCCCATGCTCCTCGAGCCGTCGATGACGAAGAGCAGGTCCTTCGCCTTTGACTCGTCATAGCTCAAGCTTGTCACCCAGAAGTTGACAAACGTATAAAAAAGATAGCAAAAGAGGTGAAACGTTGGCGTTCAGGACAGCAAACCAGGCGCCGTTAGCTCCTAACCCAGTCATCATGGCTTGTATGGGCCACGCGGGGGTAGGCATCGGGGCCGAGGCCTATCGCTGGGTCCTCATCGACGTGGGGGCCGACCCCACTGCGCCGACGCTGAAGGGCGAGAAGCAGCAGCTGGAGGTCCTCCGTAGGTACGGAAGCACTATTCTCAGGTTCGGCGCGTCCCTCCGCAAGGGGGAGACACCCCTCGTCCCTAGGGCGCTGCTCGTTGACCTCGACCCCCGCTCCGCGAACCTCATCCTGCAGTCGTACCCGCAGCTCTTCGCCATGAAGGACAAGCACGCTGTCTATGGCCTGGGAGGGGCCGCCAGGAACTGGGCCGAGGGGAGGAGCAGGTTCAGGAACGAGATCGTGAAGAAGCAGGACATCGCATCCAGGATACAGGCGATCTCCCCCGAGCCGGTGAGAGGGTTCGTGGTCCCGTTCAGCATGGGCGGTGGGACCGGCGGCTCTTTCTCGTCCGAGTTCATGTCGTACGTGAAGGGGAGCGACGCCCTCGGGCACGCCACCATAGCGACGTTCGGGATACTCCCTGAGTTCGGCTGGGACCCCGTCATCTACGGCCCGGCCCACATCAGCATAGTGCTCAACCTGGCCTACCAGATCAGGTACTCCGACGCCCCGATATTGATGGACAACAAGGAGCTCAGGTTCCAGGCAGACAGGCTGAAGGACCAGCTCGACGCGCGGTCTTCCATCGTTGACGAGCTCCCCAAGCAGATCCGCGTCGGCTGGCACGACTACAGGAACAAGAACCTGCTTGCAGCCCACGTCATCGCAGAGTTCATGGATTCGTTCATCCGGGAGACAGAGTGGGACATGTCCAACTACAGGACCTGGCTGGCAGCGAGCAAGCCGAAGTTCGTGGTCCCGTGGCTCATACCTCTCGTCCCGAAGGGGAGCCCCGACATAAAGTCGATAGAGGAGGCGGTCGATGAAGGGAACGACGGGCTGCTCTTCGACCTCGAACAGGAGGGGGAGATGGAGAAGGGGAAGACGGACTCCGCCTGCGTCCTAATCAAGTGCGTCGGGAGCATAGGGGCGGAGGAGAGGGAATTCTTCAAGAAGATACTGGGCGAGAAGTACGCCATCCAGGAGAAGAGGGTGATATTCATCAAGATACCCACGATGCCCAACGAGCCGGCGTCAGCGCTCGTCCTCCTCAACATCAAGGGGGTAGGGAAGAAGCTCCTCCCCATCGTCACAGAGGCGGAGGACGCCTGGGACTCGTACAAGGACGAATACCAGAACCGGGACCTGACCCACGAGGAGTTCAAGAAGGCTGTCATCGAAGTCTCGAGCCACCTTGGCTAGGTAAGAGATGAACCTCACAGAACTGGAGGTTGCAGCCGGGAGGCTGCTTGAAGAGCAGAAGAGGCTGAAGACCATCGAGAGCGAGCTCGAGGTGCTCTCGCAGGAAATCAAGCAGGACCCGAAGAGGAACGAGAAGGACCAGGCGTTCTACGCCCTGATAGGCCTCGACTGGTCCGACCCGGGGCACCAGGACAGGGCGGCGGCCTTGAGGAAGGAGCGCGAAGACGTCCTGAACTCCATCCGCGAAGTGCACGAGCAGATGCTCGGTGGGCTCAGCTCGGGGAGCCTGGTCGTCCCTCTGGACCCGGCCCCCATCGCCGGGGAGGGCTCCTTCACCTTCAGGTTCAGGTCCGGTGCGACCTTCCCGAAGTCGGTCGAAGAGCTCTCGGCGATGCTAGGGATCCCCGCCCCGCTCAGGCTGGGGGACGTGACGATCTCCGATGACAGGGTGGTTGTCGCCGAGTCAGACGAATATTTCGCCAAGAAGAAGCTCGTAGACGCCTTCGAGGACCTGAGGAAGGCGGTCAAGCGGAAGCTCTCCTAGACGAAGGGTGGGGATGCTCCTCCCACTATCCGATACGGTCAGGTGTCCGGGGGCTTGTCAGCGGTAAAGCGGATCGCGGGCTTCTTCGACAGGGTGAAAGCACCTCTCGCCAAGATATCCGGACCTGGTTCCGCGAAGGACGAGGACCTGATACTGGCGGTAATAGGCAGGATCGAGGTCCCCGGGGAGGACACTTCACTCCCGCCAGCCCCTGAAGATAGCGACGAGATGTACCGCAGGCTGATGCGTCGCCTCGACTGGCAGCTCAAGAACTCGGGCCTGACCCCCGAGGAGCTCCTCAGGTCCTACCCCTACGAGGCCCGGTCACTCCTCCTCTTCAAGTCCTACGAGAAGACGAAGAAGAAGAAAGAGTCTACCGCCTTCAAGGAAAGGCTGGTCGAAAAGGGGTTCAAGGCGGTCCAGCCCGGGGTCTGGGTGCTCCCGCCGACCAGGACCCCCCCAGGGCTCGATTCACAGGACGCCATACGGCTCTGGTTCAGGCAGAACCTGGCGAAGAAGGTGCCGAAGAGCGTCGCCTACGTCTTCCCGTTCATCGCCTCGGTGGACCTGAAGAGGATGGTCTCGGAGAGGAGAGGGATCAGGAAGATGCCCATGGCGAGGACGCTGTTCGGCGCCCTGTCCCTAGAGGAGGTGGCCCCCCCAATGCACCTCTATGCAGCAATGAAGGCCAAGGGGAGGTCGGTCAAGGAGATCATATTGGCAGGGGACGTCCCGTTCTTGTCGAGCGCCTTCACAGAAGAGCAGGAGCTCAGGGCCATCCAGGCCAACGAGCTGGAGATAGGGGCCCGGCTGAGGAGCGCCACCGGCTTGCGGGCGGTAAACCTGGAGGACCTGGCAAACCTCGGCCCGGAGACCCTGGCCAAGGCCCTCGAGGGCTTCGTCCCCCACCCGAAAGACTTCGGCCAGCGGCTCATCATAGAGGCCCAGTACTGGCTCAGGCATCTCGGAGGGACCGTCCCGACCTGAAGCCCAGGGGCTGCAAGCCCCGGGCCCCCCAGGGGCCGGCGCCGTCTTTATATCCAGAGTCTCAAAGGCCATCGAAAGGTCGAGGTGCGGTAGCCTGAGATGTACGTCCCAAAGAAATGCGTCTTCTGCGGTAAAGAGGTCAGGCTCGGTTCGGGCATCCTCTACGTGAAGAACGACGGTTCCACTAAATCATACTGTTCCTCCAAGTGCAAGACCAACGATCTGAAGTTGGGTCGCGACCCGCGCAAGCTGAAGTGGGCAAGGGTGCCTGCTAAGAGATGAGCGTGGTCGAAGACACCCTGATAGTCGTGAAGCCTGACGGGGTGAGGCGGGGTCTGGTAGGGGAGATAATCGGCAGGTTCGAGAGGAAGGGGTTCGCCCTGAAGAGGGTCCAGATGCTCACCATGTCGAGGCCCCAGGCGGAGGAGTTCTACAGCGTCCACAGCCAAAAGCCGTTCTTCGGGGAGCTGGTCTCCTTCATCACCTCGGGTCCCGTCGTCGGGGCCGTCCTCTCGGGGAGGGACGCGGTCGCGACTGTCAGGCGGATGGTCGGGGCGACGAAGAGCTGGGAGGCAGCGGCGGGGACGATAAGAGGTGACTTCGGGCTCGGGCTCACAGACAACTGCATCCACGCCTCCGACTCAACCGAGAGCTTTACAAAGGAGAGCGCGGTCTTCTTCGGCAAGACGCCAGGGTGAGGCCATCTTAAGGAACTGGATGAGACATGTCAGAGCAAAGCCGCATGCGGCAGCCTGTGGTAGTCATCCTGGGGCACGTAGACTCCGGGAAGACGTCGATCGCTGACTGCCTGAGGGGGACCGGGGTCCAGGCCCGCGAGGTGGGCGGGATAACCCAGGAGATAGGCGCAAGCTTCTTCCCCATGGAGACGCTGAAGGAGATCTGCGGGCCCCTCCTGGACCGCGCTGGGGGGGAGCTGCACATCCCAGGGCTCCTCATGATAGACACCCCCGGCCATGCTGTCTTCTCTAACCTGAGGCTAAGGGGAGGGTCGGCGGCCGACATAGCCATCCTGGTCGTCGACGTCCTGAAGGGGCTGGAGAACCAGACACTTGAGAGCATCGACATCCTGAAGCAGAGGCAGGTGCCTTTCCTTGTCGCACTGAACAAGATAGACATGATCAACGGCTGGAGGAAGGGGAGCAAGGGGCCGCTCCTGCAGGTCATGAAGGACCAGGTCCCGACCTGGGGGGACGAGCTTGAGGAGCGGCTGTACAACGTGGTAGGGGGGCTCAACCGCCTCGGCTTCCAGTCAGACGCCTACTACAGGGTGAAGGACTTCCGGAAGCAGGTGTCCATCGTCCCAGTCTCGGCGCGGGCCCCGGTGGGGATGCCTGAAATGCTCGCCATGCTGATCGGCCTCGCGCAGCAGTTCCTGAAGGGGAGGCTGAAGGTGGGGGATGCACGCTCGGCGCGGGGGATCATACTCGAGCTCCAGGAGGAGGTGGGGATAGGCCAGACCGCCAACGTGATCCTGACCGAAGGGACCCTGAGCGTCGGAGACTCAATCTCGTTGGTCCGCAGGGACGGGACGTCAAAGTCGAAGGTGAAGGCGCTGTTCATGCCGAAGCCGCTGGACGAGATGCGCGACCCCAGGGACAAGTTTACGCCCGTGAGCTCCGTCTACGCCGCAGCAGGGGTGAAGCTGGTCACCCCGGACCTCGGGGGGGTGGTGGCGGGGACCTCAATCGCGTCCTTCTCC
Source organism: archaeon (assembly GCA_021786335.1). Next base: position 9,210 of record JAJYNM010000040.1, read on the forward strand.
ACCGAGCAGCAGTTCCAGGACCTGAAGGCAGAGATGGAGAAGGAGCTCTCCAACATCGTGGTCAAGACCGACAACATGGGGGTGATAGTGAAGGCGGGGAGCATAGGCGGCCTCGAGGCCCTGCTTAGGATGCTGGAGGAGAGGGGGGTCCCCGTGAGGGAGGCGGACATAGGGGACATCTCGAAGAACGACATCGTGGCCGCCCAGGTGGTGGGGGAGCACGACCCTTACCTCGGAGCGATCCTCGGCTTCGACTCGAAGGTCCTCCCAGAGGCGAAGGAGTACGTTGGCTCGAGCCCGATCTTCTACTCCTCGGTGATCTACGAGGTCATCGACGACTACGTCAGCTGGGCGGCGTCGAAGAGGGACGCGGACGAAAGGGCGGCCCTCTCGAGCCTGACGAGGCCGTGCAAGCTCAAGGTCCTCCCGGGGACGTTCTTCAGGCGCAACGACCCCGCCGTCTTCGGTGTCGTGGTGGTCGCCGGGAGGCTCCGCCCCAAGGTGAAGCTGATGTCGTCGGAGGGGACGGAGGTAGGGACGGTCGAGCAGGTGCAGGACAACGGCAAAGCTGTCGTCGAGGCGAAGGAGGGGGAAGAGGTGGCCATCTCGGTCCAGGGCCCGACCCTCGGGAGGCAGGTGAAAGAGAACGACACCCTCTACGCCACCCCCCGGAGCCACGAAGCGAAGCTCCTCCGCACCAAGCTCCTCGGCTCCCTGACCGAGGACGAGAAGCAGGTGCTCGACGCGATAGTCGCGATAAAATCCGCGGCAGACCCGATGTACGGGTTTTAGATTTAATTACCCGGTGTGGTCGGAGCCGGTTTAGATGGCGAGCTTCAAGCTGGTCCTCTCTGACCCCAAGACAGGAAAGTCCGAGGCCAAGGAACTCAAGGACTCCCCGGCTCAACTACTGATCGGGAGGAAGATAGGGGACGTCTTGGACGGAGCCACCATAGGGCTGGCCGGGAAGATAAAGATCACCGGCGGGAGCGACAAGGCGGGGTTCCCCATGCGCGGGGACGCGCTGGGGGGAGGGAAGAACTACATCCTCATGACCAGGGGGGTAGGGTACAGGACGAAGGAAGAAGGGTCCAAGAAGCGGAAGCTGGTGAGAGGGGGGACGATAACCGAGGAGACGTTCCAGGTGAACGCCAAGCTCGTAGACGAGCCACAGAAAGCAAGCTAGACGCGTCCGGCGTCGTTTTATGGCAAAACTCGTGAACTCCCTGACTGAAAAGCAGAAATATCTGGGGTCGAGCCGGGACCACAGGGACCTCGCTTGGCCAGGCTGGACGACCTAGACATGAAGATACTCTCCTCCCTCCATGCCGACGCGTCGGTGTCCGTCCCCAAGCTCAGCAAGGAGCTCGGGGTCAACCTCTCGGTGATGTACAGCAGGATAAAGCGCCTGCAGAAGCGGGGGGTGATAGAGCGGTTCACGGTGCAGGTCAACGAGGACATGCTCGGCATGCACGCCGGGGCGCTGGCAGGTCTCAACATCGACCCGAAGCTGAGGGAGAGCGTCCTGGGCGAGATCGAGAAGGTCGGGGGCGTCAGGCTCGTCAGGGAGGTGACAGGAAGGTTCGACGTCATCATAAACCTCAGAGGGAGGTCTCTGGACGAGCTGCACAGGACGGTCTACGACCTGATAGGGAAGATACCGGGGGTGATGCACACCGAGGTGTTCATGGAGGTCTCCAGGCGCTACCCTCCGGTCAGCTTCAAGCTCACCGAGTGACGCCCAAGGTTCATATGCACCGGGCCGAGGTAGCGCCCAGTTGGACCCGTTGATCCTGCTCGACCAGGCCGTGGCGCAAGAGAAGGTCCCCAGGGCGCTGGCCAAGAAGGTGAGGCTGAGGATGAAGTACCTCCAGGCGGCGGTGGAACGGGTGGAGAAGGCGAGCGGCCTCCGCTACCCGCCCTACTACGTCGAGCCGACCCTCCCCGTCTCGAAGTCAGGGAGCGAGTACGGACAGATGGGGGTGCTCTTCGCCAGGGTGATCCCGACCGCGGTCAACGGCGTCGTACTGATCTTGGTGCAGTTCACCGCCGCTCTCGTCGCCTTCGGGACCAAGGGGACCATTGACGCCGTAGCCGCCCACGAGTTCACCCACTATGTCGACCTCGTCCGAAAGCTGAGCACGACCAACGTCATGAGCGACGAGACCGCCACCACCCTGTACGAGGCGGCGTTCGCCGACGCGGAGCGGGTCGTCCCCCCCAAGCTCCTCTTCGCCGACAAGGCTCTCGTCTCGCTGGTCAGCCGGAAGTTCAAGAACGAGCTGTCTGACGAGGCCCTCAACAAGAAGGTGGGGGCTTCGTGGATAGCGAAGGACCTCCCCGTCCGGCTGGTAGGGCCGGAGGAGAACAGGGTCAGCCTTTCGATGGAGGCGGTGGCGGCAACGAAGTTCGACCCCGCAGTCCTGGCGAAGGTCGCAGAACTAGGGAAGAAGGCCCGCCCTTGAGGCTGAAAGAAGAGGAGCGCGCCACCTTAGAGAAGCTCGCGGCCGCGCTCGTGGACCCGTCGAAGACTTCCGGGGTCGCGGCCTACGGCTCGAAGGTCGCAGGGTACGCCAGGCCTGACTCTGACTACGACGTCATCATAGTGGCGAAGCGCTTCAGGGAGGGGGTCCGATACAGGTATGTCAGCGACCCCGTCGAGGCCTCGGCCCTGATAGTAGACGAAGACATGCTTCTCCAGGACGCGCGGTCGTCCTACCTCGGGGAGTTCGTCGTCGGGCGGCTCCTCAACGCCTACGAGCCGCTTTCTAACCCCGAGCTGTTCCGGAAGGCCGAGCACGAGTACAAGAAGCGTGTCATCGTCGAGGCCCTGCTCGACCTGTCCTCGGACTACGGGGAGTTCGGGAGCCGCCTGTTGGTCCCCTACGACTACTTCCTCTTCGACAAGCTCCACAGCCGCGCGGCCATCTACCCCCCGGCGCTCTACAGCTACGTCCACACGTATACCTCAGGGCTTGGGGAGGCGAACCGGGCGGAGTCCGTGGCCGGGTTCAGGGCCGCCGCCGAGGCCCTACAGCCGAGGGGCTTCCTGGTCGCAGGGCAAGACGGCGTGAGGCTCGTCCCAGAGAAGGTGAGGGGGGACGCGTTCACCAGGGTGCAGTCGCTCTTCTCCGTCACCGCTAGGGGGGTGGCCCAGTACGCGGTCCACGGCTACGCCGGGAGGGTAGGGCCGTCTGTGTTCAGCAGGGAGGCGCTGTCGAAGCTGAGACGGATGAGGGAGGCGCCTCCGAGGTTCGTCCCCCTGGAGCTCCCCCGCTCGCTGCTCAGGCTGGACGAGGGGGCGATAATACCTGACGCGTCGTTCCTGGTGAAGGAGCTGGCCACCCTCCTGGGGCTGGACACCTACTCCACCACGGAGAAGGACATCGGGGAGCCGTACTCCACCACGAGGGTCCTCACCTTCAGGGCCGGCGAGGTGGAGAGGTCAGTCGTGGTCAAGAACTACACGGACGTGAGGTCCCTCAAGTGGGCCTTCCTGGGGATCTGGGCGTCCACCGCGAACAAGTTCAGCGCGGGCCCCATCACGCGGATGGACCGCGAATACGGGGCGACCCTCTCCCTGAGGGCGAGAGGGGTCCTTGTCCCGGCTCTCATCGCCGTCGCTCCTGCAGAGCGGATCCTTGTGAAAGACTTCGTCAGGGGCCCGACGCTGGCCTCGGAGATCAACGCCTTCCTGAAGGGAGACGGCGCCCCTCTCCCGCAGGTGGGGCCCTACGGGGACCTGATGGCCCGGGTCCACGGCTGGGGGATGGCGCTCGGGGACGCCAAACCGAGCAACGTCATCGTCTCCGGGGAGGGGCTCTACCTCACAGACCTGGAACAGGCGTGCAGCGGCGGGGACCAGGCGTGGGACGTGGCAGAGTTCGTGTACTACACCGCCAAGCTCTCCAACAGAGAAGACGCGATGAAGAGGGTGGCCGCGGCCTTCCTAGACTCCTACGTCAAGGAGGGGGACGCATCGGTGGTGGCGAAGGCCAGGGGGTCGAAGTACTTCGGCCCCTTCAGGCCTTTCCTGACCCCTGGGATGGCAAAGATGCTCAGAGACCTGATGTCACGCTACGCCTAGCCCCCTCTGGGCGTAGGGGTGGCGCATCCGTGGACGCTAGGTACGACGCGGGGGCGTATCGCCCTCTACCGGGGCGGGAGTCGTCCGGCTATCACCCCATAGTCGAAGGCGGGCTTGTTGATTCGCAATCCGTTAGCCACTGCGAGCAAGACGATGCATGGGACAAGTGCCGGATGTGTTTTCTGCTCTCGTTCTATAGCCTGAGCCCAAACGACTTGGCGAAGTCCTCGAAGTTCCTGTAGGTCGCGAGATAGCGGAAGCCGTTCTCCGTCACGGCGTACCTGGTCCTCCCACCTCGGTTCAATTCAACAATCAATCCAGCCTGGACTAGACCACGGAGCGTCTGGAGGGCCCTCGGGTAGGACACATTCCCTTTCCTGAGGATTGTTGCGATGCCTGCCCCTTCCTCCTCGTCGTCGGAGTGCGTGGCAGCAGCTAGTAGGTCGGCCACAATCCCCTCCCTTGTCCTATGCCTTCTCACTGATGTGTGCAACGCTTCGTCTCTGTCCCTGGACCTACGAAGTGCTCACGTAGAGCGTTATCCCCCCGCCGTTCGTCTGATAGCTGACCCCCGCCTGAGGGTCAACTCCCTGGGTGAACCATGGGTTTGGCAGGCTGGGCGGGAACGAGACAACTTCGGAGTCTATGAAGTTCGTTTTGTTCGCGCCAATCTGAGTGAAGGTTATTGACGCTTGGTTGTAACTCTGTGACGGGATATGTTCTGATACCGGGAAGTTCCACTGCACTGTCACCTGCGGCAGGAAGTAGGAGCAAGGAGCGCCTGAACTCGTCTTGGCGACCAGCATTGTTGCGTCGCTCAAACTTATCTTGTAATCTACGGGCAGCATGACGCTACTCGTGCTGTTGGCCACGCCCGCCATCCCCTGCATTCTTCCGGAATACTCGTATTGCACCACCGAGGAAAGGAAGAAGGTCACCCCGTGGAAGTTGATGTAGGCCTCATCCATGTACGACGTGAACTCTGGGATGAAGGTGACGTACCAGTACGCCTTACCGTTGATTGTGGTAGTCCCGTTGGCCGCCAAGGTGACGTTGCTGAAGGGTAGCGTTCCTAGTTTGGTGACGGTACCATTGAATCCAGGTCCAGTTGCCGTCACGGTGACGTTTGGCTTGCCGGTGTTGTAGTCTGGAAGGACAAGAGCATGTGGGACCGAAGACAGGCAGTTGGATGCCGCGGTGTCCCCCCCTATGACGTTGCTCGGGTTTGACCCCGAAGGAGGGAGCGCGTAGGCAACCGATATGGCTAAGCTGACCACCAACAGAATTGCGAAAGCCGAAGTGAGCGCGGTCTTCTTTCCTAAGCTCAGTTCCATGCCAAGTCCCTTACTGGGCAGGGGAGATAGTTCTACGCTTTAGGATGACCTCGTTCTAATGTTAGAACTATTAGAGATTGGCAAAGACCCATACACGAAGCGCTTGGTCTAGCTTGAAACAGAACAACCCCGATGACATCCTCGAAGGGACCACGCGGCGGGTCTTCAGGTTCGTGTACCGCCAGCAGAGCCCTGTCGGAATTCACGATGTGCAGCGGGGGCTCGGTCTGAGCTCGCCTTCGGTCGCGCACTACCATATAGGAAAGCTCCTGAAGGCCGGGCTCCTGAAGGAAGAAGGGGACGGGTATGTCGTCGACAAGGTCGTCTTCGAGAACATGATCAGGGTCAGCAGGACGGCCATTCCTCTTCAGATCGCCTATGCAGTGTTCTTGCTGTCGGCTCTCGCGCTCCTGGTCACGATGTTCCGGCCGGTCCTGCTCTCTGCGACCTTTGTCTTCGCCGTCGTGGTGATGGGGTCGCCCTCGCGGTCTCTCTATTCGAGGCGTACAAGGCGGTGAAGGCGCCGGTCTGAATGACGTGTTTCAGCCCCGTTGGGACCTTGGTCACAAGTGTCATGCTGCCGACTTCGGTTCAAGAGTGACTCGCCAGCGAACACAGCGCATCGAACCGCGCATGGAAGCGAGGAGACTTCTTGGGGCTAAAATTGACTGAACCCACCTTCTACCTGGTGACCTGGCTGCCGCAAGGTGGTTGTTCGATGCACGAGCTGTGCTGAGGAGATGACTGGGGTCGGCCGGATATGACCCCGTAGTAGAAGGCGGGTTTATTGACAATCTTGCGTCGCTTGGATTTTCGTTCCGTCAGGCAACCTTCGTATATTCTATTACGATTGTATGTCCATACCCGTAAGGATAGTCTGTTGAGCCATTCCAGTAGGGGTTGGAAGCCGGGCCTCCTGCTGCGGCGCAGTCAGTAGGACAGCACGGAGGCCCCGTGTTGGCTGTGCTGCAATAGTCAAGCCGTTCGATGTTAAGGGAACCCCACTGAGTCGAAGGGTGCCCATCAACCAAGAGGATGATCTGATAAGTTGAGTTCGAGTGAAAACCGAGGATGTCGGTTGAAGAGAACTCGACTGGAAGCGTCCGTCCGTTCAACGTTGGTGCCTCGGATGCTCCAATAGTCCTGACAGTGTAGTTCCAAATGGCGAAGAAGTCTCCCAACGTGTAGTTGTGCGACCTGGCGTCGGCCTGAGCCAGTTCGACATGTAGAAGCCCAGACGAATCGTGGGTGTGTATTGGCTCGAGCCCTGATGAGAAAATTCCGACCCCCGCAGGTATCGTTATGTTGGTTCCATCGATGTCAATCGCGAGATATGGGTGGACGTGAATCCAGTTCTCGCCTGTCGAGTATGGAAAAGGGGGACCCACCAGATATGGTGACGCGAGAAAGTATACGCCTACGACTAATAGTGCCGCAATCGCGACAATAGCCAAGGCAATGGGGTGCCTATTCCGTCGCCGTAGGCTCTTATGCTTACGATTAGCCAATGCTGGGCGACTACCTACGGTTGTTTCGTGCTCTCGTGTGTTCTTCAGGAACGTTGTCGAAGAATCTGATTCCATACAAGGCGATGACAAGACCTCCGAACCCCACGAATGCTCCAAGGGCCACGTCCGGCGGAGGAGGCAAGCCATCAGTACCCTCTTCCATTGCCATTGAAGCGAACATCGCCGCAGATAGCAACACAGCACCTGCTCCGAGAAGAGTGAACCCTGCCCTTCCTAGTCTCGTCTTCCTGGCGATTTCGGGACCAAGTAGACCCAAGCCGACTATTGCTACTGGAAGCGCCACCAAGAACAGCGACCCAACCGTGGTGAGCTCGCCGCCGTTTGGCAACGCGAAGAAACCCACAGGCAAGATGCCGTACGCCCCGAAGGAAAGCCAAGAAGCCAGGGAGTAGGTCGAGCCCCAATGGAACATGGCGTAGCTCAAAGACATCAGTCCCGAAGGGGGTGATGGGCATGCAGAGAGCCCGTAATTGACGCATTGGAACAACGTCGGATTGTACACTGTTGGGACGAAGAAGAAGACCAAGGATCCTAACGCAGACAAAGCAGCCCCGACGCGGATCCTCTTCGCCCACATTCCAAAGTGGGGTTCGGCAAGCGGATACACGCTCTGTTCCGCTGGCAGCCATCCTTGAACCTTGGTCCCTATAGGACCAGTTTGCTCGTCGCGCCTCATTCTTTCAACTCCGGTACAAGCTCCGAGAATACGAGTTGCGCCAACCTTCCTGGGTGGATAGACTTCATGCCAATTACTTTGATGCGCCTCTCCTTTGCCATCTCGAGCAGATACCTCCTTGTCTGCCCCAGGAACTCCTTGTCTGTGACTGCCTCAGGGTTATCATACCAGTACCAGACCTTGATCCCGAACTTCGTGCTGTATGTGACCACCGCCTTGCATTTGACTCCGGGGTGGTATCCAAGAAGAATCCCCTTCTTTGGATCGAGCATCCTCGTCTGGAGATGGTTCGCTTGGGCCGCGTCCAGAAGTGACGCTGAGAGCTTTGCTTCTGCAGCCAACTTGGTCTGATTGACGAACTGGCGCGTCGAACCCAGCTTCGAGGCGACCGTCGCTGCCGACAGTCCTGCTCCGAGCAAAGACCAGACCGTCTTCTGCTTTTCGCTCAAAGGTGAAGCCAGCCCCCAATTTGATTTCATTGGTTCACTGTAAATAGAAGAATATTTACATCGATTTAAGGATAACCATGGGGCTCTTGAACTCCGACCCCGGAATGGCCGAACCCACTTTTTTGTCGCTCGCCAGGGCGGTCAGAGGTGGTTGTTTTGTGCATGAAGCGAGCTAAAAAGATGACTGGGGTCGACCGGATTTGACCGAGCCACTTCTGGCGGGGGCAGAGAGGCCTTTGCAGCCTCGTCGTTCCCCAATGTCTGACCACTCGATTTCATAGAATGCGTGGTTTGTACAAAAGCGCC
>JAJYNM010000033.1 GCA_021786335.1 archaeon
GGACAAGATACAGCTCTCTGCCCTGCACTTCATCGAGGAGCACATGAAGGGGCTGCACTACGACACGAAGACGAGCAACACCTCGCTGCTTTCGCTCCTTTCCGTCCTGAAGCTGGACACGCTCGTCATCGACTTCTCAGGGTTGAACGACGGGGCCAAGGTCTTCTACGCCGAGCTCTTCCTCCGCCAGTTGTGGACCGAGCTGAGGCAGGGGCAGAGGGAGAAGAAGCTCGTGGTCTCCGTGGACGAGGCCCACAGGCTGACGAACGGGACTTTCGGGCGCTACCACTCCATCATCCACGAGATCTCGAAGGAGATCAGGCTGTCAGGGGCGCTCTGGGTCTCGACCCAGAACTACTCAGACCTAGAGGACGGGATAAGGAACCAGTTCGAGACGCAGTTCGTCTTCAGGACCACCTCCGAGAGGGACCTCGCCGCGCTGAAGGCGATAGACCCGATGGTCAGCTACACCGTCTCCGCTCTCCCTGACCATTACTTTGTCGACGCGAAGGCGGTGGCGGGGAACGGGGTCTGGTACTTCTCCTATCACCCGAAGGTTGCTAGGATTGAGGGGAAGGAGATTCATTGGGTGGTAGAAGCGGACGCCCCAAGGCACTACATCACCCAGAAACTGTCATCCGTGCGGGAGGTGAAGCTGGGTGCCATTATCGGCATGATCAGAGAGGCCCTGAAGAGCAGGGTGTTCTACGCGAGCGAGATGGCGAGGGAGGTCTCGGAGAGGCTCGGCGTGAAAGAGGACGACGCGAAGCTCATGGTCAACGACTGCTGCAGGCGGCTAGCCCAAGCAGGCGAGGTGAGGCGAATGAGGTTCGAGAGGGAGGACGGAACATCCGTTGTGTTGCATTATGCATCGCCGGAAGAAGGGCAGGCTGAGAGCACCCTGCACCAGTACCTCGTCTCCTTTGTAGCGAGACTTCTGAGAGATAGGGGAGTTCAAGTGGTCCATGTAGCCAACCCTTCAGAACCTCTGGCAGATATCGAGACAGGAGATGCACTTTACGAGATTGAAACAGGGTTGAAGAAGAGGACAGACGACTTGGAAGAGCGGATAGCCAGAACGAGAAAGCCCGTCGTCATCGCTGTGCCAAACTCGGACATTGCGGAGAGCGAGATGTACAGAAGGCTGCGCTCGGACACGGTCAAAGTCGTGACGGTAAGCGGGTTGATCGAGATGAACCGGTGAATGCAGAATCACTGGCAGGTGAAGCAGGTAGCTGACAAAGCTTACTTTCTCCTTTGGAAGTCTGTTCTGCAATTCTACGCTTCGACATAAGCGAAGTCTTGCTCGAAACACTCGTTCGGCCTTGTGAGGCAGGCTATCGATTCGTGTGGGTGGGATTCTACCACCTGGAGAATACAACCCTACTTGTTGGGGCACTCCCTCCATCCGCCGCGATTTCTGCTACGCTGGAGGTCAAGATGACTGGAAAGCCTCCAATCTGAAGGGGATAAGCGATGGGAGACGCCCTGCATTGGTGATTTCCATCTCAATCGTCACGTGAAGGAGGGAAGAAAATCCTGACCGCTGATGATCATGGAATAACCATCGGCAATAAATAGTAGTAGTCGTAGTAGTAGTGGCAGTGTGACTGCGTTGTCTCGGCAAGAGAAGGAGAAACAATGTACAGATTGAACGGGTTGGTGAGTCTGGTAGCGGGGACGGAGCGTTTCAACGAAGGAGTGCCGAGCCAGAGCACGAGTCAGTCGGCCGCAGAATGGCAGCGGGGGACTTGATGCCCAGGATTGTTCAGGAAGAGGGAGACGTGGCGGGAGGTAGGAAAAGTGAAGAGATGGAGCTCATTTCTCTCTGGAAGGACAAGCATGTCGTCGTGAGGCTGCGGAGCGGGCGAGTTCTCGAGGGCCTCCTGAAAGCGAATGGGAGGAACGAGCTATTGCTGCAGGTCGGCAGCGCAAGCGTGATAGTTTTCAAGGGGGCGGTGGACACTATGAGTGCGCAGAATGCCGGACAGGGCCAAGAGCTCGCCCGGAAGAATCTCACCGGGCCCATTCCGTAGATGCATGGCGCCCAGATCGTTGGTCAGGAAAGATATGACTGAGGAACGGGAACAATGACGGCCAGCAGCGCATCATCGAGGAAGGTTCGTACAGGGGTGTCCTTCGACCACAACGTGATTCGTGAGCTAGATGGCGCCGTCGAGAGCTCAACGGAGCTGGCCGTGAACAGGAGCGAGATCGTCAACGCAATCGTGTCGTCGTTCTTCGCGGATGGGCCAAGCGTGGATAGCGTGTCGGACCTCATCAAGAAGGAGAGGCACGAGAGACACCTTCGCTACCCGCACCGCTCTTAAATAGTGGTGGTGGTAGTGGCAGCAAATCCATGCTGAGACGAGCGCCAAAGAAGAGCACTCTGTTTGGGGGCGCGCTTCTGCTGGTTGTGCTGTTCGCCTTAGCACCGGCTGCGGTCGCATCGGGCAAGAATTCTCCGGTCGCCCAAGAGTTCTCCGTTTCTCTGCAGCCCTACAACACGGCGCTCACCCCTCAAGGTTACCTGTTTGGCAGCGGCACGTGGTCCGGAACCATAAACCCAGCATCCACGCAGATGAACTACATTGTGACGCTCATTGGCGCCATGCCCAACACCCAATACATCGCAAAAGTCTCGTTCTTCAACTCGACGGGCGGCGTCTTCGCTCGGTCCTACGGCCTCATGACAACCGACGGTCAAGGGGACGCGGTGTTTGCTGCCAAGTCTCAAATCTTCGCAGGCACCGTTCAGATAGCGCTCGGCCTAAGCGACAAGACCAACTTCAGCCCGCCCTTGCAGGTTCTAATCTCTGACCCCGTCATCGGCAGCGATGCTCCGACTTGATCCGCGACCCGACGCCGCCGGTGCGCTAGGACCGAAGGAGCAGGCGCTCTTGAGCCAGTCGTATGGGGCGAGGCAACAGAAGTCCTCGAAGGCGCCCGTGTGGCAGCCGTTGCCCGAGCGAAGACTCAGGTGCCACAAGTGCGGCTACGAGTGGGACACCCGGTCGAAGCTAAAGTACGTGACCTGCCCCAGTTGTCACTACAAAATCGACTCTTCGAAGTGCGTGGTGGCAAAGGTGCCGAGGGAGAGCCCATGACGATCGACTTGTCCTCGACGCATCCGGGCTCGGCTCCCCTCGTGCACCGGCAGTGGGGTTGGTCCGTAGACGAAGACGTCACCACCACAGCTCTTCGCGAAGGTGCTCGGCGCGACCCGTCCAGGAGGTAGAGAGGCATTGCGCGACGATTTTCTGGTCAGGCTCGTCTCGGCGTATGGACCCAGGAACCTGTCAAAAATCGCTCGTAGGCTGGGGGTTTCGAGGGAGACGGTAGTGCGCGCCTATGCCAGACTCGGAGCTGAAGGGCTCGGACCAAGGCCAAACATTCGCATGGAGAAGCTGGGACTCGGAAGGTTCATGGCGTTTGCGAAACCAGGCAGGGAAGGCCGTCAGCAGCAACTGGATTCGCTCTTCAATCTGATGGGAGATTACGCATATCTCGAGCATTATCAGAAACTCGACCCGTACAACGTCTACCTGCTGATTTTCACCATTCCGCCAGAATTGTTGCCGCGGCTCGGCGACTTCCTGAACATGGCAGAGGACGGCTCCATCCTCCATGCCGGCAGACCCGTCCCTCTGAGCTGGGTGAGGTATCATTCGATCAGGGCGCCCTGGAAGAACGTCGGATCCTTGGAGCAGGTCACCTCCGGACCGCTGACCTACGTCCCCGAAGGCGAGACGGAGATTGGACGGCCAAAGCTTGATTATGGGGAACTGCTGGTTCTGTCTGCCCTGCAAGCAGGGCCCAACGCAAACCTAGCGGGCCTTGTCAAGACGGTGACGAAGTGGGCGGAGAATGGCTACGAGGGACCGAAGGACTGTGTTTCTGACCCGAGTTACGACTGGAACCGCAGGCTGAGGGGAGCGATGAGGTTCGTGGACTCGTTCCCCATGCACCTGTCGAGGGGAGAGCCTGACCTCACCCGGAGAAAGAGACACCACTGGGCGTCCTTCACGCTCTGGTGGGAAGGGCTCGGCAGAAACGAGATCACGCGTTCGGCCATGGCTTCGACGTCCATACCCTACCTCAGGACAGACGGCGCCAGCGTCGAATCAGGGTCCTACTTCTCGATCTTCTCTGCGCCTTCAGGGCTAATCCCAGGCTACCTGGATTTTCTGAGCCATAACGCGCCCGAGGGGATGAACGTCGCCTTCCCGTCGCTCTTTTCCAACTTCTCGCTCCCCTTCCCATCTTTTTCGCTCGAAGAGGGTCACTGGACATGGCAAAAAGAGAGGACACAGAGCCTCCTCACCACGCTCCAGACGGCGTAGCCGCCGCGGAACACCTCCGCGGCGCGGGGTGGTGGGGAATCGACGAGAAGGACAGAAGGGCGCTCGCCCCGCTGGTCGGGTCGGGCCTGAGCGTCGGCGTGAACCTGAACTTCGGCATGCTCGGTCTTAAACCGGCCCTTGTCCTTGCGCGCGTCAGGGGAAGAGAGAACCTATGGGACGTGGCCGGGGAGGGTTCCTTCGCCGTCAGGTCGTACCGTTCGTCGTCTCTGCATGACGTGATGTTGGCCGCGCCGCCGGTCGGCATCGCCGCGTACAGGGCTTATTGGCACTCGAAGCAGAAAGACGGAACCATGGACGCGATCTCCGTCAGGCCGCTCGAGGACATCCGCCTCCTGACGGCCCAGATTCCATTCTTCAACGAGGAGAGGCGGTCGTTCGATTTCGCCTGGGACAGCCTCCCCCGTCGGGCGTTTGATGAACCCGAGGGAAAAGAGAGGCAGGCTCTGCTCCGCGGGGACGTCATCCTCGCCCTGAACGAGATTATGAAGAACCCCACGGCAGAGAGCTTGAAGGACATCTCCGGCGCGACCGGCGTCGGGCCGAAAGGGCGCTCCGAAGCGACCAGGCTCGTCCGCGAATTTCCTATCGGCTGGGGCTTTCATGGGCCGGGGGCAGGACAGGCCGGGCTCATCGTCTATTACCACTCCCTCCGGGAAGACGCCTTTGGGGCCATCAGGGCCTCGATCAGGAACGTCCCCTACGCTGCCCTGGAGGCCTGGGGGAAGGACTCCGACGGCTTCGTCTATTTTGCAGAACTGGTGGTTCCGGCAGAGGCTCTGGCGGAGACGGTCGAGTACGTAGGGAGGGTGAGCTCCGTCTGCGGCGACTCCTTTTCGAGCGGCTTCTATGAAACTTCGCAGCTCCAGAGCTATCCGCTTTCCCGCAAGATCGCCGACGGGGACAGCTCAAGCCGCTGACCGGGAGCGCATCTCCTCCCGACTGGACCCGTTCTCGTGCTCACCGTGGACGAACGCTCCTCGACGAGGGCGGTCGTGGCCACCTGCACATTGAATGCACCTGTCATCTCCGACACCGTCCTCTTCCGCCGCGGGGGGCCGTTCCTCAAATCGGCCGACGGCCCGGTCTCCTCTCCGTGCGTTCGCCGCCGCGTCGTCAGCGGCACCCTGGATTCAGACGAGCACGACCGAGACGCTGCGACGCGGACTCGAACTAACCGAATACGCCGTAGGAAACGTTGCATCACCCGCCACCGGCGATGGCCGAATCGAGAGGGTAGCATCCGGTCTTGTTGACTGCTTTGCCGAAGTCGGTTGGCAAAGCGTTAATAGCAAAAGACGTGGAACCCCGGCCGAACTCTACTGACTACTACCACCACCGCTACTACTACGACTGGGCGGGCTGGGCCACGGGCCCTTGTTTGGAATCTCGTGATTCGAGGTCTGCATGTGGGACGATTGCGCGGGACAGTCGCGCACCCGACGAGAACGGGGGGTGCGTTTTCCAACGCGCTGGGGGCTTTGGACGCGCGCGAGGGGCAGAAACGAGATAGTGCCCCGGCAGGTGGTCCTGGTCGACGGAATTGCGTTGACACTTCCGCATTTTCGCAATCGTCTGGAATCGTGCAAACAGCCACGCGAAGGAGATCTTCGAGTTCGGCGCCTGAAGTAGGGAATGGAAGGAGGGGCCAAGCTGCCCACGACTCGAACTCGAGGGCGAGGGGAGAAGTGACGGACATGCTCTCCTCCAAGAAGAGCTCTCGGGTGGCAGTGAGGATGAGGAGCGGTCAGACGCTCAAGGGACTGCTGAGGAGCGTCGGGAGGGACGAGCTGGTCCTCGATGTCGATGGCGTGCAGCTGATAGTCTTCAGGCAGGCGGTCGAGGTGGTGCAGGTGCTCGCGCGGGCACGAGGAGAGGGACGTGGACGGCATCGTGGCGTGTCGGCGGCGGGGGCTCCTCCCCCATGAGAATTCCGGCCGCAGTCGCGAAGATGCTCTCGGACCAGGGCGTGGTCTACCTCGCGACGTCCGGCAAGGAAGGGACGCCAAACGTCAGCCCAAGGACCGCGTACTGGCTCCTCGACGACGAGACGATAGCCGTCTGCGAGTGGTTCAGGTACAGGACGTACTGGAATCTGCAGGAAAACAACAGCGCGGCGATGGCGGTGGTCGACCTCGCCGCCTTCGAGGGCTGGCAGCTGAAGGGCCGCTGCGAGTGCGTAGCGGAGGCGGGCGTGATCGCGAAGCTCCTCAGAAAGATCATGGCAGAACACGTCCACGCCCGCTTCAACAGGGTGATGCAGCTTCACGCCGGAGGACACCCTCCCATAATCATCAAGCTCAGGGTGCAGGAGGTGTCCCCATTCGCGATAGGCGAACCGGGTCAGGCGGCGGCCCCTGGCGGGTCCCCGGTGCGGGCGGCCGGGAAGAGAAACAGCAACGGGAGAGAAGCGCGTGAATAAACCCAGACAGGTGGCCGACCCGCACCCGACAGACGAGAAGGCAAGGAGAGAGCTGTACAACCTGCGCCCCGCCCAGCAGGTGCTGAACCTCCTCTCCGGTGGCGAGGTCAAGGAGCTCAGACCGGTCTTCGACCTCGAGCACGCGTGCAGGTACCCTCTGGTGGAGCAGACTTGCGGACTGGAGCCACATGAGGTGCCCGGCCTCCTCGACAGGATGGCGACTCACGGCATCCTCAGCTCAACAGTCGAGGAGCGCGTCCTCTCCTGCGGCAAGTGCGGCTCGGTGAACGTGGCAGTGAGGTACAGGTGCCCCTTCTGCAGATCCTTCAACCTGAGCAAGCAGAGGACCATGGAGCACGTGTCGTGCAGGTACATAGACGCGGAGAGCCGGTTCCCAGTGAAAGGGTCTTCGATGCTGTGCCCGAGGTGCGGCGTCGAGTTCAGGGCGACGGGTCCCGACGCTCGGGAGAGAGACAGCTGGTTCTTCTGCATGGACTGCAACAAGAGGACGAAAGAGCCCACCATGAAGTTCGAGTGCAGGCAGTGCGGGACCGTCATGTCCCCAGACGACGTCCGCTTCACAGACCTCCACTCTTACACCCTCGCCGAGGGGATCGACCTAGGTTCACTCGTCCTGCTGGGTCCCGTCATCGACGTCGCGGAGAAGCTCGGGTACCGGGTGGAAAACCCCGGGATGGTCACGGGGAGGAGCGGCACGAATCACAGGTTCGACGTCATATGCAAGAAGGAGGACGACGTCGTAATCGCCGTCGACTTCGTATACTCGGACGTGCTGGTCAATGAGCAATCTGTGATAACTCTGTTCGCGAAGAGCTACGATTCGCCGGTCGGGCGCGCAATCTTGGTTGCCGTGCCCGCATTGACGGACCAGGCTAGGAAGCTCGCGGCCCAGTATCGCATCACGACCATCGAAGGCAGCAAGCGCGAGGACGTCTGCCAGAGGGTTAAGGAGGCGCTCGTTTCGCCGCAGAAGGAGGATGACGGCCGGCCCAGAGGCTGAATCAATGGAGTGCGCAGCCCTTGAGTCCGGGTCTCCTGATCGTCCTCGTGTACGCCGTCCTCGTCACGGGCGTCTTCTCCCTCTACGACTCCGGGCTCCTCTACCTCATCATACGGATGATGGGGAGGGACCCAAGGATAGTGGAAGTGTTCGACAGCGAAGCCGACGGGATGCCCGAGTTCAAGCTCCCGACGATGACTGTCCTGCTCCCGCTCTACAAGGAGAGGCGCACTCTCGCCCGCCTCGTGAAGAGCGTGCTCGGCTCCGATTATCCGAGGGAGAAGCTGGACGTCCGCTTCCTGGTCGAGCACGACGACGCGCTGACGCTCGGGTCAATCCTGGAGCTCCCCGACAAGGCCGGACAGGCGGGCGGCGTGGAATACGACGCGTACGGGATCCCGAAGAGCGTGAAGGTCTGGAACGGAGTCCGGGCGTCGATAGACGTCGTCTACGAGGGCATCAGGACCAAGCCGAACGCCCTCAACGTCGGGCTGAAGAACGCGAGGGGGAGCATAATCACGATATACGATGCGGAGGACAGGCCCGACCTGAAACAGCTGAGGAAGGTCGCCGTCTACATGACGAAGCACCCCGGGGTCGCGTGCGTCCAGGCCCGTCTGTCGTATTACAACCCCGACCAGTCGGTGCTCACCAAGCTCTTCGCGGTCGAGTACATACAGCACTTCCTCGTCTATCTCCCGGAGCTCTACATGATGAAGAACGTCATCCCGCTCGGAGGGACGAGCAACTTCTTCAGGGTCGAGGTTCTCAGGGGCCTGGAGGGATGGGACCCGAAGAACGTGACGGAGGACGCGGACCTCGGGATACGCCTCTCGAGGCTCGGCTATTCTGTGGTGCCTATCAACACGGTGACGTGGGAGGAGGCGCCTCCGAAGCTCTACTTCTGGATCAGGCAGAGGGTGAGGTGGAACAAGGGTTTCCTGTACACGCTGGCCGTCCATTACCGCAACCCGCGCAAGCTGGTAAGGGACGTGGGGCTGAAGCAGGCGGCGTTCCTCTTCCTCCTCCTTGTGTACCCGATCATCTCCATGATCGCCATCTTCGGCTGGGCCTTCTTCCTGGTCTACTGGATCAACTGGTTCGGCCTCCCCTTGCAGCCGCTCGCGGGCTGGGTCCTGACCGCCTACAACTACAGCCCTCTCGTCTTCTACACCTCGATGCTCACTTTCGCGTTCGGGATACTCTACGGCGTGCTGACGACCATGGACGGCCTGTTCAGGCAAGGAGACGAGTACGCGCTTCGGAAGGTGAAGTACACCCTCATCTCGCCGCTCTACCTCCTGCTCCACGCTGTGGCCTCTCTGATAGCGGTCGTAGAGCTCCTCCTCAGGCCGCAGGTCTGGCACAAGACACCGCACGGCTTCTCGATCGAGGAAGAGGCAGACGATGAATGAATGAAGGCGTAGGCGCCGAGCCCGAGAGGAGCCGGTTGAAACGCCTCTTCTTGAGCGACGAGTTCTTTCTGGCGGCTGCCGCTGCGCTCGCTGGCGCGGCGTCCGCCTTCGTCCTCCTGATGCAGAACAGGTACGCCCTCGTCTACTACGGGGACGCGATATCTCACCTCGTGATATCCCGCAGGATCGTCGACTGGATAGACCCCGGCCTCGCTCAGGTCGGGAGCGTCTGGCTTCCGATGACCCATATCATGCTCCTCCCCTTCGTCCTGAACGACTTCCTCTTCCACACGGGGCTCGCCGGCACGATCGTGAGCACCTTCTCGATGACCGTGACCACGGTCGTGCTCTACAGGATGGCGAAGCTGCAATTCAAGTCGCGTCTCGCAGGGTTCGTCGCATCGTCGTTGTACCTCATGAACCCTTCCGTGCTGTACATGGGTGTGGTCCCTATGATGGAAGCCAACTACGTCATGTTCCTCGTGCTCTCCGTTTACTACCTGCAACAGTGGTACTATTCCACAGACACCTGGAAGCAATACAGGAACCTGCTGAAGTGCTCGTTCGCCGCTTCTGCTGCCACGCTGACGCGCTACGAGGCGTGGGTCCTCCCCTTCGCCCTGATCTTCATCCTGCTTGTCGTCCTGATGATAATACGAAGGGAGGCCTGGAGGGCGAAGGCGAGGGCTTTCCTCTGGGTGGTGATCCCCTTCAGCTTCCTCGGGACCGCGCTGTGGCTGCTCTGGAACCTGGCGATATTCAGGGACCCGCTGTACTTCGCCGACGCCCCGTACTTCTCGGCTCAGGCCCAGGCGCTCTCGCGGCCCTTCAGGCAGCACCTCTACCTGCAGCCCATCAACTCCGCGTCGATACTGTTCGATGTCGCGAGGAACATGTACGGGATCCAAGTCCTCGCCCTCGCGGCTCTGGGGCTCGCTGCCTATGTCTACCTCGGAAGGAGGGAGAGGGAGCTCTCGTTCCGGCTTCTCACCCTGGCCCTGCTTCTGTCCCCCACCATCGCGGTGTTCCTTGCGATGGTCCAGGGCTCCGGCGAGGTCTACCCCGTCCAGCAGGGCTGGTTCAACGGCCTGTTCCTGGTCGAGGCCGCGCCCTTCCTGGCCTTCGCCTCGGCTTCGCTGGTCAGCTTCGCGCAGAAGAGAGGGAAGAAGGCGCTGACTGTGTTCGTGGTCCTACTGGTGGGAACGAGCTACGGCCTTACGCTCGTCAACCAGGGGTTCGCGGTCGGGGCGAACACTGTCCTGAGGGCGCCCATCCTCCCCTACGAGCAGTCCGAGCAGGTGACGCTCCAGACGGGCACGGTGCTCGGAAGTATCGCCAAGGAGGGACAAATAGTTCTCTTTGTCACGGCCAGCGACGGGGACGACCTGATGTTCTCCAGCGGCCTGCCCCTGAACAGGTTCATAGACGTGGCCGCCGGGAGCTACTGGAAGACTTCGGTGACGTCGCCGTGGGTGTACGGGGAGTACCTGGTCATGGCAGAGCAACCCTCCCCCGAGATCCAGTCGCTCCTGAGTTACTGGCAGGGCAATCAGAGCGTCCTGATGGAGCACTTCACGGTCGTCTACGCGAACCAGCAGTACCTGATACTGAAGAACGACAACGCCTCCTCACCACAGGCCCCCGCCTGACCGTGCCTGGCCGGCCGCGCCTTGTCCCCTCCAAGCCGAGCCGAGCAGGCGGCGCTTGGATGAGAGAGCTCCCGTCCCTTCACCCCTAGGCCTCGGGCCCGAGCCGCTAGAAGCCCACGACTTCGGTCTTGGGAGGATGTCACGCATGACCGCCCGTCTGTTTGCGGCCCGTGGACGTCAGCCGTTTCCCATAAGACGGGACCGCACGAACGAAGTCGTAGGCGGCTTCGCATAGGATTTCTCGCTCGGAAGCTATGCCTTTTCCAGATGACGTAAGAAAATCGAGGAATATTAATAGTCAACACGAGACGGCCTCGCCGAGTTCTACTGACTACTACCACCACTACCGCTAGGCAAGCGGAGCGGCTGCTCCCCCGCAGTGGCGCAGTGATTCCGAATATGTGGGTGAAGATTGCGGGACGAAGTCGCAAGTCTGACAACCCAACGGGTGACCCCTTGGCCCCGAACGAATCGGCGAGTCCTGAGCGCTCTAGAAGCCGATGGTGCCGTTCAAGAGAAGGGGGAAGGGGAGAGGGCACAAGGGCGAGAAGGGACGGAGGCTGACGCCTCGTCAGAAGGCGTTCAACAGGGCCCTATCGAAGGCAAGGGTCGTAGTGGAACACACCATATCGAGGCTGAAGAAGTTCAACATCTTCGGGACCGAATTCCCGGAACAGGCTGAGACACTACGACGCGATGACGGACATAGTGTCTGGGCTCGTCAACATGAGGATTCTAGGGGCGTAGACCGCGACATCAACAAAGGAAGCAAGAAGGCAGGACGGGACACTCACAATTACGCCCAAGGTCTATAGACCGTTTCTTCTTCTTCCCAATTCTTCTTGGTGTCTTGGAATTAGGCGAATCCCCTCGGCTTGCAGAACCGAGGCTGTCGCTTCGAACAGGCTTGACACGACTGTTATGCCTTTCAGGTTCTCTATATCCTTGTGGTTCAATCGCTGGGTCTTATCGCCGTATTCCCAATTGAGACGAATCTTCTTGACATCCTTCCCGAGTTCATTGGATAAGCTCCCGCCGCACTCCATGTCTGTTGTTTGGTCGCCGATAATGTAGAACCTTGCGGTCCTTGACCCTTCCAACTCGAAGTGCTTTATGGCCCGATGGAGCAATCCTGTCTTCGGCTTTTGGCAGTCCAAGTCCTTGCCATCGACTTTGTGCGGACAATAATACAAAGCGAAGTTCTTTTCGGATATCCCCGCATAGCGCGCCAGCTCTCCTATCTTACAAGTCATGGCGTTGAGGTCCTCCTTCTTTAGTTTCCCTTCGGAGACATAAGGCTGGTTCGTCACCACGGCAATCCTGAAGTTCGGGCGCGCCAGTCCAACGAAGGCAAGCAGTACATCTGGAACCCATTCAAAATCCCCAAGGCGGAGGACACCATCTTTCCGGTTTCGGCATATGACGCCGTCTCGGTCCAAGAAGACCAAAACGATAGGCGTCAATTTGTCTGGTCCATCGGCAGTGGATTTATCCAGCACGTTCGTCGATCGAAACCACGTAAGCTCTCTCTCCAGTCTGGATGGGTTCCACCGTCCTGCGTAATGTGCGCTTCCGAGTATATACATGACTGGAACCGCAACGAACGCGGTCAGGGCCGCCAGGAAGCCGGGAGCAAGAAGCCATCCATAACCTTGCGCCAGGACCAGCGAAACGAGCAAACCGACGACGATTAGTGAACCGTACCCCTCCAGAATCGGGATTGTGTAGGCCGATTTTGCCGCGAAGATATGAGAGATGGCGCGACGTGCAAGAGAGGGTGTTAATCGTCTTTCCTCAACCTTGGAGATTTCTCCTTGAATCTCGTACGCACGGTAGAAGCGCAGGTCAGAAGGGTTTCGGTGCTCCAGCACTTTGAGATACGCGTCGATTCTACGGTAGTGAATGGAGAGGAAGTGATTGACCAAAAGCGCAGGCATAATGACTCCGAGTAGAATCAGGGGAAACCATTGGACAGATACCCGGAAAGCTGCAATGACCGTCAGAAGGAGGACATAGGCAGTCACGAAAGAGGCGAAGATTGTGTTCCTTTGGGACGTTATCTGAAGAAGCTCATGCCTGTAGGCTTCGTACTCCACTTTCCAAGACATCTTAACGCGCTCCTTTCAAGGCCGCTAGTTATGCGCCTCGTTGCGACGGGAGCTAACGGGGGGCCTTCTTCTGAGAAAAGCAAACACCAGCACCGCCACGATGATGACCGCAGCCACGCCAGTCAGCTCATAAATCGTCGTCGAGTTTGCAGAGCCACTCGCGCTACTAGCTGGCGAGGTCGAGGTGGGGCCCGTGTTTGTGCCTGTGTTCGTGTTAGTTGGAGTCGAGTTGGTAATCTCAGAAAAGTAGGCGTCGTTCAGGGGTTCCCCACCAGTGTTTCTGCCACCGAGGCAATACAAATAGCCCGACGAAGCGACGCATGACACGCCATAGCCCACAACCGGGTAGCTCGCAGTCTGTTTCCACGCTCCTATCCCCGAGCCTGAGACCGGGGCAAAGTACACTGCGCTCGTGTCGTCTCCGCTGACATCGTAGGGGGCTAATCCAGTATGCCCTGCGACACAGTATACGAAGCCGCCGTAGACAGCACATGGTTCGGAGGCGACGGCAAACGGATAGTCAGTGGTCTTCGTCGCGTTTCCCATCCCGTCGCTAGAAAGGGACGCATAGTATGTTGAATTGCTAAGGGTAACATAGTGTTCTGCACCAATGCAATAGATGTCTCCGGAAGTGGCGGTGCAGGTGGAAGTATCTGGAGGCTGAACTGTGTGCTCCATCTTCCAACTCCCTACGCCCGAGTTTGAGATTGGAGCATAGAAACCCTCCAAGCCAGCCCCAATGCAGTAGATGTACCCTGAGCTAGATACGCACGGGGTAGCAGGGGTAGGTGCCGGCGTGCTCTCTGTCCAGTTTCCTATCCCCTGTTCTGAAAGCGCGGCGTAATACGTCGGCCAGGTCGTTGCATAGGGATCTCCGTGGCTAATGCAGTAAATGTAGCCAGAATCAGCGACACACGACGATGCCTTTCCCGGATAGGGGGTGGAGTTCGTCCACTGTCCTATTCCTGAGCTTGAAATTGGAGCAAAGTAAGTGAGATTTCCGGAGACACAATAGATGTCGACGAGATAGGGCACACATAGCTGTCCGGCGCCTTCTTGTGGAGCGCTGGTCGTGGGCGTCCATCCTGCAAGTTGTCCGGTCGAGGAAGAACCTTGAGAACTTGCAGGAAAGGAGGATGTCAAGAGTAAGACGAGCGATAGTGCAACCACAGGAATCGTGTATCGGAGACTCCTACTCACGGACAATCCCCCGGAGTTCGGCGGGGGAACCTCGAGGGCTAGAGCCCCCTTCTCCCGCCTGGGAAGACTGATATCGTTTTCCGCGCAGCTTGTACTTCCTGCGCACCCTGTACTCTGGATAGGTGTAAATTGACAGCACCTGCGCCTCCAGTGCTCGCTTTCGTTCCAGGGCTTCGGCGTTGCCTCGGCTGCCCCCGCGCGCCTTGAACTCGAAAAGTTCCCGGTAGTATCCAATGAGAGTTGCCTTGGACCTTGGAGCCAGTTGCTTGTAAATGTCATTGGGGCACCAGAACTTGAACCCGCCTTCGGCGGTCTTTACGACCATCTCGTCGTGCATCGGATCGCCGGCGCGGTTGAGCATCCTCACTATGTCGGATTCGTCGTACTTCCCGAGTTTTTCCACTCTAGTCCACTTGCGGTCTTGGCCGTGCATTTTTGCCGCGTTTGCCAGGGGAAAGAGTGATACCACGATTTCGATTCCTATTATCTCAGACGTCGCATTGCCCGCTAACGCCGTCGGGTTACCAGGCGGCACGGCGATAATTACATATGCGAAGACTGCCCCCAGCCAGAGAAAGAAGAGCAGGACTAGCATCGCCCACCCCTTCTTGTGCATCAGCCAGTATGTCCCAGCGCCAACCGGATATCCGACCAGGGACAGGGCTATCAATACCGGAAGGGTCCCCTCCACAAAGCTCGACGTCGTCCCGAAGGCGTCGACGTGATACTCTAGGAAGATGCCCCCGAATATCATGAGAAGAACGAGCATCATGCCGAATGTGGCGCCGAACCCTCCTTGTGCGGCGGCTTCCGTCCTCGTTCTGTAGATCCTTGCTACCTTCTTGGTTTCATCTGATGTCAGATGGTGGCTTGACGGGCGCGGCATAGGAAGCGGAGCCGTGCTGCCGTTCACCAGTGGCTTTTGAGAAGGAGGGGGGACAAAGGGTACCGCGGGTGCAAATATCCCGCATCCTAGGCAGTACCCGGCGTCCTCTGGGATGTCTTTGCCGCACTTCTGGCAGTTCATATACCGTCTTTCGTTCCATCGGCACTCCGAGCGCCGCTCGTGCTAGTCCGTCCAGAAAGCCGTCCTACTTGCGAAGAACTGCGGGACTCGCTGGAGGAGTGATGCCAAGAGCATGATGGGTGAAGGTGCAGCCGTAAGAGTAAGGCATCGTAGACGCCCCCATTCACGAATAATCAAAGCTCGGATTACGCATATAAGATTATCACCCTAGTCGGCTTTGGCACACTACCTGATCCTGTGAGGCAGCCTGGCTACGATGGACAGGTTGTACGTCAGGACCTTGAGCCTGAGCTCGTTTTTCTGGGCCCTCCTCTTCGTCGAGCAGAGCGTGTGGCTGAACCTCCTCTTGACAGTCGAGACCGCGGTCTCCGCCAGGCTCCTCCGGTGGTACCTCTTCCTGTAGAGCTTCCTGCTCCTCCGCCACATCACCAGCGTCTCCCTCCAGGCCTTCGACCCCTGCGCCCTGATCCTGGCGACGTTCTTCTTGACGGAGACGTAGGGCCTCCCGCCGTGCCTGGCGACGAGGTCGCAGATCTTCCGAGAGAGGTACGCCTTGTCCGCGCATCCCCGCCGATGGGCGCGAACAGGTGCAGTTGAGCAGTATTCCAGGTAACATCCACTTCTTTCGGAACCATCTCGGTTGTGACGGGCCAGTCCTGTTGCTTCAGGTAGGCCAAAATCCGCTCGTCGATAGTCATTGAGCCAGGGATATGAGACATGATAAGGGCATTTCAGCATATTTATGGCCCGTCATGTAAGCAGTCGTAGTCAGGGCAAATGAAGAAGGAGGAAGCGCTCTGCGCCATCTTCGGGGCCTTCAACTGGCTCGTCGAACTGGGCCCCAAGAGTCGTTCGGTCGAAATGCTGGACGGCTATCCAGTGGTCCGGGTCTCTGGCCCCCGAGATGTGTTTCTTGATTATCAGACGCTCGAGCCAACGGACGGGGGACCCTTGGTGGTCTTTGACCCCATCACACGCGAGATGTTCTACGACAGATACGAGTCGGTAAAGGAACTCCTGGAGAACCCGCTGTACGTTGGGTTCACCTACCACGAATACGGAGTAGGCGACAAAGTGCCACAAGAGAAAGAGCTGGAGAAGCTCTTCCGAGCCAGATACGGTGAAGCGAGGCTGCATCACGTCAGCAGTGAGTGGCATGGGTCGATCAAGGAGGCCGTTACTAACCTGATTGCCACTCGATATTTCATGCTCAAGGGGTACACGGTCCAGCCTGACATCGGTCAGGGACCGGACGTGGTGGCCCTGAAGCTCCCCCTGGCCGAGGAGCTCGTAGATCATGGATTCCTCAGACGAGGAGGGTGCACCTGGGACCTGGTGATGGCGCGGAACCTGGGCCGGGTTCGGGAGACCCACTCAGAGCCGCAGGAAGAAGAGATCATAGCCATAGAGACAGAGTCCTACAACCCGAAGTCGGGA